>CAZCHT010000070.1:0-24025 GCA_964498705.1 uncultured Bdellovibrio sp. | reverse complement strand
CTCTAATTTGAGATTTTGGGTTTACTTATTTTTTTTATTATACTAGTCTGAATTCTGTCCGCGTTACTTAAGTGTCTTTGTTTAAGCGCACCATGGTTCCTGCGGGTTAATAACCCAATTAGTTTTGTTTTTGAAAAGGAGGAACTATGGGAAAAAAGATTTATGTAGGTAATTTAGCATTTTCGGTGAGCGATGAATTATTGAATTCTACTTTCGCACAATTTGGCGCAGTAGATTCAGCAAAAATCATCATGGACCGTGAAACTGGCCGCTCAAAAGGCTTTGGCTTTGTTGAGATGTCGTCAGATTCTGATGCTGATCAAGCTATCGAGAAACTAAATGGACAAGACCTTAACGGTCGTAACATGAACGTTTCAGAAGCTCGTCCACAAGAAGATCGTCCTCGTGGCGGTGGCGGAGGTCGCGGTGGTGGCTTCGGCGGCGGTGGTCGTGGTGGCGGAGGCGGCGGCGGAGGCCGTGGTGGTTTCGGTGGTGGCGGCGGACGCGGTGGCGGCCGAGGTTAATCACTCTACTATCTAATGTTAGTATTGTTTTCTAACTAATTTGACCTTTGATTTTGCTAAACTCCTAACGGAACTTTAGAATAATCAAAGGTCTTTTTTTTTCTGGAGAACGATAATGCTCAAAGCTCTTTTTAGTATTTTCTTATTTCAAATCCTTTCCTTATCAACTGCTTTGTCTGCCGAAAAATCTGTCGTCTTCCTAGGAGACTCACTGACAGAGGGTTACGGGGTAGATCAAGAATCTGCGTACTCAAATTTAATTCAGAAAAAAATCACCGCCGACAAAATGGAATGGAAAGTTATCAATTCAGGCATCAGTGGTTCCACTTCGGCATCGGGCCCAGGTCGTGCTAAGTGGCTACTTAAAGCCAAAGACAAACCAAGTTTAGTGGTCGTAGTGCTCGGTGCAAACGATGGCTTGCGCGGACTACCCGTCGATAGCGTCAAAAAAAGCTTAAATGAAACTGTTAAAATATTAAACGATGCCAAAGTTAAAACAGTAATAGCAGAACTTTATGTTCCACCCAATTATGGCAAAGACTATTCAGAAAAATTTAAAAAAGTATTCGGTGAAGTCGCCAAAGAAAATAAAATTCCATTGATGCCGTTCCTTTTAGAAAAAGTGGCTGGTAAAACTGAACTGAATCTATCCGACGGTATTCATCCAAATGAAAAAGGTCATCAAATTATTGCAGACGGAATTTACGCTTTTCTAAAAAAATATCTGAACTAGTTCTTATACCCCGAAGGAAACACCCATGATCCAAGTTGAAAATCTGAAGAAGAGTTTTAAGCAAAATGAAAATGATATCGATATTCTAAAAAATCTAAATTTGCAGGTAAAGAAAGGCGAAAAGGTCGGCATCCTTGGGCAATCTGGCAGTGGTAAATCGACGTTCTTAAGTTTGATGTCAGGATTAGATTTTCCAGATTCTGGTGACATTCGCATCAACGGTGTCAGTACTACAAAATTATCAGAAAAAGAATGGACACAGTTCCGTGCTAAAAATATCAGTATCGTTTTTCAGCAGTATCACCTGGTTGGCCATTTAACCGCCGTAGAAAATGTGATGCTTCCGCTAGAGATCCTTGGTGTCAAAGAAAAACAAGCTGAAGAGAAAGCATTAGCTCTGCTTGGTGAAGTCGGCTTAAAAGATCGCGCTCATCATTTTCCTTACCAATTGAGCGGCGGAGAATCACAGCGCGTGGCAATGGCTCGCGCGCTGATCACGACACCGAATCTTTTGCTTGCTGATGAACCCAGCGGAAACCTGGATCAAGAAACCGGCTTAAAAGTTATGAATTTATTTTTCGATATCACATCTAAATTTAATACGACGACATTACTTGTAACTCATAACGAACAACTAGCATCGCGCTGTGATGTTGTTTACCGACTGAGCCAAGGCCGATTTGAGAAATTATGATTATCAAATTAGCCCTAAAAGAACTAGCCAATAAATGGCGCTGGAGTCTGATTTTCGTTTTGAATCTGGCATTTGGATTTATCGGATTTACAACAGTTCTATCATTTCAAAATGCAATTGAAGAAAACGCGAAAGCCAATTCGAAACAAATTTTATCTGCCGACCTAGCGATCAGTGCTCGTAAAAAAATTGCCGAAACGGATGTACAGAAAGCTGAAGACTATTTAAAATCTAAAAATATTCAGTTTAAGAGGACAAAAGTAACAGAGTTTTTTGCGATGGTTTCTCAAGGCGATCGCAGTCACTTGGTTTTAGTTAAAGCGATCGACAACTTGTATCCCCTGTATGGCGAACTGGCTTTAACCAAATCAACGATCAAACGCGATTCTGAAAAATCTATTTTCAATTCAGCAAAAATTTGGGCTTATCCGGAACTAAAAGGTATTTTGAATATAGATGTAGGCTCGACACTCAAATTGGGGAGCTTAGAATTAACGATCGATGACTTTATTAACAAAGACGGAACGCAAACGTTTCGCTTAGCCAGTTTAGCACCTAGAATCTTTATCGACAGTGCCTGGCTAGAGAAATCAAAACTGCTTTCATTCGGCAGTACATTTACCGAGGCCTATCTTTATCAATTTTCGGTAGACTCCGCCGCCAGTATTCAAAAAGATCTATTCACTGTTATCAGCGATCCCGCCGTTCAAATCGATACACCAACGACAGCCTCGGAAGATTCGGCTCGTCAGTTAGGTTTCCTAACAGACTTTCTTAATCTAGTAGCCCTTGTGGCGATTTTATTAGCGGGTTTAGGCGCTAGTTACTTGTACCAAGTCTTTGCTCGCAAAAAGACCAAGGATTTTGCTATTTTTAAAACCCTGGGTTTAGAGTACACTTCACTACTAAAAATCTATATCTTGCAGTTGTTTGTTCTGAGTTTGCTCGTATGCGGATTTTCTTATTTGGGCTCGATAGCGTTCATACCCTTCTTACAATGGATTATTAGCTCACTAGTGACTCAAGAACTGAACGTGCATATTCCGTTGTATGTAGTTGGGCTAACTTTAGTTTTAACGTTCATTGCCAGCCTGATTGTCGTAGGTCCGTATATTCAATCTTTGAATCGCGTACCTCCTGGGATTTTGTTTAAGGAAGAACAAAGTCAGATCTTAAATCCATCCAAAAACTTCCTAACGTTCTTAGCGGCCCTTTGCTTGATGGGATTCCTGACTTTATTTCTGACTAAATCCGTGATGATGACATCTATATTCATCGGATCTATCGCGGGACTTGCTGTTTTATTCTTTGGGGTCGGCAACGGTTTGATTTATTTGCTAGGCTCGCTGCCCATTCGGTTTTGGGTTTACAAATATGCTGTCAAATCATTGCAACGACGGAAATCCACAGCACTCGTACTGTTTTCCACAATTGGGACGGCTATTTTATTATTGAATTTACTTCCTCAGCTGAAGTATTCGCTAAAAAATGAGTTTCTAACTAATGGTAGTAACCTGCCATCGTTGTTTCTGTTTGATATCCAGGATGAACAAGTAGACCCGTTAAAAGGAATAGTAAAACAAAACAACAAAGAAATCTCGCAGCTCTCACCGATCGTTCGTAGTCGAATATTGAAAATCAACGATGTACCATATGAACGCAAAGTCGATTTCAATGCATTTAAAACACGAGAAGAAGAACGTGACGCTCGATTTAGAAATCGCGGCGTGAATCTGACCTACCGGAATAAATTGTCTACGTCGGAAACATTAGTTGCAGGCATACCGCTCGGTGATTACAAAGGCGAAGTTCCCGGCTTATCACTCGAGGAAAAATACGCGCAGCGCATGGGTATTAAATTGGGGGATATCATTGAGTTTGATATTCAAGGCGTCGAAATTAAGGGCAAGGTCGTAAACTTTAGGAAAATCAAGTGGGCCAGCTTTCAACCCAACTTTTTCATCTCGTTTGCAGCAGGCGTTTTAGATGATGCCCCGAAGACCAGTATTGGTATCGTCAATGGATTAAACGACACCGAAGTCGCGTCGATTATTTCACAAGTTGCCAAAGCCCTACCCAATGTATCAGTCATCGATGTTCGGCAGCTGATTAAAGATTTGCTGAAAGTCTCGGATCAAATGACACTGTCACTAGAATTGATGGCCTACTTATCTCTAATTACCGGCTTTATTGTTTTGATTTCGTTAATATCGATTCAGCTGCAAGATCGCAAGTGGGAGATCAATCTATTTAAAATCCTGGGCTCACCAAATCATTCCATTAATATGAACTTACTGTTTGAGTATGGCACGATCGTTATATTTTCCGTCATATTGGGCATTTCATTTAGTTTTTTGATGAGCTATCTAACTTTAAAGTATACGTTTGATTCTGACTACTCGTTCAATCTGAAGGATGCCTTCTACATCGCAGTAGCCGTAATTGTCGTAGCCCTGGTCATTATTCAATACATGGCCGGCATCTACTTGAAAAAACGTTCGAACGAAATTTTAAAAGATTCACTATAAAAAGGGGTACCCACATAAAACTACTAATCACACTACTATTAACCGGTTCAGCTCTATTTGCCAATGTGCCAGCACCAGAACTGCGCCTAACATGCACAACAGACCACGTACCCACGCTCTATGGAGAAGCCAGAATCACATTTGATTTGTTTAATCTAGGTTCAGACAAATACTCATCAATTATGGAAGTCGTAGTCGACGGTCAACCAACTCTAAGATTCAAACAACCAGAATACATCGGCAGCCGCTCTCATTTCGTAATGAACTTCCAACCAACAGGCCCCGCAGTTCAAGTAAACCAAGACGGAACAGAAACCGAGTTGGCAGATTCAAGATCAGAAATTAACTATTCCGAACCCTACGGCGTGTGGGGACTAGCCGCGAGCATCAAGTTCCAGCCGTCAACTGCCTCCGATTTAGCGATTGAATACGTCGCGACCGATTGCAAACTTTACTAATAAACTAACAATTCGAAAGTAACCCGCGAAGGCGAAGCCAAAAACTCGGCTGCGGCTAGGCGCCCCCGGCGTGATTGCTTGCCAGTGAACGTCTTTTAGGTAAGCTTATAAAATGAAAACTTTTTTTGTTAGTCTTTTGTTTCTTTTCTCGGATGTCGTCTTTGGGGCAGATCATAAAAAGGAACCATTGCCGATACCAGCAGATATCGATGTCTGTGAAAAGGACACCGAGTGCGTTATTGTATCCCACCGACACTGCTGTGGTACCACGAAGAAAGCTATTAACTCAAAATATTTAAAAGCCTATAATATGACTCCCTCGTGGCAAAAAACTGAAGGTGGCATCTGTGCGGTCATTGGCCAGTGCTTACCGAATGATGATGTGACAAAGACTCATTGCTCAAAGATAGGTAACGAAAAACGTTGCATAGACGGGCCGCGATCAGAAAAGTAATGGATTTGATCATCGAATTAGTACCACCCTGTGAGCTTTATAGTCAGAATAACCTTTTAATCGCTTATCATCTGCTATCCGGTGAGGTTGGTTTTCAGAAAGTGAAAGCGCTAGATTTTAATCATCGGCTCCAAGCTACTTTAAACCCTGGAGAATTATTCAAAGATCGGATGCTTAAGTATTTCTGTTCTGTGTAAATATGATTTTATTGTGGTTTAGTATTTGAACTGACTCCTCATATGAGCAAAATAATTCAAACTGAGTGAATCCAGGAACATATTTACTTTATTCGCGGGAGCAAAGTTATGCTGAGTCATGATCTTGCCAAGCTCTACGGTGTTGAGCCAAAAGTTTTAATTCAGGCTGTGAAAAGAAACCTAGAGCGTTTTCCTTCGGACTTCATTTTTCAATTGGAAAATTAAGAAGTCCCCAACTTGAAGTCACAATATGTGACTTCAAGTTGGCGCGGAGCACGCAAGCTACCTTATGGCTTTACCGAACAAGGAATCGCAATGTTGTCGGGTCTTTTGTAAATCTTAGAAATTTTTTAAGCGCACATAATTGGATCAATTAAGCGAGCAAACTCCCACTATATCAAGCGCTAAATTTCCACATGAAAATTTGAAGGTAGTAACTTCGCCTTCTTGCTCTTTATCATTAGAACTCATTGAAAAACCAGAGATTTTGCTGCTCATGTAGACTTCGCCAAGAGTAGAAGTCTTACAGTTGTTTTTTGCTTGAGCGCCAAACATTTGAAGATACACCGGGTTTTTTACATCTTCATGACCAATTTTAGTTATACTAACTGATTGATTCGTAAAGCCAACACTTCCCTCGTAGTCACTATAAGTGACATCAAACTCTACAACTGAACGATTAACTTTGTTAACACCCTTACATTTATACTCCATCGCGCCCGCAGCAAAAACTTGTGCAGCCATTAACGTGATCAAAACTACAAATACCGATTTCATGTATATTCTCCTGTTTAAATTATGTTCGCTCGACGCAAAATGGCACTAAAACATTCGCCAACTGCCGTTTAGGCAGTCTTACGTAAGTCTCGAGGCATACATGAAAGACCCATACCAAAAAGATCGGGTACGAAACAAATATGTGCTTCCAAGAATGACGTTCATTAAAGCTTTTAATCGTTTATAGTTAGTGGGCGGAACTGGGATACCTCTATCAAGTCGATGGGAGAAAAAATTCGATGCAATTCGCGAGTTTATGACGCCAACTGAAGTCGGCCATCGCGAAATCGGAATTCATACAAAAAAATGAATGAACAGAACCCCTGGCTATCAATCTACTAAAAATTCGGGGACATCAGCTGGACGCCCCCGACTTGGATAATTTTTAGTAAACCTCAGCTAATGCTTCTCCACCTTATCCTGAGTTATCAATTTCGATCCAACATTCTTGATCATCCACTGACGCCCACGCTCGATATAACTAAATACCGCTGGGATCAAAACCAGTGTTAGCAATGTAGAAATCAACACTCCGCCCACAACCGCGATACCCAAAGATTTACGTTGAGATGAAGCCTCATTCAAACCGATAGCAACCGGTAACATACCAGCGATTAGGGCCAAACTTGTCATCAAAATCGGGCGAAGACGAGTTTTACAACCCTGAACAATCGCATCATTCAATGCCATGCCTTCCTGGAGTTTCTGATTTATATAGTCGACCAGGATAATTGAATTCTTCGTCGCAAGACCCATCAACATAATACAACCAATCATCGAGAATAGATCTAATGTCGATTGCATAACGAACAATCCAAAGAATCCCCCGAATATCGCAAACGGAATTACAAGCATAATTACAAATGGAGTTACGATAGATTCATATAGCGAAGCTAGAACTAGGAAGATAAAGATAATCGCGAACAAGCCTGCGCTCATGATACTTTTACCTAACTCTTGGAAGTTCTCGGCCTGCCCAACGAAACGATACGTTACGCCTTCTGGTAATTTAATCTGACCCGAAGTGAACATGGTATTGATATCTTGAATCGCACCGCCCATACCTGGGCCTTTTGGAGACACGTCGGCTTCGATACTGACGTAACGAGCGCGGTTTTCACGATTGATCGTTGCAAAACCAACTTCTTTTATGGTCGTCGCGAAATCTTTCACATAGACGGAGCGGAAATTTAAATTAGGTACCGTTATTTTTGTAAAAAACTTCTCTAGGTCACGTTGATCATCTTGCAACCGAACGCGAATGTCATACTCAAGACCGTTTTCACGGTATTTAGAAGCCACCAAACCTTCGATTTGAGCACGCAGCTCCGTACCGACTTGATTTGCCGTTACACCATACAGTTGTGCTTTCTCTTTATCGACTTTGATTTGGAACTCTGGAAGACCTGGTTTATCAGTAATCTCTGGATCGACTAACGCTGGATGTGTTTTCAACTTTTCGAAAAGCTGTTTAGAAACTTCGCGAACTTGATTTAAATCTTGCCCAACAATGTTGATCACAAAAGGACGCTGACCCGAACCCACGAAATCGACGTCTTTAACTTTAGGTTTAGCAAACGCCCACTTCTGAACCATAGTACGCATTTGTTCTTTGATCGCTGTCGTCGTCTGCGAACGTTTCGCAAACGGAGTCAGTTTCACATAAACGTCACCTACATAAGATCTTCCGTTTACATCACCTGCCGTAGCTAATGTCAATTCCACCACTGGATTTTTCCTGATCTCAATTTCCACTTCTTTTACTAGTTCAGACATTTTACCTAAAGTGGAACCTGGTTCTAATTCAAGAGCTACTACGAATTCACCCGAATCATTGGCTGGAATGAATGTTTTTGGAATATACGCTACTGTCGATGCCAATCCAAAAATTAAAACTAACATACAGAATAAAGTAATCAAGGGACGTCTTAAGATGCCTTTTACGAAACGTTCGTAACCATTCTCTAATTTGCTTTGAAGACGATCAAACAATACAAGAAGTGTTTGAATCGGATTCCAACTTAAAGGTTTTCCCGTCAGAGACACATGTCGACCGCCGAAATAGGCAGACAACATTGGCGCATTCGACAACGCATCAAAAAGACTGATGATCATGACGAAACAAACAGCCAAACCGAACGATTTAAAAAACTGCCCCACAACTCCAGCCAAGAATGCGATCGGTGCGAACACCGCAAGGACTGCTAGGGTCACAGCGATTACGGCAACACCCACTTCGGCTGTTCCATCTAAGGCGGCCTGAACAGGTGATTTACCCATTTCTAAATGTCTAAAGATATTTTCTCGGACAACGATGGCATCATCGATCAGAAGACCGACCGATAGCGAGAAAGCTAACAATGACATAATATTAATAGTCATACCGGCCGCGTTCATCAAAGCGAAAGAACCAATCAAGGCTACCGGAATAGCGAAACCAGTAATTAGTGTGGAACGTAAAGATCCCAAAAATAAATAAACAACCAAGATCGTTAAGATAATACCAAAGATAATCGATTCGCCGACATCAAACACGTTAGCCCAAACATATTTTGTGGCATCGCGCACAAGCTTAACTTCGAAATCTTTTCCGTAAACTTTCTTTAGTTCTTCGTTAATTTTTTCTAAACGTTTGTGAATACCATTTGCAACACTAATTGTATTAGCGCCCGATTGCTTATAGATATTCAAAAAAATCGAATTTTCGCCGTTGATATATACGCGTAATTTTTCGTCTTCTACAGTATCGGTCACTGTCGCTACGTCACCTAATTTAGTAACGGAATCATTTCCGAAGAAACTTACGATTGAATTCCTGATTTGATCTAGGTTATTGAATTCACCTAAAGTTCGGAACACAAGTTCCGATTTGGATTGATCGACTTTACCCGCGGGAACATTTTGTCCTGTATTTTTAAGCGCGCCCACGATTTGAGTTAAGGATAATTCGCGTCCCGCAATTTTATTTCTATCTACTTGGACTTGAACTTCACGTTTACGACCGCCAACTACTTCCACCAGACCGACTTGATTCACTTGTTCAAATCGAGGACGAATTTGCTCATTCGCTAAATCGAATAACTTACCGCCAGTTAAATTGGATTGGATCGCCATAACCATAATCGGCTGCGCAGACGGATCTACGCGACGAATGATTGGATCATCCACTGTTTCAGGAAGTTTTTTTCGAGCGCTAGATGCTTTGTCGCGAACTTGTTGTTCCGCGTATTTGATATCAACATCAAGATTAAATTCAGCGATTACTACGCTGACTGATTCACGATTTACCGAGCGGATATTTTTGATACCCGAAATCGTCGAAATTTCTTCTTCGATTGGTTTTGATATCAAAGTCTCGATCTCTGTCGGACCGGCGCCAGGATAGATCGTTTGCACGGTTACGATCGGGAATGAGATGTCCGGAAACATTTCCACTGGAATTTTAGAGAATCCAAAATAGCCCACAGCCATCAAAGCTGCAAGAATAGAGGACATGAACACAGGTCGTTTTACTGACAATTCCCAAATTTTCATATTGATTCCTTATCTATACAACTCAAGAGATGTTAAAAATTTTCGTACTTGCAATTCTAAATTGATTTTCTGATTTCTAGAGTTCACGTAATCTTGTTCGAACATTAGAACTTGGTAGGTAGTCGATCGACCGTTGTTGTATTTTGATCGCTCTAAATCCACTTTGTTTTTTTGAACTTGTTCTAGATCACGTACGATTTTCAATTGTTGAGCCAACGTTTCAGCTTGGTCTACAGTGTTTTTCCATTGAAGTGATTCTGTCCGAACGCGCGCTTTTTCTGCTAGCACTTGGCTTTCCGCTAATTTCGCGTAACCGGCCTTAGAATCTGATAAATTACTTAGATCCAAAGGCATATTGAATGTCAAAGCAATCGCTGAATAATCTTTAGCATCCGTGATTTTTGTTTGAGCACCCGATGCCGATGAATCGCGACCTTGTTTCAAGTAAGCCATACTTAAATTAAGCGTTGGTTTATTTTTTTCCCGTTGAGCAATATAAGACGATTCCATCGACTTTAAATTTTCTTTCTGAAGCAATAGGTCTAAGCGAGCTCGTGCCTGTTTTTTACTTAGCTCAAGCTCCTTAGTGTCGATTTCCTCTGCATTTAACCGATACGTAACGGCTTCAGAATCAACATCCAAGAATGAATTAAATAAACGAGCGGCTTCTTTTAACTTAACTTCAGCCGACATTAATTCCAAACGACGCGAAGAAACTAATGCTTGAGTTTGAAACACGTCACTTTTATCCGCCAAATTTCGAGTCGCACGTGATTCAGCCCAATTCAAAATTTTCTCTGCTCGTTGCAAAGAATCTTTCTGAATATCAACACTCTTCTGCTGTGTCGCTAAAGAATAATAGGCATCTTTAATTTCGCTCTCTTTCTGAACGCGAGCTAGCTCAGAGTTAAGCTTCTGAACACCCACTTGCGTTTCCAGTTGACCTTGAGTGGCTTTCGTTTCGGAACCTAACCAGTTTCTCCAAAGCGGTAAAGATAGCTCAATCTTTGGGTACATATCGTAATATTCAGGCATTGGAATGATTGAGGCGTTATGTATTTTTGTATATTGGTAATTTTGCGATAATGTCCAAGCTAAACCAAAGCTTGTTTGCTGCTGCAAACCAACGGCTAAGCTATTCACTTCTGTCTGATCACCTTGAAAGGACGGTGCCGATGTAGGGCGACCATCATTTAAAAGGTTTCCATTCGCAAAGAAATTAAGACCAGTCAATAAGCGCGCGTTATTTTCAATTAAACGCGAGCCTTCATAGGACATCTGCGCCGATTGAATCGAGGGGTCTTTGGACTGCGCCATTTCAATGTATTGCTTCAGCGACAGGGCATCGATAGCTAGTGCTTGATTCGTACAAATACCCAAAATGAATATGAACTTTAAGTAAGATGCCGATTTCATTTTTTTATTCCTTGTAAAAAAAGATCTGTTAAAAATTCTATAAATTTATCTTTATCTTTTGGCAATTCGTACGAGCCCTTAAGGACGCTCAACCCGCAGTCTTGGGACGTCATGTATCCGATGATGGATTCAAATAAAATTCCTAAAAAGGCGCCGACATCAAATCCACTTCGAATGATTTTCTTTTTCTGGGCTTCTTTAAATACAGCGATAACTTGCTCAGCAATGGGGCCAACCATTTTTTCGTGCAATTCCCTCGCAAAAGGCAGTCCGTTGACTTTTTCCCTTTGCATAATACTGATCATTTCTGGATTTCCATATTTCATACCCACGATAATCGTGACCAATGATTTAAGATCGGAACGAAACATTTTCGCTGTTAATTCTTTTCCAGAGTTAGTTTGGAAAAGTTTGCGAATCTCCCCTCCGACCATTTGCATATGACCACTTATGATTTCTTTATAAAGGCCTTCTTTGCTGCCAAAATAGTAACTGATCATCGAAATGTTCTGGCCGGATTCTTTTGCGATTTCTCTGACGGAAATAGCTTCAAATCCTTTTTTCGCAAACAAGCTGCGGGCGGTATTTAAAATATCGAGTCTGGCGGTCTGTTCAACTTTTTGTTCTTCTGTCATGCTGACCATAGTAGTTCAAACGTTCGTTTAACTCAAGCTAAAATCTAAACGGACGTTTGACCTAAGGCCCAGTATGGCTAAATGACATTAGGCCATCGGCTTATGTCTCAAGCTGGGATTGAGTTTTAGTGCCTATTTGTGACGCTATTATTCTAGAGTGGTGGTTGCGTTATAGAACTTTGTTTTCGTGAAGGGTATAAAGTTTGAAGTTATATTTCTTCAGGGACTTCACAAACAGAGGATCTGTTTTTTCTTTCTCGACATACGAGTTAGTTTTGGAATTCCAAATCTTAATCCGCATCTTATCATTGCTATACTGTGCTGATGGTCTGCGTTTACCTTTGATAAATGTCTTTTCGCGCTGAACGATATCTAAGAATCCATCACCATCAATATCTTCGACCCAGCCCTCTTTTAAAATTCTTAATTTAGAGGTTTTAGACATCACGGCAAAGTCATTAATGATCAAAGCGAGTTGGTCATATCGCTTCACTGTTAATGTATAAAAGGTAAGTTCTTTGGATTTTATGGCTTCCAGTTCGAACGTCTGGCCGCGCGGACCTTTGAAAACAGTCACACTATTTGAGTCGATGTATTTGTATTTTTTAGAGTCAATTTTGAACCGACCCGAGGTGAAATGGAATGATTTAAAAAATCTATTCTCTTCAGCCATTGCGGTATTAAAAATTAAAAGAGCGAGTCCCACATACAATAGTTTCATTGTCACCTTACAATATGGTAAAAGATCCCCTCTTGATTTACAAATCATCTATTATTGTTGACCTTGAATGAGACTCTCAAGTACACGATTTTAATGATATTTACCGACTCAAAACTGGGCGTTCCCCAACTGGTCCAATCACTGAATGAATCAGATCCCGTGGTTATGCCGACGGAAACTGTTTACGGTTTAGCGTCCAAAATAGATGATTTAGAGTCGTTAAAAAAAGTTTTTATTTATAAAAAACGCCCCTTCTTTGATCCTCTGATAGTTCATATTCATGATCGCCAGCAGCTGCGTGAACTATCTCATTTCGAGTCTCCGATAATTAGCGATTTAGTGACGAAATTTTGGCCAGGACCATTAACATTGGTATTACCAAAATCACCCACCGTCAGCGAACTCGTAACCTCTGGTTTAGATTCTGTTGGCGTGCGCATGCCCAATCACCCATTAGCATTGGAACTTTTAAAAGCTGTGCGCGTTCCTCTAGCAGCACCAAGTGCAAATTTGTTTGGGCAAACAAGTCCGACGACTGCCCAACATGTAGAGCGTGATTTTCCTAATTTGAAAATATTAGATGGCGGTCCCTGCGATATCGGTATCGAATCTACAGTTTTAAAAGTACAGCCGTCTGAAAATGGAATTGTTTCACTTTCTATCTTGCGCAAGGGTGTGATCACTCAATCGGCTATCAATGTCGCGTTGAAGGGCTCGACGGTAAAATTTAAATGGGTGCAAAATTTGGATAAAAAGCAATCACCTGGACATATGAAGCATCACTATATGCCGAAAACACCAATCGTGTTTTTTAATCAACCCGTGCAAATCAATGATTACTTAGCGTCGATCCAAAGCGATTTTCTCAAAATCCCCGATATTATCGAAGACGTTACCATCGTTAAACCGCATGGGGACATCACACGCTCGGAAAAACTGGAATTCAGCAGCGATCCGCTGATCGCCTGCCGGGAACTTTATGGCAAATTAAAGCAGTCCTCTGAAGCCAACTCGCAAATCCTAGTTTTTGAGAAGCAACACTATATGGTGGGCGAAGTTTGGGATGCCTTTTTAGAACGAATTACCAAGGCTTCAAGCCTTCAATATTCCGTCAGACCTTAGTCGATAGCCATAGGGGAAATTCTTTCACCAGGCATCGAAAAAAGGTACCCAGGATTTCGATACCGAACTAGTCTAATTAGGAATGATAGTCGAAGTTAAAAATCTTTACAAAACATATGAATTAGGCGAAACCAAAATCGAAGCTTTGCGAGATTTAAATCTATCGCTAGAAGCGGGAGAATTCACCGCCCTGATCGGCGCCTCAGGATCAGGAAAATCAACACTATTGAACTTGATTGGCTGTTTAGATCGACCCGATCAAGGCGAGATCATCATTGCCGGGCAAAACACAAGCTCGCTCAGCGAAGATGACTTAAGTGAAATTCGCAATCTTCGTATTGGCTATATTTTTCAAGCATTCAATCTGATTCCGGTGTTAGATGTTTTTGAAAACGTAGAACTGCCACTTGTACTTCGCTCAGATGTGACACCAGCGCAACGCAAAGAACGTGTTCTGCGTGCGCTAGAAGATGTTGGCTTGGGCGACTTTGTTAAACATTGGCCAAATAAACTCTCTGGTGGTCAACGCCAGCGTGTGGCGATTGCTCGCGCGCTTGTCACAGAACCTAGTCTGATTCTTGCGGATGAACCTACAGCTAACCTAGATTCTAAAACCGCAAACATGATTATCGATTTACTGCTTGAAATGAATAAAAAACGAAATGCTACTTTTCTATTTTGCTCACACGATGAAAAACTGATCAGCCGAGTTCAAAAAATTCTTCGAATTTCCGATGGAAAGTTAATCTAAATGTGGAGCTGGGTTCTAGCCTACAGAAATCTAGGTCGCAACAAACGCCGCAGTCTGGCTACGGGGCTTGCGATCGGTGCTGGATTTATTGGGCTACTATTAATCTCGGCCTATCTTTACCGCGCCCAGAGAGCATTACAAGCTAGCACAGTTTACCTAAATCATAAGGGCCACTTGGCCTTGTTTAAAAAAGATAGTTTGTTTGAATTCACCTACCGTCCTTCACGTTATCTGATTACGCTAGAAGAGCAGAATAAAATCGCGCAAATAATTAAAGATCTAGGTTCCGATATTGAATTTACCGGTCGCTACCTTACTGGCACTGGCTTGATTAACAACCAAACTAAAAGCACACCCTTTATCGCGACCGCTGTTGAGCCCGAAGTTTATAAGCGTATTTTAAACCATGCCGAGGTCCGCACATGGACTCCCGATTGGGTTTTTGAAGAGACCGTCGCGAATTCCGGTAAATTTATTGAAAATCCTAAATTGGTTTCCATCACCGAATCCATGGGCATTCTGATTGGTAAAGCGCCGCCGTTTGATAAGTACAACGAGGACGAACGCACCATCCAGCTGATTGGCAAAAGCTTTTATGGCGATCTAAACGCCGTGGATACTGAACTTGGCTTACGCCACACAACAGGTATGGCACTGGCCGAAGACACCAGTCTCTATTTAAGCTTATCTCAATTGCAATCTTTGTACGCGACAGATGGTATTCAATATTGGGCAATATTTTTAAAAGATCCTTCAGCACTTGCGCGCGTTCAATCTGAACTTCAAAAACGACTTAAGGATCAAAATCTAAATATCGAAGTGTTTCCGTTCAATCACGAAGAATGGGGTGCCTATTATGTTGGTTCAATCGGATTCCTGTTTGTCATCGCTTGCTTCTTTGTCATTCTAATTTGCGGGGCGGTTATTTTGTCAGTCGTCAATACAACGACTCTTGGGATTTTTGAACGTCACAAAGAAATCGGAACCCTACGTGCCACAGGATTCCCTCCGAAAGCCATTTATGCCTTATTTTGGAAAGAGAATCTAATCCTAAGCCTTATCGCTTTGACTACGGGGTACATAGCAGCAGAATGGATCGCTAGCGCGGTCAATGCAGCCAATATTAAATTTCAGCCTCCAGGAACCCAAGGTGATATTCGATTTGTTTTAGTCACCCATTTTCAAATGACTCTTGCACTTGGATTGATAGTTATTTTAATTAATTTTATCTCGACAATTATAGCAGTAAGACGCACTACTAAGACTAATATCGTAAACCTGCTCACTGCTTCAGGAGGCTAATATGAAATATCTTTTGCTACTCTTAATTATGACTGCAACTGTCCATGCAGAAAATGCCCTTGAATTATTGAAAGAATCAGACAAAGCCCGCGGTGCTATCGGCGATGGTTTATCATGGGCTCTAACCATCGATACCGAAGAAGATGGCGAAGCTAGCTCGCGCGAATTTGACGTCAAAGTCAAAGGACCCGATGCTTTGGTAGAAGCCTCAGCCCCTGCACGCAACAAAGGCGAAGTTTACATTTTTAATGATCGCAACATGTGGTTTTACAAACCGACTTTAAAAAAACCGGTAGCGATCTCGGCCCGACAAAAGTTGACAGGTCAAGCTGCCAATGGCGATATTGCCAGCACTAACTATGCCCGCGACTATGAACCAACGATTGAAAAAACAGAAGACATCAAAAAAGAAAAATTCTTCGTTCTGATGTTAAAGGCAAAAACAGATAATTTAACTTATGATAAAATTCGTTACTGGATATCAGCGAAATCAAAACTGGCTATCAAAGCTGAATTTTTAAATTTACAAGGCCAAGCATTCAAGATTGGTGATCTGACATACAAAAACTCTATCAAAGCCGGCGGCAAATCTATTCCATTTGTGAGCGAGCTTAAAATCACGGACGCAAAGTTTCCAAAGAACACTAGTATAATTAAATATAAAAACCCTAGAGCGGAAAAACTTTCTGATTCTATCTTTAACGTAAATAATTTGAGCCGGTGAAATATTTAATTCGAATTGCTTTTAGAAATGTACGAGTCAATTTAAAGCCCTCTTTAGCGGCTCTATTATCTATTTCCGCAGCGTACATGACGATTCTCATTTTCGATGGTTATATGGAAAGCGTTTCACGACTGTATTTAAATTCCTATCGCTACCGCCAAATGTACGGTGACTTTATTATTCAGAATCCTCTCCTGCGCGCCAAAGAAGGAAAAGCTAATCCGTACAATTACTCGCTCACTCCGAAACAGCAGGAACTTGTCGATTCATTCATGAAATCTAAATCACACGACGTTGTCGCCTCGGTAAAAAATTTAGAATTTGTGGGTACTGTCAGCAATGGACGCGTTTCCACAATTTTTATTTCTCGGGCGTTCCAACAAGAAGAAGGTTTGAAACTGAGACGCCAGCTGTGGTCTTGGAATGCGCTCTACGGTACGCCTTTGCATATGGGTGAACCAGGCAACAAAATTCTGTTGGGTCAAGCGCTAGGCAGAACCTTGGGCTGTCGGCCTAAAGAAAAACAACATATTCTGACTCCCGCGGGTGGATTCAAAAAAGGTTATCGCGAATTTAGTTGCGACATCGATGATGTTTTGCTTTCGGTAACGACGGCGACTGGCCAAATAAATTCTATGGGTTTCAAAGTCTCTGGAATTACCGATGCCGGTTACCGCGATATCGATGCTCGTTTCGTAATGGCTGACTTTAAAGATGCACAAACACTCATGCATACCGATCGCGTCGGGTACTACACAGTTCTGCTTGAAAATGATGTTTCTCGCAGCCAGTTCCTTCAGGAATTTGAAACGGCGGTCACACAGAAAGATCATGCTATTAAAATCCAACGCTGGCAGGATCATCCCGTCGGAGATTTGTACAATAAAACGATGAACTTACTTGGCGTCTTCCGAAACTTCGTGATTATTGTACTCGTAGCGATATCCGGTTTATCGATCGCAACGACATTCTCTAAAAACGTGAAAGAAAGAACTCGAGAAATCGGCCTGCTACTGAGCCTGGGATTCTACCGCCGGAAAGTTCTGGGTATTTTCATTTACGAAAGTATTATTCTTAGTATCATCGGAATCGCCTTTGGATTTTTCGGAGGCAGTTTATTTTCTCTGATTTTAAATACGAGCCATATATACTATAAAGCGGGATTGCTATCAGAACCTGTAGTTTTTTATATTATTCCGAATTGGTCATCGCTCGCCGTCGGCGCCCTAGGTCTGGTCATTCTAGCCATCGTTGCCTGTTATTTTAGTACGCGCTCAACTCTAAAGAAAAGTGTGGTGGAATGTCTTCAGCATTCTTAAAAACACACGTTCTATTTTTAGCTTTGCTAATCACTGGCCTCCCGCCGAGCGCTTGGGGAAAATTTAATTTTCGTTCTGAAAACTATTTCTCTGGAAAGTATTACTCACTAGAAACTATGCGACTAGATCCTAGTAATCGTATTTTTAATCGCCCTGACTATTTGGGAAACGTTGATATACGGCCAGAATTTAAACTAACCTATGGTATTCAAAAATTTATTTTGCGACCACGATGGACATATACACATGAAAATATTCATTACTCTGACACCAACACGGACGAGACTGTTAGTGCTGGAAAAATAGATCTCAGCGACGCTTACCTTGAATCGATTTGGACTGAAGAAATTCGAACCACCGTTGGCTTGCAGGTATACCAATGGGGCCCAGCGGAATTTTTGAACGCTTCAAATCCAATCTTTCATCTAAACAGCCAGCAAAGAAGTACCTTATTCAAAGAAAAGGGAAAAGTATTGCTGCGCCTGAATGTGGACTACAGCAAAAGTTGGAATCAAGTTTTTCTTTACGAGCCAATCACTAATGGCGAAAGACCATGGATTGCCGAAGATACGTTTCAAGCTAAGAGCTTAGTTAAAACCGAATGGACCGGAGAATCTGGTGTAGATTCATTGGGCTTTGTACTCGGCAAAGAAGAGCGGGGCATGGGGTTTTTCGGTGAATACTTTAACTTTTCGCCTACAGAAGGATTTTCCGTTTATTTGGACTCTAAGCACACCGAGAACTCGCCGGCTTATTATCCCGATGCTAATCTTTACGGAACAGAAAGCCTGCTTTTCAACCCCAAGATTCGAGGTGGCTGGGCCAGTTTTGGTGTCGCTGGTATACGCAAAGAATGGAGTCATTTAGATCTTCGTTTTGAATACATATATAACACTGGCGGTTGGACGACAGAACAATTCCAAGACGCCAAAGCCACCCTCATTCAAAAAAATCCCGACACTCTGAAAAACTTGGCGCGTTTTGCCAGTCCAGGACTTGAATTGTTAGGTCGAGGCTACGGCTACATTTCGATGCGGTTTTTCAATATTGGAAAAAAAGATAATCACAGCATTGCCTTTCGCTATCTAATGTCTGAAGCCGATTCTTCAGGGACTCTAACAACTACCTATGATTGGGATTTCAATAATTCTATCAACATCTTTGCAGAGTTCGCGGGCTCATTCGGACCGGATGAAAGTGAGCTCAATTTGACACAGCAACAATCATTTATGGTTGGTTTTCGCTGGAGTTTGTAACTAAGGTCTAGGCCTTCTGATAACGGAAAACAAATGATCTCCTGACACCACGCTAACATAATTTACGATACCATTATTACAAATGCTAAACACCATTGCACTTGAAACATGGAAACGGGCGTCTCAAAATCTGATTTCACTCTATCAGCTGCGGCTACATAAAGTGCTCAATCAGAGCGCGAAACATTTAGTATTCGTAAAAGGCGAACGCTATGAAATCGAAACTATTCAAAGTTCCACTGATTTCTATGCCGCCTTAAAACTTAGACGTACTATTGAAAAATCCAATCACAAACTACGTGTTGGTTTATCTGACTTTGCCCTAGTTGACGATTTTGATATTCATGCCGATCACGTCATGATTCGCGATACTAAAACAGGACACGTAGTTGGTGGATTTCGCCTTCTTTCCACTCCTTACGCACAGACTTTCTTTAATGAACTCATATTCAATATTGATAGTATCAAAAGACAATCCGTTGCCATTTTAGAACTCAGCCGTTTGTTTTTATTACCGGAGCACAATCACAAAGAACTGATGGCACTGGCGGCGCGGTTTTTGTCCCAATACTGTTTAGCGGCTAAGACTGAAATTATACTCAGCAACCAGAGCATTAATTCCGGAGCCAGCCGTAGCGCTGCCCTTGTGAACCAGTATTTTAACTCGGTTGGATTGCACAGTTCATTTTTTAAATGCCAGGTCCAAGACACCTATCAGATTCCTAACTATAAACATTGGAACAACTATTTCAAAAATGGACTTAATGATGGTGAGCTGATTGAAAGCGCTGCGCTTTTGCCAACCGTTTTTCGCGACAGTTTGAACATCGGTGCTACCATCGCGGCCCCTCCCGGCTTCGATCGGACTACAAATCGCATAGATTTCTTGACGATTTTGCATAAAGAAGATTTAAATAGATCCCTGTGGAAGCAATCATCACCCCATTCCGAGTTGTCTATCGAGTTTTCTTATTTCTCGCAGTAGCGACGATCTACTTCGTATCTGCCTTTTACGTTCATTTGACCGTTAAAGGCGTCAATCCACGTCGTCGGGCTTTTTCCGACAATGCAGCGAAATACACAAAACTGATTTGCGAGCTTTATAATATCAAAATCGAAGTTCATAATTTTCCCAAAGGGAACGATCCCGGTCTGATCGTTGGCAATCACTTGGGTTTTATTGATATTCTAGTAATGCACTCATTAACCAAAGCTTTATTTATTACATCTGAAGAAATGCGCAAAACACCTTTATTAGGCATCATTACTGAAATGGCCGGTTGCATGTATGTAGATCGCAAGAATCGATCTAACATCAAGGGTGAACTGGGCAGTATCATTAGCACGCTCCAAGACGGCTTTCGAGTAACTTTATATCCTGAAGCGACATCTCATAACGGTGAAGAAGTTCTGCCATTCAAGCGCACGTTGATAAGCTCAGCAGGCTTGGCTGGCACAGCAATATTTCCCTACTGTTTCAATTTCAAATCTGTAAATGGTGGACCATTTGATATGAAATACCGTGATTATGTTTGCTGGTATGGCGATATTACGTTTTTTACATCATTCATTCGCTCATGCGCATTAAAAGAAGTCGTTACAGAAGTTATCTTCCTAGAGCCTTACTACCCTAAGCCAGAGCAAGATCGCGGCGAAGTGGCTGATGAAATTCGCCGCCGTATCGTTGAAAAATTTAAACCGGTAATGAAAAACTAAGCTTTTTGAACGGTTTGAAAAATACGACCGAATAGGTTTTCACCGTTTTCATTCTTCATTAATATTTCGATAGTGTCGCCGACTTTCATAAATGGAGTCTCGGCTTTTTCTTTTTCGATAACTTCAATCGTGCGTTTTTCAACAAGGCAGCTTGAACCTTTAGCGTGATCTTCGTTTGACACAGTTCCGCTACCGATAAGACTGCCAGCAGCCAGAGGACGTGTTTTTGCGGCATGAGCAATCAGCTGACCAAAATGAAAATACATTTCGCCGGCGTTAGCTGCCCCGAAAAACTGACCATTTAGATTTACCGTTAGAGGCAAATGCAATCGGCCCTCTTTCCAAGCCGAACCGAATTCATCCACGGTTAATGCCAGCGGAGACAAAGCCGAATTTGGTTTGCTTTGAAAAAATCCAAAACCGGAAGCTAATTCTTCTGGAATTAAACCACGCAAAGATACGTCGTTGATTAAAACTACAAGTTTGATGTGCTTAAGCGCCGCTTCAGCTGAAACACCGATGGGAACGTCGTCCACGACTACACCAACTTCACCTTCGAAATCAGTTCCGTGAGAAAAGTCGACTTGAGGAATGGCTTCCATCGGCGCTAGAAATCGCCCTGCTTCGCCTTGATACATCAAAGGAACTGTTTGCAATGTTTCTGGCAATGGCGCTTTACGCGCTTTTCTGACTAGTTTTACGTGATAGATAAATGAAGAGCCATCTGCGAATAACCAGGTCCGTGGCAACGCCGCGGCCATGGCTGATTCTGCGTAGGGCTTAATATTTTTTGCAGTCCCGCTATTCAGTTCTTGATAGCGTGCTTTTAACTTCGACTCGACTTGATTCCAATTTTCAACGGCATATAGAAGCGATGGAGCAATGTCATCCGCTTCTATATAGTTTTTTAGGTCTTTAGAAACAAGGACCAACCGACCATCTTTATTTTTTGTATCTTTTAGTGAGCCAAGTTTCAAAATTAATCCATTGTGAAAAGTAAATTTGCACCCACAGAACGGTACGATTTTAAACCGTCTGCTACATCACCAAATTGTTCAAAGTATAGATTCAAGCCCATTTCCGGCATGAATTTGAAAGTCACACCAAATTGAAATGGAACAACTAATGATTTCACGTCTTGCAATTTAATTACGTTTGTATTGCTCGATGTTTTATCTAAATTAACTGATAATGCTACACCAGCGTAGGCACCCATCCATTCTTCAAACTTCAACATCAAACCAACGGGAACATCAAAATAAGTCATGCTTACATTTGAAGATTCTTTAGTTAGATCGCTTGTTACCTGAAGTGGTCGTTGTGTGTACATGATACCTGATCTAAAAGCTAATTTTTCAGAGATATCCATGTATCCAACCGCACCAAATGTGTAACCCACCTGAGACGACGTTGAATAGCCCGTTGCTACGTCGCCGGATTGTTGACGGAATCCACCTTCAACTCCAAAACCGATAGCCATTGAATAAACAGAAATTAAAGACGTTAATGCGAATATTTTTAGAAAGTTCATGTAGCACCTCTTATGAAGTGATCCTAACGAATTGCCTCTGCACCGTCTATCAATTTCTGACTTTGTCGATCAGCCACAGTGGGTTATTGGACAAGGTATTTATTAATGGATTTTTATGCCAAATAGAATCCTCATAACGTAAATGATGCTCGCCTACTTTGCCTCGCGCCATAAGAGCAAGGAGGACAAAAAACAACACTTCCCGCTTGGGATTAAACGTATCCGAAAAATATTTCCACTGTGAAACAAGGCTATACAGAATCAGAAGCATCATCAGTCCACTTACGATCTGCAGCGGATGGAGAGTTGATTGATAATCCAAATCCCAATAACACACGCGACAATCTAGGAAAAATAAACTGCGGTAATCAGCCCAATGCATCCAGTAAGGAATATCGAAAGGGGCGTTCTTAGCCAAGAAAGGAATATTGAAATGGAACACTATGAAAATTGCAACTAGCGCTAATGCTTTGTATATCTGACCAATAGCAAAACACGCGCTACGTAGTTTTTGAATATACGAAAGTAAATACAATAAAAAGATTGGAATCAGTAAAAAACCAAGAACACACAAATCAAACCGTATTCCCCAAAACAACATTTGCAATAAATCCAGAACTGCAAAATCGTTCGCCGAGAAAAAATAATTAAAATAAAAATAAAGTCGCACTACAGAAAATGGAATAAGAAACAGGAAGAAGAAAAAGACAGAATTTAGAAAAAAGTTAGCGGGATTTAATTTTGTTTGCATAGGATTGAAGTCGTTTTTATTGGACTCTGCCGTCTCTAAGCTGTCAATAACTTACTTGATTTATAGGCGGCTCCGGCTCTATTCTGCCACATAAGGAGAACTCCGCTATGTCACAAGTTACGCTTTATAATTATTTTCGAAGTTCGACGTCGTACCGCGTACGTATCGCTTTAAATTTGAAAAATATTGAATACAAATATTCTCCGGTTCACTTAATAAACAATGGCGGCGAACAATATAGCCAATCCTATAAAGCCATCAATCCGATGTCAGAAGTTCCGACTCTAGAACACGAAGGGCTAATCGTTGGACAATCGGTTGCGATCATCGAATATCTAGAAGAGCAATTTCCTAATCCAAGTTTATTCCCAAGAGACTCACAAAAACGTGCAAAGATTCGCCAGTTTTGCGAAAATATAAATTCCTTCATGCACCCTCTATCCAATTTGAAAGTTTTAAAATATCTCGAAGAGACCAACGGTTACGATCAAAAACAAAAAGAAGTTTGGATCAATCATTGGTACCAAAAGGGATTAGCCGCACTAGAATCTTGGCTGCATAAAAATATGGGCCAATATTGTTTTGGTGATCACGTTACCGTTGCTGATTGTTTTTTAGTTCCCATGGTTTTCACTGCCGAACGATTCAACGTAGACTTAAGTCTATACAAAAACGTAATGGCGATAAATGCACACTGTCTGCAACTGGAGGCATTCAAGTCCGCCCATCCTTTCAGACAAATCGACACACCAGCTGAAGCCCGCATTCCGTAACAAATTAAATTTCGACCATCGTCGCACTTTTTCACTAAATGTTTACCCTGAAAAACAGGGGCGTAGACTATGAGAATAAAAAAGGAGTTCCAATGAAATGGAAATTACT
>CAZCHT010000069.1:0-24365 GCA_964498705.1 uncultured Bdellovibrio sp. | reverse complement strand
AAGAAATAGGTCTTAATTTACAGTTAGAAATTAAAAAAGCCATGATGAATTCATGGCTTTTTTGTTTTTTAGATATAAGTTTATTAATATCTACTTAACTTATCGACCGAGCTGAATGATTTTTTCGGTCAGTTCTTGAAAGCCTTTTCCGGCCGGATGCTGAGTGATGTACTTTGGTTTTGATTTAAGAATAGGTAAGTACGGTTCAATATTCCGAACGCCAACACCATTTTCAAAATAAGAAAACAAAGGCTCATCGTTGGGCGAATCACCGGCATACACGCACGAGGTTTGAATTTGCTCTTCAGTTAATCCAAACTCATTCGTTAAAATAAATTTCGCTGTAGTGAGCTTGTCGTACGTTCCAAACCAACCATTTACGTGAATGCTGCTGAGTTTAGCTTGAGCGCCATGCTTTTCAAATATGGAAATGATTGTTGCCGTTTGTTCTTTGCTTAACGGCGGAATGTCTTCACAAATGTCGACCGCAAGATCGAACATACGACAAAATTGATCGGATGAAATTTTGCTTTCGGGAATAGTCTGCAGAATTTCGTTCTTGATGATGTCTAATTTTGCCGTGTTAGTTTCAATTAGCTCAGGAGAGGACGCAAAAAAACGTCGCATCTGTTTGTTTGTGTAACGAAAGAAAAAGGCACCATTTTCACCAATGACCCCGTCTATGGGCCAGGTGCGGGCCATCATTTCACACCAACCGGCTGGGCGACCAGTTACAATAATTGTTTTGATATTGGAGTCTTTTAGTTTCCACAAAGCCGAGTAACTCTCGCTAGGAATGTGACCTTCGGTCGTGATTGTATCGTCTAGATCTGACAGAACAAATTTGATTTTATTTTTTAATTCAGCGATTGGTTTTGGGCTTGCGATCATGGATCTATGCTCTGCCTAAAGACAAAAGAGTTCAACGATGTTTGCGGCTAGACTAGTCTGTGTAAAAGATTTGCACCTCTATTTGAAGCAAAGGGTCATATTTAAGACTTGCGGTGTTGAGCGTTCGTTTCTATTTTAAGTAGTGGATTTGATTAATTTTTGACAAAAAGGAATAACGAGAAATGCCCTCTGGAAAAAAGCTCGTAGTAGTTGAGTCGCCGACAAAAGCAAAAACTATTCGTAAGTTTTTGGGCAAAGAGTATATTGTAGAATCGTGCATGGGGCATATTCGTGATCTTCCTCAGTCCGCAAAAGATATTCCCGAAAAATTAAAGAAAGAAAAATGGGCTCAGCTGGGTGTCAATGTTGATAAAAACTTTGAGCCTCTGTATTGCATTCCAAAAGACAAAATTAAAGTAGTTAAAAATCTCAGAGATAAGCTCGAAGAAGTCGACGAAGTTTACCTGGCGACGGACGAAGACCGCGAAGGTGAGAGTATTTCGTGGCATTTAGTAGAAGTACTACATCCAAAAGTTCCCACAAAACGAATGGTATTTAACGAGATCACTAAAGAAGCGATATTGAAAGCTTTAAAAGATACTCGTGAAATTGATTACAATTTGGTGCGAGCACAAGAGGCTCGTCGTGTTCTAGATCGTTTGGTGGGTTACACGATTTCTCCCTTATTATGGAAGAAAGTAGCATACGGATTGTCAGCAGGACGCGTGCAATCGGTGGCAGTTCGATTGATTGTGGAGCGGGAATTAGATCGTATTAAATTTAAAAAAGCCGAATACTGGGGTATTAAAACTGATTTATTGAAATCAAATGTACAGTTTGAATCGCGCTTGTATGAATCAAAAGGCCGACGAATTGCTTTGGGTAAAGATTTTGATGGCGAGACAGGGTTATTGATCGGTGACAAAAATACTCTTCTTCTGACTAAAAGCGAATCAGAGCGTATCGTTTCAGAAATTAAATCTAAACCATGGGCAGTTCAAGAGGTTGAAGAAAAACCAGTTAACCGTCGTCCATCGGCTCCGTTCATTACATCAACATTACAACAGGAATCCAATCGTAAGTTAGGTCTGTCATCACGTGAAACTATGCAAACAGCACAAAAACTGTACGAGCAAGGTTTCATTACATACATGAGAACGGATTCTACATTTTTATCTCAGGAAGCAATTACGGCGGCTCGAGCTTGTATCACTAAAAAATATGGCAAAGAATATTTGCCAGATCAGCCACGAAATTACGAAGGTAAAAAAGCAAAAGGGGCACAAGAGGCCCATGAAGCGATTCGTCCAGCGGGACAACAGTTTGTTGATCCGGATGAAACGGGATTAACAGGCATTCAGTTAAAACTATATGAATTAATTTGGATGCGTACGATGGCATCTCAGATGGTAGACAGCCGCCAGAAGCAAGTGGCCGTTAAAATTAAATCGGGTGATCACGTATTCACGTCTTCAGGAATGACAATTGAATTCCCTGGATTTTTGCGTGCCTACGTTGAAGGTAGCGATGACCCAGAAGCGGAGTTGTCAGACCGTGAAGTTCGTTTGCCGGCTTTAAAAGTCGGTGACAACGTTGAACCTAAAAATATCGAATCTACACAACATGAAACAAAACCGCCAGCACGATATACAGAGGCGAGCTTGGTTCAGACGATGGAAAAAGAAGGCATCGGCCGTCCGTCTACATATGCGAGTGTTATCGGAACAATTATCGATCGTGGTTACGTTAAGAAACAGGCGAACGCTTTATTTCCAACATTTACGGCAATGGTCGTTTCTAAATTATTGAAAAACTATTTCCCATCGTATGTCGATCTTGGTTTTACATCGGGTATGGAGCAATCTCTGGATCATATTGCTGAAGGTGAATTGGATTGGGAAAAATACCTAAAGCAAATCTATTTTGGCAAAACGGGTTTGAAATCTCAAGTCGAAGATCAAGAGGCAAAAATTGATCCCGATGAAGCGCGAACTTTAAAAATATTAGGTCTTGATAAATATACGTTTCACGTTGGTCGCTATGGTGCTTACCTAACAGGACAACGTAATGGTGAAGAAGTTTCGGCATCGTTGCCAGAGAACGAATCTCCGGCAGATATCACTGCCGAGATGGTTGAGAAGCTAATTGATCAAAAAATTAATGGTGCTGATAGTTTGGGTAAAGATCCCGCTACAGATAAAGCTATTTACGTACTTAACGGTCGTTATGGACCGTATGTTCAACTAGGTGAAATTTCTGACGAAGAAGATAAGCCAAAACGCGCATCGTTGCCTCCGGGGATTTTGCCAGAGAACGTGGATCTTGCTTACGCGATCAATCTATTAACATTACCTAAAGATTTGGGTAATCATCCTGAAACCGGAAAATCTGTCAAAGCCGGGTTGGGTCGCTTCGGTCCTTACATTGTCCATGAAGGGGATTTTCGATCGATCCCCAAAGGGACTGATTTGTTTTCTGTTGATTTGAAAACAGCTTTGGAAATGTTAAGTCAGCCTAAAAAAGGTCGCGGCGCAAATCGCACGCCTTTGAAAATTTTGGGCAAACATCCAGTTACTTCGGAAGATATTCAAATTTTCAATGGTCCGTATGGTCCGTATTTCAAAGTAGGTAAGGTGAACATGTCACTGCCCGAAGGAAGTACCGTAGACACTGTGACTTTTGATGACGCCGTAAAAGTTCTTTCAGAAAAAATCAAAGAAGGATCGACAGCTAAAAAAGCTAAAAAGATCACTGCCAAGAAAAAACCCGCAGAGAAAAAAGCAAAAGTGACAAAAGAGGCTCCAGAAGCCGATGTTAAGGCCAAAACAAAACCTGCCGACTCTAAAAAAGCAAAAGTGATGTTGAGAAAAAAATAGAACTTTAAAGATTTCGAAATGAAAAAGCGTCCATGGAGGACGCTTTTTTTTTGGAATTTGAAAATTAGGACTTTATCTGCAACCCAGCCGTGATTAGGTTCCAGCGCACCAAGTTTTTGGTACAAACACTTTTCTAACTTGAACCGGGCTTGATGCAGTTAGAATTGGTTTCTTTTTCATACGAGAAAACTGTTTTGCTTTCGTTTCGTTTACCCAACCAAATTTTTTAGATTTTCTGACGGACTCGTTGAAGAAACACTGTTTCGTTTTTTTATCGACCATTAGACGTTTTTGATTGGGCTGTAATGCCCATGTCGAAGACGTTGCTAAAAGTAGCGAAAATACCATCGTAGCCAATTGATTTAATTTCATAAATACCTCACACACTGAAGAGATTTCAATAAATAGACCATTTGAAATTGGACGCCGGTTTCAAGGGGCAGTTTCAGATCCATTTAAACTGTCTCAAATTGGGATTTGAAATTTTTTCCTGTAAAGACTTTAGACACTCAGGCAATTAGGGCCGACAGACCCGGCGGCCTATTGTGACGAGGGAGTAAAAGTGGTATTAAACCTGGGCATGAAGTCCACTCAACTTGAATTCTCTATACAGCGGCCAAAAGAAGAGGACCGCAATTTCCATAAAGGTGGACGCAGTTTCTATTTCTTTGATTTCGACGACAACATTGCGTGCTTGACGACACCGCTTATTTTATTCCACAAGACTACCAATGCTGAACTATCTTTATCTAGCCAAGAGTGGGCGTTAGCTCATTCTATGATCGGAAAATCGGGCGTCTATGAAGATTATGAAATTCGTTACTGTGATAAAGATGGAACCTTTAAGCATTTTCGAGATCATGAGATTCATGATCTCGAAAAATTAGGCAAGAAAAATCAAATTTTTGAGAGCGATGTGGCGCATGTCCTAGGGCTTTCTGACCTAGAGTGGAAGGGCCCTTCATGGGATTGCTTTTATCATTCAGTCTTCAATCAGCGTCCAATTTCTATCATAACAGCTCGTGGACATAGTCCTGATACGATTCAAAAAGGTATTCAGCTTTTTGTTGACCACGGCTGGTTAAACCAAACACCGAATTATCTAACAATATATCCTGTGTCCAATGCGAATGTTCGAATTGAGCTTGGAGACGTAAATCAAAAGTTAGGAACGGCTGAGCTAAAACAGCGAGCCATTAGAAATAGTGTATTAAGAGCGTTTGAGACTTATGGTTACAGTGACCATCACCGTTTTGGTATGAGTGACGATGACCCTAAAAATTTGCAATTAATTATTGAGGAAATGACGGTTTTAAAGAAAGAGTTTCCGCGTATTTGTTTTTTCGTTATCGAGACCTTCAACAATCGTTTCGTTAAGCACGAGATCGTCGAATCTAAAGTGCAATCTGATTATCTAAAAAATTTCCACGAGCAACTTCCTCTGCTGAAGTAACATAATTTTTCTACTTTTGATCCACTTAATACTTGCTGTGTTTTCGCAAACTAAAAAGCCTTACCAAGGGCTGTAATCTAATTTAGACTTAACTATGGTAGGGAATAGCCGATAAAATTACCTATAATAGTCTTAATACCACTAAGGGGAACTCAATGAGATTACTTTTGCCGCTGATAACGTTTTTGTTTGCTACCGAGATGTTGTGGGCCCAAAAAAATGCAGATGTAGAAGAGAAAAAACGTCCGATGGGTGCCATTGCTTTTGCGAAAAAAGACAATAGTTTAGAGTGCCGTTATCTGACGATGATTGAAGACGGATTTCTTCGTTATCATGTGAAGTACACAAAACGTGACAAAGAATTAGAAAATCAAGTGATTGATCAGCATTTGAAAAAGCTGGATTCATCTAAAATTTATTACACTCAAGAAGATGCTGATAAAGTTAAAGAAATGATGAAAGGTCTTTTTGAGAAAACTAAAAAGAACGATTGTGAGTTTTTGGTTGAAGCTCAAAATTTATTGGTTAAACGAATTCAAGAGCGAGCTGAATTTGCTAAAAAGTTTTTGAGCAAAGACTATAAATTTGATGACAAAACTGAGTTTACATTTGATCCGGATCAAAAGAAGTATCCAAAAAACGCAGATGAAGCGAATGATTTTCTTAAGAAATATATTCATTTCCAAATTTCAAATTATTTAGCTACGGATATGAAATTAGAAGAAGCTAAAGACCGCGTAAAAAAGAATTACGATTTAGCTATCAAGCGTTTAAACGAAACATCAATTGATGATTTGTACTCTGGTTATTTAGACAGCTTTGCTAGAGCTCTAGACCCACACTCAAGTTTTTTCTCTAAAGATGTATTGAGCGATTTTCAAATCCAAATGAGTTTGTCATTAGAAGGTATTGGCGCCACGTTATCCAGCGAGAATGGTTTTACAGTTGTTGAGCAACTGGTGCCAGGTGGAGCCGCGGCAAAATCAGGATTAGTAGAGCCGCAAGATAAAATCATCGCCGTAGGACAAGAAAAAGGCGAGATGGAAAATGTAATTGATATGGACCTGAAAGATGTAGTTAAGAAAATTCGTGGTACCAAAAACACGAAAGTTCGTTTAACAATCTTGCGTAAAGCAGGTGATGGTAAGGCTCGCAAAGACATCACATTAACCCGTGATAAAGTGAACTTAGAAGACGAAGCGGCTAACATCCACTTCATCGATAAAGAAGTGAATGGAGCAAAAAAGAAATTAGGTATTGTTAACTTACCTTCATTCTATGCAGATTCAAAAAGTGGTGGTCGTAGTGCGGCTACAGATTTAAAGAAATTGTTAAAACAAGCGCGCGATCAAAAAGCTGATGGCATCGTATTAGATCTTTCTAATAACGGTGGCGGTAGTTTGGATGACGCTGTCAGAATCGCTGGCTTATTTTTCAAAACGGGCAACGTAGTTAAGCAGTCAAGCAAAACTGAAGGTCGTGAGCAAATTTTGGAAGATGAAGATGCGATGGTTGACTGGTCAGGTCCACTTGTTGTGTTAACTTCACGTATCAGTGCTTCCGCATCTGAGATCGTGTCAGGAACTCTGCAGGATTATAAACGTGCCATCATTGTTGGCGGCGATCATACATTCGGTAAAGGTTCAGTACAAAGCGTTCTTCCTATCCCAGGTGATCTAGGTGCTATCAAAGTGACTGTAGGTATGTTCTTCATCCCTGGTGGTAATTCAACTCAACATCGCGGCGTAGACGCTGATGTGGTATTACCTGGTCCCTATTCCACTGACGACATCGGTGAGAAATCATTAGATTATTCATTGCCTCCTAAAAAGATCGATGCATTCATTTCCAAAGATGCCTACGTAACTGAAGGCGCTGAATCATGGAAAGAAGTTAAGGCGGATTGGATTAAAGCCTTAAAAGAGAAATCTCAGGTTCGTGTGGATAAAAACACAGAATTTAAGAAGGTCATCGAGGATTTAAAGAAATCAAAAGAAAAAGGTAAAGTCATTAAAGTGGCTGATATCCTAAAAGAGAAAGACAAGAACGAGAAAGAGAAGAAGAAGAAAAAGTTCTCTAAAGATGAAAAAACTAAAGAGTACTTGAAGCGCCAAGATATCCAAGAGGCCTCTCAAGTATTGCTTGATCTAATCCAACTTCAAACAGACAAATTATTGACTCAAAAGTAAAATAAAGCCTATTGGGAGCATCCTTAAAACGATGACTCCCAAAGTTCCTACCTGCAAAATCTTATTCGAATCCTAAAACATATAAGTACCCTATTTTTGAGCACTTTGAAGGTGCGGGTTTGGCTTTTTCTAGTCGACTTCCCTGGGTATTTAGATTAAAAAATTGACCATGGGGGGCCTTCTTGAGTTATTCAAAAACGACAACGTCGAAGTCCAATTCTGCCAAGGCGAATTTCGCCAAGGTAGCAACGAAGAAAAAAAGCCTAGTTAAAATGTCGAGTAAGAAAGATGATTCTAAAAAATCATCGGCTTTGAAGACAGCGAAATCTAATTCAAGCACTCAGTCTTTGGGACAATTGCCTGATAAGGTCCTAGTTCAGATGCTGGATTTGATGATTAAGTCGCGCGTACTTGAAGAGCGTCTGATTAAAATCTACCGAGCTGGTGAGTCGTATTTCTGGATTGGAGGCCCTGGTGAAGAAGCTTGGGGTGTACCTATCGGTATCTTGGCTAATAAAGGCCAAGGAGTAAAACATGATTTTATGCATCTTCACTATCGTTGTACGCCCACGTTAATCGCGATGGGAATGAATATGAAAGATTCTATACGATTGATGATGAATCGCGCGACGGATCCATCAACGGGTGGACGTAATTTTTCCAATCACTATTGCATACCTGAAATGAATGTCGCACCTGTGACTTCTCCTATCGGAGTTCAGTACGGAATAGCTCTAGGAACAGCGCATGCTCAAAAGCGTGCGGGTGCTAAAGCTATCAGCATCGTAACGGGTGGTGATGCCGGGACAGCGGAAGGTGATTTTGCAAGTTGTTTGGTCTGGGCGTCTCGTAAAAATAACGAGCTTCCGATTTTAATTACTGTTCAGAACAACTATTGGGGTATTTCGACATCGTACGAAGGTCAGCACGGCGAAACTAATATCGCGGATCGCGCACGTGGATTTAATATTCGCTCACGGGTTGTTAATGGAAATGATCCCGTGGAATCTTACATCGCTTTAAAAGAAGAAATGGATTATATCCGCAAAACAGGAAAACCAAGTTTCATTGAAGCTAAGGTTTCTAGACTGTACGGTCACTCGTCAGCCAGCGGCGCCAATCTTGTTCAGAACGAAGAAGATTGCCTGAAAAGTTTTTCTGAAAAATTACTTTCTAAAAAAGTTATCACTGAAAAAGAAATCAAAACAATTTGGACTAACTATGAGGAAGAAGCATTGCGTGCGACAGAAGAGGCGCGCGGCGAAGGTGTTCCAACGTCTGAATCTATCTGGGATCATGTTTTTGCTGGTAACGAGAATAGTAACTGGAGGAAGTTCTAATGGCTAATATGGCTCAGGCGATTCGCCTTGCACTTAATTACAGTGAAAAGAACCTTCAGTTAAAAGACGTGTTCGGCCAAGACGTGGGAGCGCCACTCGGCGGTGTTTTCACAGCGACTCAAGGTTTGAAAACATCGTGGAATACACCCTTGGATGAGCGCGGAATTATAAGCATGGCAATGGGTATCGCCATGGCCGGAGACCGTTGCGTGGCCGAGATTCAGTTTTGTGATTATATTTTTAATACGATCGATTTACTAAAAATTGCGGGTAATACACTTTGGTGTACGAATGGCCAATATAACCTGCCTATGACTGTGATGACTCCTGTAGGGGCGGGTATTCGTGGAAGCGTGTATCATTCCCATTCATTTGATTCATGGGCGTCGCGTATTCAGGGTTGGAAAGTAGTTATGCCTTCGAATCCACTGGATGCCTATGGTTTGTTGCTTTCAGCGATTAAGGATCCCAATCCGGTATTGTTCTTAAAACCAAAAGCATTAATGCGCGTCCGTGGTGAAGAATTAATTCCAGGAGAACCAGCGGATGAGAAAGAATTAAAAAGTCGTATCGATGCGCCGATTGGTGATCGATCAAAATGGAAACCGGAATGGCCGAATATGCAAGAGTACCTTGTAGAAATCGGTAAAGGTAAAATCACTCGTCATGGCGAGCAGATCACGGTAGTTAGCTGGGGCCGACATTTGTTGCTAGCAAACGAAGTGGCTGATGAATTAAAAGCCAATGACGTATCCGTAGAAGTTATCGATCTAAGGTCGATCTACCCATACGACTGGGATATGATCAGAACATCGGTAGCAAAGACGGGTCGTGTATTGATCGTTAATGAAGATACGGAAGTTACAAATTTTGGTGAACATTTAATTTATCGTGTGGTTCAAGAATTATTCTATCAGTTGTTAGCGCGTCCGCGTTTGATAGCTGGGAAAAATGTTCCAGGAGTTGGCTTACATCCAAACTTGGAAGATGCGACTGTGCCACAAAAATCTGAAATTAAGTCAGCAATTTTAGAACTTATCGAAGAAGTCCCTTAATGAAAGGACTTAATAAACACCACCGCAAGACAGAGCATCAGGTTTTTGATAAATATGACCTGTACAACAAAGCAGTTCAAAGTACAGAGACTGATGTTGAGTTTATTCACGATACATACAAAGAATTGAAAAACGGACGAGAGGCTCAGAGTCTGCGAGAAGATTTTTGCGGGACTTTTGCTCTATCTGCAGAATGGATTAAGGCAGCAAAATCACACAAAGCTTATGGCGTGGATTTAGATCCTGAACCGATGGAATATGGTCGTTCGCACTACTTCGACAAAATGACTCCAGATCAGCAAAAACGACTGACGCTCGTTGAAGGCGATGTTTTAAAAGTCGACTTAGCTAAAGTCGATGTGACAGTGGCCGTGAACTTTTCTTATTTTTTATTTAAAAAACGGGAACAGTTAAAAGCCTATTTTAAAAAAGTACTGGGTTCGTTAAACGACAAAGGTATTTTTATCGTTGATTGTTTTGGTGGTGGACAGTGCCAAGATGAAATCGAAGATCGAATCAAACATAAAGGCTTTACTTATTATTGGGATCAAACTGGTTTTGATCCAGTGACGAACGAAGCGGTTTTTCATATTCATTTTAAAATCGGCAATCATGAAAAAATTGAGCGCGTATTTACTTATGACTGGCGTATGTGGACCATTCCAGAACTGCGTGAAATTCTAGAGGAAGTGGGTTTTAAAAAAACTCATGTCTATTGGGAAGGAACGAATAAAGATGGTGGTGGCAATGGGGAATTCACTCGAACTGAAAAAGGCGAATCCTGTTTGTCATGGATCGCCTATATAGTGAGTGAGAAATAGTTACTTAGGTGCCCTCGGCGCACCTTGAACATCAACGGCTGGTCTTTGCGCCGGCGGTGGTGGCGCTGTTTGAACTGCCGGTAACGATGCTGGTGCTGGTTGCTGCTGATTTAGTTTGATAGCGCCATTCGGAATAAAAATACCCTTTGGGCCATACTCAACTTGAGATGCATCGATAGATCCTTCGGGACCAATAATATTATTACCTTGCATGAAAACTTCACCTAAGCGACGTTTTGATTTGTCATCCGGGGGGGGCGATGGAGTACCTTTTGGAGTCAAAGCCGCACCTGGTGCTGATTCGCCTTGTTTAGCTAGTACCGGTGCCTCTTTTTTATAAATCGTTCCGCACCAGTCTCCACCAACACGTTTGCCATTTCTCATTGTGTTGTTGTTGTCATTTGGATTTGTTGCGATACCGCATTCATTATAGATAGCAGTACAGGCAGCATAAGCATCTGCAGAAGTTGCATATTTTGGAGTGTAGTTTTGGTCAATATCGTTTAAGCAGTCTGAAATTTCACTACGTGGACGATAGCCATCTTCGCTGCTGTGGCTACCTGATGAAGAGGCTCTACGTTTTTTGTAGAACTCCTGTTGTTGCTCAAACGGAAGGGTGAAAAAATTTGAGCCTTCCACTTCATATAGAAATTCTTCTCGTGCGTTGTCCCAGTTGCTTTGACCAAGTTCTTTGGCTGCCAAATTACGTTTCGTTTTTACTTCACCAGTAACGGGGGCCTCATCTGATAGCATGCGGTCTATATAGTTGGCGTAAGGAGAACCCTTACTTTTGTTTTTAGGTTTGATTTTACCTTGACTGCAGTATCCAGAAGCTAAAAGTAGTTGAAGCGTATTTTTTTGTAGTTTGGCTTTTGCGGTTATTTCAACTGGGCCGTCTTTTTTTTCATAAATTATACTCGCGCTCCCATTTATACTGCGTCGACTGTCGCCTCTTTTCGTAGCCTTATTAAATTTAGGATTAGATTCGTCGTCAAAGAGAGTAGTTGCATCGCGAGCTAGAAGTCCCATCATTGCGAGATAATGATCATCTGGAGCTGGGCGACCCGCTTTTTTCAATCCGCAGGCGATACACGATAAGTGAGTTTTATTTATAAAATCCGATGAAAGGCAAACCTCTTTGTTACCTTCATAAGCAGGTTCTGCTTGTGCAAAGGCAATAGTTAGCGACATGAGTGCAATTTTAAAAAATAGTTTCATAGATACCTCAATGAATCATGTCGGTGTCTTGTATTGAAACTTGATACGGCTTGGCTATGACGATGGTCTAATTTCTAATTAGCGAGTCGAGCTTTTTAGTTCTTCACCGGTGAAAAGGTACTTAATCGCTAGACCCGCTTTTTTGAATTCAGGGTTATTAGCATCGCCTCTTAATATAGTGCAAAGAACTGTGTCGATCACAGCTTTAGAGTTTCTTAAGTCTTGAACTGAAGTTAGAACTTGGCCGCCGGTAGTAATAACGTCTTCGATTACGCATAGTTTTTTGCCAACGATATCAATTCCCTCTGCGAACAAACATGTTCCATAGTCTTTGGCTTTCTTGCGAATGAATACAACCGGGATTCCCGTTTCTAAACTGAGTGCTGTAGCGATCGGAATCCCACCCATCTCTAGACCAGCGAGGGCTTGCGTATCGGCCGGTATAAGAGGTTTTAAGAGTTCAGCCACTGGCTTTAATAAATGAGGCATAGATTCAAATCGATACTTATCAAAATACTCGTGGGATGTTTGGCCCGAACGTAGCTTAAACGTGCCAGTTAAATAACAAATATCGTATATTTTTTTTGCGAGCTCTTGCTTAGTCATACCCATTTGAATATCAAGCCATTAGGGGTCTGTCCATCAAGGGAAATGGCACACCACCTCTAAGTATCACCCCTAAGTTTTGACTTCAGGGTAATAGCCCCTTTATGATTAAAAAGAGTCTAAATTTTCCGCGAGGATGCCTATGTTTTGGGACTATTATTACCCGTTATTGTTCATGGTTTTAAGTGCATTAATTCTATATTTTGGTCTTCGTAAGGAAGTTCGAAAGTTTCATGGAAATAATGAGCCAACGTTAATGGATCGCGTTTCTTTCGGCTTTAACTTTCTTTTAGTGCTAGTTTTTGGCGGCACTTTCTTTGCCGGCAGTATCATTCGATTGATTTATTTAGCTACGCGGACGGCTTAGTCGCGGACGGCCTATTTTCTGACGAGCGTATTACATTTTTTGTTACTTTGCTCTATCTGTGCGGTGGCCTTAGAATTTTCATCGCTAAGTCGTTCCAATCGTTTTTAAACTCATTGTTATGGCACTCCATCTGCTTATTCTGTCTTTAGCGAGGCCTATATGAAAAAGCGATTATTAGTTTTGTTGTTGGGTATGAGTTTGTCCCTATCCCTCCAAGCCGGCCCAAGCTGCCTGGAAGTCTACTCTAAAAAATTTGATTACAACCAAACCTTAGTATCGATGTTAGCAAGCTTGCCTCCTGATATGCAGTTTGAAGTCGCTAAGCAAATGCAGATTTCAAAAAGTTTCGATCTATCCCAAGTCGGCACGACACATCTAGAGGCGATATTTTTTGAACATATCGCTAAAGCTCATGCTGAAAATCGTTTCGATCAAGTCGTCGACCAAATGATAGGTCAACTCTCGGGCTTGCCACAGTTTCAATCTCGATTCGCCAATATTCCCGAAGCTAAGAAAGCAGAACTTACGAGTATGCTTAAGGCCGGTTTATTAGGAGAGTTGCAACTGAGAACTTTTTTTGGAAAAGAATTAACTACAGATATTTGGTCAAAGATTGCTAGATCGATCGAAATGAAAATGGGTAAATTTACTCAGTGGTTGCGATTGAGTGTAGTTCAAAAGTTACAACGAATTGCTTCATTGACGGGAACTCAAGTTGTTGGAACTAAAGATATGGAATTCCTGATCGATGGTCCTATGGCATTCGCTAAACGAGATGAATTAGTAACGAACGCGCGCAAATCGATTCATGTGCTAACATGGTCAGTGTATGACGATGCTACGGGAACGAAGTTCGCGGATCAAATGATCGAGAAAAAACGTCAAGGCGTTGACGTTAAAATTATCGTTGATGCATTGACGGCTCAGAAGTCTGGTCACAATCAACAATTGGGACGCATGATCCAAAATGGAATCGAAGTGGTTTTCTCTAGAAATCCGAAACTATTTTTAAGCGGACAGCATCGTAAAGCCATGATCATTGATGGTACTGATGTTGTTGCCGGCGGAATGAATTACGGTGATGTTTATAGCCACTTGGCGGGAACGGATAAATGGCGTGATACCGACGTGCATTTTACAGGTTCACTGGTTGGGAAGACTCATAATCTTTTTGTGAATGAGTGGAATGAGCAAATTAAATTTCACGGTTTGCCATTTCAGAAAATGGAAAAAAATAAAATCAAAGTGGGCCGAGACGAATCTCCAGCTGTGTTGCTAAATTCCAGCCCTGCCGATTACAAAACATCGGGTTCGCCGATTATCAGATCTTTGTTGGCACTGATTAAGGGATCGCATAAGGAAATTATTATTGAAAATGCCTATATGATTTCAAGTCCAATCTTAGAAAAAGAATTGCAGAAAGCGATCGCGCGCGGAGTGAAGGTTACTATAATCACGAATTCAAGTAAGAGCGTGGACGAACCGGTAGTTTCAAATCCTATTCTGGCCAGTGCTTTGCGCTTGAAAAAATTGGGTGCTCATATCGTACTGAAAAACGGATCAACGTTACATTCGAAGGTGGCGCTTTTTGACGGTGAGATCTCTTTTGTTACAAGTTACAACTTGCATCCACGATCAGAATTGATCGAAGATGAAATGGCCTATATATCTGCGGATTACAAAGCCGCTCAGCAGTTGCGTACAGCCTTGATGAACGATATCAAAGTAAATAGGCAAGTTGTGGATGATAGCGAAATTGTCCTATCGGAAGATGCGCTTACATTGTTTTTCAATCGACTACTATATAATCAACTTTAATTCGATGTTCATTCAAAAAAAACCCGCAGTTCTTTCGAAGTGCGGGTTTTAAAATTTGTATCAAAAATAATTTATATAAAAATTACTTCTTTTGTTCAGCTTCACGTTTAGCTTGGTATTTCTTAACAAGTTCCTCTTGGATATTACGAGGAGCTGGTGAGTACTTAGCAAATTCCATAGAGAATTCGCCTTTACCTTTAGTCGCAGAACGTAAATCAGTAGAGTATCCGAACATTTCTGTTAACGGCACTTCCGCTTCAATTACGCAGCTTCCTTCAAAGCTAGTTGTTCCCATGATAACACCACGACGTTGATTGATTTGACCAACAGCCGCACCTTGATATTCATCTGGAACAGTCGTTTCCAATTTCATGATTGGCTCAAGAACTGTCGGTTTAGCTTTTTGATACGCTTCACGCATCGCTGCCATCGCACAAATTTTGAACGCCATGTAACTAGAATCCACGTCATGGTATGAACCGTCTTCAAGAACTACGTTAACACCAACGATAGGGAAACCTATCAATGGGCCTTTAGCGCATTGTTCTTGGAAGCCCTCTTCAACCGCAGGGATGAATTCACGAGGAATACGTCCGCCGACAACATCGTTCGAGAATGCGAACGTTGCTTTTGGATTTTCTGGGTCTGGAACAAGAGGAGAGATCTTTCCAACCACTTTCGCGAATTGACCAGAACCACCTGTTTGTTTTTTATGAGTGTAATCGTATGGACCGTCTTGCATGATTGTTTCACGGTAAGCCACTTGAGGTTGACCAACTACCACTTCGCAATTGAATTCACGTTTCATACGTTCAACATAGATTTCCAAATGTAACTCGCCCATACCAGAAATGATAGTCTCTGCAGACTCTTCATCACGGTGTACGCGGAACGTTGGATCTTCTTTTCTAAATTTTTGTAGAGCTTTAGAGAAGTTGTTCGAGCTAGCTTTATCTTTAGGCGCAATGGCCAAAGAGATAACTGCATCTGGAACGTGCATAGATTGCATAGATACGTTGATTGTTCCGTCAGTGAATGTGTCACCCGACGCGCAATCGATACCGAAGAATGCAACGATGTCGCCAGAGTATGACGTTTGAAGCTCGTCCATTTTGTCCGAGTTCATACGTACTAAGCGAGGAACTTTAACTTTCTTTTTATCAGTTGTGTTAGTGATGAAATCGCCAACAGAAACCTTACCTTGGTATACGCGCATGTATGTCAACTGACCGAATTGAGTCTGTTGAAGTTTGAATGCTAACGCTACTAATGGTTTGTTTACATCTGGGTAAAGAGGAATTTTTTCTTCGCCTTTATCAAGATCAAGAGCGTGTTCATGTTTTTCTTCAGGAGTTGGCAAGTAAGCATTAACACCATCAAGAAGTAACTGAACGCCTTTGTTTTTAAATGCAGAACCGCAGAATACAGGAACTAGTTTTAAGCTGATAACACCAGCACGGATCGCTTTACGTAATTCATCAATAGTTGGCTCTTCTTCCATAAGGAATTTTTCGCCAATGCTGTCGTCGATATCCGCAAGTTTTGCGATCATTTTTTGACGGTATTCTTTCGCTTGGTCAACTAGATCAGCTGGAATTGGGATTTCAGTTACTGTTTCGCCAGATGAACCTTCGTTCACGAATGCTTTCATAGTAACTAAGTCAACGGCACCTTTGTGGTGTTCTTCTAAGCCAATTGGAATTTGAACCATAACTGCGTTCAGACGCAATTTTTCAACAAGTGCATCTGTAACACGGAATGGGTTCGCGCCTTGGCGATCTAATTTATTAATGAAAGCCAAACGAGGAACGCCGTAACGTTTCATTTGTCTATCAACAGTGATGGACTGAGATTGAACTCCGGCAACGCCGCAAAGAACTAGAATTGCACCATCAAGAACGCGTAATGAGCGCTCAACTTCGATTGTGAAATCCACGTGCCCCGGTGTATCGATTAAGTTTACTGTATGGTTTTTCCAGTATACTTGAGTCGCTGCCGATTGGATTGTGATCCCTTTTTCGCGTTCAAGATCCATAGAATCCATCGTCGCGCCAACGCCATCTTTACCTTTTACTTCATGGATCGCGTGGATTTTACCACCGTAGAAAAGAATACGTTCAGATAGAGTTGTTTTTCCCGAATCGATGTGGGCAGAAATACCAATGTTTCTGACATTGTTGATTTCCCATTTTATTGACATATTGAGTCCTTTTCTTATTCCCTTAATTGGTTTTATTGGTTGTTTTAAAGGATACTGGGTATCATTTTTTTTTATAGAGAGCAAAAGGAGAATTGGGACCTTCTTTCTGCGGCGCGAAATCAAAGCTCGCCTAAGGTAATAGGGTAAAAATTTTAACACCCCGGATGGCGGCTTTTATGCAAGAATCGACTATAGAGGAAGTTATAGAATTATGGGAATAAAAGTACTTTTAGTTGATGACGAAGTCGATTTGCTAGACATCTTGAAAATGGACATGGAATCGCTTGGGTACGAGGCTTTGACGGCAAATAATGGCCAGGAGGCACTCAATATCATGAAAAAAGTCAAAGACGGGAGTCTTTGGATCAATGCGGTCTTGTCTGATATCAATATGCCGATCATGAATGGTCTTGTTTTTTTGAAAGAATTGAGAGCTCTGGGCCTCGAGACTCCTTTTGTGTTTTTTTCAGGATATGGCGATAAAGAAAAAACAATAGAGGCGCTTCGCTTAGGGGCCCTGGACTTCCTGGAAAAACCGTATGACCCCGATATGTTGATTGCCACAATGGAAAAGGCCTGCGATCTGGGCATGAAAATGAAAAAAATTGAAGATGAGTTGGATGCTTTAGTTAAGAATCGCAATATTCCTTCAGCTGAGGTTGATAAATTCAAGCGAATACAGCGGGAAATGTTAAAAGTTAAAATGATGACTGACGGTAAAAGTAAATAGTTCCAACCTAGGCTTAATTCATGAATCTGCTGTCCGATCTTAAACGATTATTTCCCTATCCTAATTTCGTTCACTCTCAAGAAAAAATTCTGAGTAGCGTTTATTCTGGGCGATCAGTATTAGCGATCATGCCGACGGGATCAGGGAAGAGTTTATGCTATCAGTTTCCAGCAAAAGCTGGAAAGAACTTGGTTTTGGTTATTTCTCCGTTGATAGCATTGATGCAAGATCAGGAAAAGAAGGCTCTGGATCTAGGCATCAAGGCTGCGGCCATTCATTCGGGCATAAGTGGATCAGAACGTGCCGACAAATACAGTAAATTAAAAGAAAAACAGTATCAGTTATTATTTGTAACTCCTGAGCGATTTCGCAAAAAAGAGTTTCGCGAAAGTTTAGCGACTAATATCGTGGACTTACTAGTGGTCGATGAGGCTCATTGTATTTCGTTATGGGGGCATGATTTTAGACCCGACTATTCAAAGATCAGTGAGTTTCGAAAAGAAATTGGTAATCCGAATGTTTTAGCCTTAACCGCAACGGCAACGCCATCCACTCAAGAAGATATTGTGAAGCAGCTAGGTTTGATCGGCCAATGCGAAACCATTTATGGCGGCATGGAACGAACTGAACTTGAAATTTCCGTTGAGGATGTTTTCACGAATGAAGACAAGAATGATAAAATTTTGCATTTGCTAAATACTAGAAATGGTTCGCAGATCGTTTATTTTTTATTGATTGAATCGCTGGCAAAGTTTTCTAATTTTCTTCGAAGCAAGAAAGTGGATCATCAGGTTTACCATGGCGATTTAGGAAAAGATCAGCGAGCGTCTTCGTTAAAGCGATTTATAAAAAATGAAAATGTGTTAATGCTGGCGACACCGGCTTTTGGATTGGGTATAGATAAACCTAATATTCGGCAGATCTTTAATTATGAAATGCCGGGCTCTATTGAATCCTATTTTCAAGAAATCGGTCGCGCGGGCCGTGATGGACAACCTGCCCAGGCGCACTTGTTTTTGAGAGAAGATGATCTGAGTATTTCAATGGAGTTTATTAAGTGGGCTTATCCCGAAAAGGAATTTATCACTACGTTTTACAAGATGCTGCAAGAGAACTCGATTTCATTATTGCAAGAAGGATTCAGCTTCTATCGCGAAAAATTAAGTTTTAAGAATAAACGAGATTACCGAGTGGAATCCGCTTATAATATATTGGAACGGTGGGGCTGCGTGATGCCGTTAACTGAAGTTTTGTCGGATGAGAATAACTATGCTGCTCAGAAAGACTTTAAGGTTACCCTGCGCGCGCCCTCCGATGATGATTTTAAAAATGAAAACCAAAAAGTTTTATTTCAACATCAGAATAAGAAATTATTAGATATTTATAGCTGGGCGAAGAACGAAACGAAATGCCGTTTGGGCGCTATTTACGAATACTTTGGCGCAGACTATATCGAGTGTGGTAAATGCGATTGGTGCCATGACAACCACTAGCAGTATTTTTCCAGATAAACCCTATTTTGAAACTGTTGAAGATGTCGTGGGCGTCGGCGGAGTTTTAGATACGGAAACCTTGGTGCAAGCCTATTCACGCGGGATATTTCCTTGGCCACAAGTTGGCTATCCAATGCTGTGGTTTTTTCCCGAGCAGCGGGGCGTACTGGATTTTTCAGAAATGCACATTCCAAGAAGTTTAGAAAAGTTCATTCGTCACCATGGCCAAGAATTTGAATTTACGGTGAACAAGGACTTTGCTCAAGTGATCGAAAATTGCCGTATTCAAAAACGTCCCAATCAAAACGGAACTTGGATTCTGCCAGAAATAAAACGTGCGTATTTACAGTTTCATTTAGATGGATACGCGCACTCTGTAGAATGCTGGCGAGGGAAAACATTAGTCGGCGGTATTTATGGCGTTTTGATGAACGGTGTGTTTAGTGGTGAGAGCATGTTTCACAAAGAAGAAAACACAAGTAAGCTGAGTTTGCTGCATCTGATTCATTGGTTAAAATCTAAAGGGTTAACGTGGATGGATATTCAAATGTTGACGCCAGTGACTGAAGGATTAGGTGGAAAATATATCTCGGGTAAAGAGTTTTTCCACCGTCTGCCCTTTTCAAAAAAGATAGTCGAAAAGCCAGACTAAGTGTTAACGGCGTGGCCTTCTGTTTCCTGAAACCACTACGAAGCTTGGGTTGAAGCAGGTATTTTCTAAAACAGGGTAGTTGATATAAAACCAATTCGAAGTTTTAAATTCATATTTAATCACTCCGCCCATTTCATTAAGGCTGAATAAAATTTCATTTTGATTGAACATCGGCGAATGCAATAAGCGAATAGCTAGGGGGCTTTGTTTGCGCATCAAATCGATCAAAAACTGAGGGTATTTAATCCGTTGAACGATTTGTTTTTTTGCTGTGTCGTAAACGTTTAAAAACGCTTCGCTGACTTGGATCTGATTGTTAATTACGAATGTTTTTTCCGATGTGAAAATTAGGTTAGTGCCTACAGATACGAAGTTGCTGTATAGAGCTTGGGAGGCATCAAGTTCATATATAATTTTGGTAATGCCGTTGGTGTATGTATGAACACGTAGAATTCGTTTGTTAGCATCGAAATTGAAATAGTTCACTAATGTGATTTCTTCTTTGTTGGATCCTAAGACTTGGACAGTGTCTTTGAAGACGATAACGTCTTTCACTTCTTTACGAAGATTATAGGTGTATAAGTGTGAACCCTCGGTAACCGCAGTCGTCCAAGTGATCATTTGTTCACCAAGAGTTGGGTTGAAAAGAAATACGGGATGGGTCCATTCGCGAATTACAGATCCATTGCTAAGGGAAAGCAGGCGCCATTTGCCCGTTTCATTGGCTGGATAAAGCAAATTGCCCTTGTTGAAGGCAAAAAGGCTAAAATTGAAGTCGCGAGAGTAGTTAACGTAATTTCTTAATTTCGGAGATATAAGGTTGATGAATTGTGATGTGCTGGCTTTGATTGCATTTTTGATTTCTAATTTAAATACGCCAAATCGATTAAGTGAATCCACCGCGGCGATAAATGCGATAGTTAAGTTGTCATCGCTGTATACGATTTGGTGCGAAACAATTTCTTTGAATGGCTGATTTTGTGGATCCATCGCCTGAAGCAATGTCGGCTTAAATGTATCGCCCGCATCTGAGCGAAGTTGTAATATCTTGGTGTTGATACTCGAGGATGTCTGGCAAATGATGCGAGTGGGTTGCGCCGCAATATTTTGAGCCCAGCTTGGTGAGGACGTTAGAGACGAAACCAATAATGTAAGGATAATAAATACTTGTATCATAATAGTTGTTAACTACCATGCGCGTGACCTATGTCAATAGGAGCGAAATTTTTACCGAAAAAGGGGCATCTAACCCCATTATTTGGTCAGAAAGGCGTGAACGGAGTCAAATACACTCAGTATTTGGCCATCCATGAATAGGTTCATGACTACTACCCAGAACGTAGCCAGAAAGCCCATGATGAACACTTTTTTAAAGAAGTTCCATGTTTTCATCTCTTCGCTTGTTAGGGAACCGAAGTCGCCCTCTTCATTTTTGATTTTGCGAGCTAAGCCTTGTGCGAGGACTATTCGATGTGCCATTTCTAGTTTGTAGAAGTGAACCGCTACTAAAATCGTGTGTGTGCGATCAGGTTCTAAGCGAGTTACAATCGCATGACAGGCCATTTGTTGAGCACCCGGAACTACGAATTGTACTTTGATGACTTCCCCTAATACTGGACACAAATCTTCGGGCGCCGTGAAAGCCAAGCCAGTCAAAGAAACATTCTTAATTTCTGTTTCTTCTTCCCAAGGAATCTGCTGAGGGCCGGCGACGCGAACTAAACAGTCGTCATGGGTATTAAGGATATAGCGCGGAGAGCGAGCATGATATTTGGCTAGGCTATGAGTCATACTAGACTTGTCGGACGTGCTAACCAAATACTGTAAATAAATTTATAAAAAGAGGAAGCTATCGGTGTTTCAATATGATACACTTTCCAGCTAAGTGGTACTAAATGGTTTTGAAGCGAAAAAATAAAAGCAAATCTCGAAAAAAAATTTCACGCAAAAGTAAAGCTATTGCGTCAACCGCTCCTATTGTTCCTAGTAAAGAATTTATGAACCGAGAAGTCGGTTGGCTGAACTTTAATTTTCGTGTTTTAAACGAAGCTAAAGATGCCAGAAACCCTTTGCTAGAGCGCCTCAGATTCCTATCGATCGCAAGTTCAAATTTAGATGAGTTTGTAATGAAGCGTATTGGTCGTTTGAAAAAACAAGAAGCATTTAATTTAAATATTCGTTCCAAAGATGGTTTAAGTGCGTCTCAGCAATTAAGTGAAATTCGTAATCATTTGATCTTGATGATCGCTTCGTTAGCAGAGACGTTTATTAGCTTAAGCTCGGCACTGGCAAAAGAAAAGATCTCGCTAGTGAAGTGGAAAGATCTTTCAGAGAACGAGAAATCCTATGTCAGAGGCTTTTACCTAAAAAATGTATTCCCTGTTTTGACTCCGTTATCGGTCGATCTAGGGCATCCGTTTCCGTTTATTTCCAATTTATCGACATCATTGGGAGTCACGCTTAAACATCCTGAACATGAAGAGCGCCTTTTTGCACGTGTGAAAATCCCTAAAGTTTTGCCTCAATGGATTCGTGTTGATCAGGGTGAATACAAGTTTATTAGTTTGATTGATGTGATCGTAGCGAACATCAAAGATTTGTTTCCTTTGATGGAGGTATTAAATGCGATGCCATTTCGATTAACACGAAATGCAGAGCTCGAGAAAAATGAAGACGAAGCCGAGGATTTACTTGAGCATATCGAAGAAGAATTGCGTCAGCGTCGTTTTGCCGAAGTGGTTCGCTTAGAGCACGGTCCTAAACCTGACATGTGGATGTTGCAGTTTTTGATGGATGAACTTGAGCTATCTCAAGAGGATGTATACGAGCATCCTGGTCTGCTGGATTATACAGATTTGAATGTGATTACCGATGTACCTCGTGCTGATTTGAAATACCGAAATTATGTACCTGTTGTACCCGGGCCATTTTTAGATGATTCGCAAAGTCTGTTTATGACAATTCGTCAGCAAGATTTGTTGCTACACCATCCGTATGAAAGCTTTAGACATACAGTTGAACGATTTGTTAAAGAAGCTGTTTTAGATCCCAAAGTATTAGCTATTAAAATGACTTTGTATCGAACAGGCGATAACTCGCCATTTGTAAAAGCATTGATTCGTGCCGCTGAAGAAGGCAAGCAGGTTGTCTGCTTAGTCGAATTAAAAGCGCGCTTTGATGAAGAGAGAAATATTTACTGGGCGCAAGCATTGGAAAATGCGGGCGTGCACGTTGTGTACGGTGTCGTGGGTTTGAAAACTCATGCAAAGACTATTTTAGTTGTTCGTCAGGAAGCAGAAGGTTTGAAGTGTTATGCCCATATCGGAACAGGCAATTACAATTCTGTGACGTCACGGTTGTATTCTGATTTTGGTTTGTTAACGTCTCGTGATGATATTACATCTGAATTAGTAGAATTTTTCCATTATCTAACGGGTCGTTCTTTAAAAAATTCGTATCAGAATTTGTTGATCGCGCCGATTAACATGGCTTCGAAGTTTAACATCTTGATAGAGCGTGAAAGTGAACTAGCTAAGCAAGGGAAGCCTTCGCAAATCATCGCCAAGTTCAATAATATGGATGATGTCGATATCACTCGGGCACTTTATAAGGCCTCGCAGAACGGAACTCAGATTTCGTTGATTGTGCGCGGGTTCTGCTGCTTAAAACCGGGCATCCCAGGGATGAGCGACAATATCAAAGTCATTTCTATTATTGGTCGGTTCTTGGAGCATTCACGAATATTTTATTTTAGAAATGGCGCAATGGATCCTTTGGATGGAGAGTTCTTTATTGGTTCGGCGGATTGGATGTATCGAAATCTGCAGACACGTGTGGAAGCTGTCATTCCTATTGTAGATCGAGCGTCTAAAGAAAAACTTTGGGAAGTTTTACAGATGGCTTTAAACGATGGACGTCAGGCGTGGGAAATGAATGGCGATGGCAAATACACTCAGCGCAAAACCAGTGAGCTCGGCATTCATGATCAATTGATGATGTTAACGAAACAACGTCAAACGCCAGTGGAAGAACCCACAAAGAAAGAAACTTAACTCATGCTTTTGTTTATCATTCGCCATGCCACAGCTGAAGAGCGCGAAGAATTTGCCAAGAAAAATACAGATGATAGCTTACGTCCCCTAACTCCAAAGGGGAAAAAGAAACTTCAGAAAATGATTCTCAGTTTGGAGAAGGAATTTGATAAACTGGATCTGATTGTAACTAGCCCTTATCTCAGAGCCAAACAATCGGCGCAGATTATTTCTGATCTAACCGACGGGGCTAAGATTGTTGAGTCCGCGGAACTCGTTCCCCATGCCCCCCCGCAATCGCTAATGAAGTGGCTGAAAACTCATTGTGGAGGATATAAAAAAGTAGCTGTTGTAGGGCATGAGCCACATATTACATCGTTTGCTAGTTATGTCCTGTCGGGTAATCCTAAGGAAAGTTTCATCGAAATGAAGAAGTCGTCTGTGGCTTTGGTTGAGGTGGGTAACTTTGAGGATATTACTCCTTCTAAAGCTAAGTTGCAGTGGTTGGCTTCTCCTCGCGTTTTAATCGATTAAAAAAAACCGGTTTTTGGAGAAGGGAGAAGTTTCTTCTTTCTTTCGCTTTTGTCTTGGGTAAACCCGGGGACCTTCCTTTTCTGCAATCTTT
>CAZCHT010000068.1:0-25023 GCA_964498705.1 uncultured Bdellovibrio sp. | reverse complement strand
AATCACTCGTGTTGGCTACTTCTTCGGCACTGGCCGCGTTTAATTGTGTTACTTTGTCTAGTTCAAGAACAGAGCGATTGATTGCTTCCATGCCAGTTGATTGTTCTTGGGATGCGTTTGCAATTTCAGAGTTCAGCGCGTTTACTTTTTCAACTGCTACTACAATGCGATGTAATGATTGGCCGCTTTCTTTGGCGATTTCGTAGCCTTTTTGGATTTTGTCTACGCTTTCTTTAATCAAATTAGAAATCTCTTTTGCGGAAACTGACGATCTTTGTGCAAGAGTGCGAACCGCTTCTGCAACTACAGCAAAGCCCTTGCCTTGTTCTCCCGCGCGTGCCGCCTCAACAGCAGCATTCAGCGCTAGCAAATTTGTTTGGAAAGAAATATCGTCAATCACGTTTGTTATTTCTTCAATTTTTTTGGAAGAACTAGCGATCTCGTCCATGGATTTAATCAGTTGGGTTACTTGAGTTTGCCCCTCTTGTGCTTGTGCATTGCATTCTGCCGCTAAAGCTTTGGCCTGAGACGAGTTGCTAGCGTTTAGTTTGATCATACTCGAAACTTCTTCAGTCGATGCCGACGTTTCTTCAATCGATGCCGCGGCCTGAGTAGCAGCACTGCTCAACGATTGTGACGACTTCTGAATTTCATTTCCCGCAAAAAATAGTTTTGAGCCTAGAGTGTTCAAATGATTGTTGATATTTGCCAAATTTTTAAATGATGCTTTTGTGATTAGCATTGCGACCCCAATAGAAATAGCTAAACCTATGAAGCCAACTAAAATAAACATGAAAATACCGTCAGAAACGGCTGCTTTTGTGGCGTCTTTAGATTGAATGATGGCGAAGACGGCGTGAAGATGTCCATCCTTCCAATTTTCCATTGGGTAGCCAAGAATATCTTTGCCGTTACCCCAAGGTGATGTTTTAGGGTCGCCATGGCAGCTCAAACAGCCCCGTTTTTCAGAGAGTCGAATGGGGCGATATACAGTGACAAGATCAGATGTTGATTCAACGATTTCATTTTTTTCTGGATTGGCTTCGAACTGTTTCAAAATTTCAGTTTCTTTTATGGTGGCCTTGTTATCTTTATTTCGGGCGTCAGTGCTGAATACGCGAAATTCATAACCTTCTTCTTTAGAACCGTCGGTGCCCACTTTCAAAGCGGCAAATATGGGAACTTGGTTTAGGACTAATTGTTTTGCCTCGGCCGGTAAATTTCCATCTGGGAAGTTCAGTTTCGTTTTTTGAATTATTTCGCTAAGCCCACCTTGGGCGGCAACAAATGTCGCGATTTTTTCCAATCGCGACAGAATGGCTCTGGATTTGCTGATTAGGTCTACTTCGCCCAATTTGGAAACCTGGTGTGCAGATACAAAAATCTGAATCATTGAAGATAGAACTACTGATAGAGTTAATACCAAAATGATTCTTTTAAAAAGGCTCATAGGACCCCCACGTTTAATTACTCTTGTTAATATTGCATCGGATTTACGAGGGAAGTGAGGAATCAATGTTTCTTGAGGTTGATGCTATTTTAATATTTGTCTCGACATATGGATTCCTTTTTCATGAAAATTGGTGGCCGAGAAAACTACAACACTGGCTGTTAGGTATTTTGCACGGATTTAAAATGGATGAAAGTCGAGGTGGCCGTAATCAAGAGTTCTTGAAAATATGTGTTTTATTGTGAAACGCTTGTTATTGGCCTATACTAATCTTGAACCATGATAAAAAGCCTCCTTAAAATTTGTCTTACACTAATATTGATTCCGAGTCTGATTGCCGGTGCCGTTTGGTACCTAAATCAAAAACAGTTTTTCAATCTGACTGAGCTTGATTTCAAAACAGAATTCAGTCGCGAGAATAGAAGTGGTAAGCCAATTCTAGAAAACGAAATCAAAATACTGTCGCAAAAGTTAGATGGATTTAAAGGAACATCGTTGTTCGAAGTGGATTTGGAGAAAATTCAGAAAACTATTGAGTCTGAGAATTGGGTAAAATCGGTTGAGATCTATAGAGAATGGCCGAATAAATTAAAAATTGTTATCGATGCCTATGATGTCGTTCTTCTTTATTGGATGAATGAAAAGAAAATATTTCCAATTTTAGAAAACAACAGATTGCTTGAGCCGCTAACGGTTGGGCAAGCGCCGGATCGCACTGTGACTCTAGAGAAAAAAATATTTGCTGAAACCAAAGTTAGAAAAAAAGCGATTGATTTGTTAAATAGTTTGCCTAGCACTGGGTCTTTTTCTACCGCAAAAATTTCTGAAGTCGGTTTTGACTCCAAAGAAGGATTTTGGACCGAGTTGATGAACAAAGAGTTGCGAGTGAAATTAGGTAATGAAAACTTCGAAAGTAAATCGTTAAGAGTTTCACAAGTTATCGATTACATCGAGAACAAACAAATTGAAGCACGCGTCATAGATGCTAACCTTTCTCAAAAAGTTCTTGTCAGGTTGCGTAAGGAACCCTAAGCTAAAGTTATAGGACCAAAAGTATAGGGTCCTGATACCTATTTTAAAATCTAGGATGATTTTAAATGTTCGAATTTATTGTTTCGACACTTGTTGTTTACAAGTCAGTTGAACGTAACGTTCGCATACTTAAGGACAAGAATGACTGGTCTAAAAAGTGGACACAAATCTAAATTTCCCGTACTCGCTGGTATTGATATCGGTTCGACGAAAGTATGTTTCGTCATTGGTATCGTTAACGAAGATAATAAAATTGAAATCGTTGGCGTAGGCCGCGCACCGAATGCCGGTATTCGACAAGGTATTGTCGTGAATATCGAAGCGACTCAGAACTCGATCAAAAAAGCAAAAGACGAAGCGGAATTGATGGCCGGTTACCAAGTCGAAGAAGCTTGGGTTGGCGTTAGCGGAACACATATTAAATCATTTGATTCTAAGGGCATGATTGCCATTAAAAATAAAGAAGTCGCACAATCAGATATTGAGCGTGTAATTGAAGCAGCGAAAGCCGTTGCGGTTCCTGCTGATCGACAAGTTTTGCACGTATTGCCTCGCGAATACAAAGTCGACACTCAAGATGGAATTTCTGATCCTATCGGTATGTCAGGCATTCGTTTAGAAGCGAACGTTCACATCGTCACTGGCGGACAAACAGCAATTAATAATACAATAAAATGTGTGGAAAAAACTGGGGTTAAAATCAATAACCTAGTTTTGGATCCTTTAGCAGCTTCTATTGCTGTTGTTTCAGAAGATGAAAAGTCTTTAGGTGTGTGTGTTGTTGATATGGGCGGCGGAACTTGCAATTTACTTTATTACGTAAATGGCAGCGTGGCACATACAAGTGTGATTCCCGTTGGCGGTCAGCATTTCACTCATGACGTTGCGATCGGATTAAGAACGCCGCAATTAGCAGCAGAAGTATTGAAAATCAATCACGGCTACGCAATTGGCTCTCAGGTTGAAGACACTGAAACTATTGACGTACAAGGTGTGGGGGGTCGCAAATCGCGCGAAATTCCAAAACGTGATTTAGCGGACGTCATCGAAGCGCGTGCTGAAGAAACTTTGAATTTAATTTATCATGATATGAAGATGAGTGGCTTGTTGCCAATGCTTGGTTCTGGTGTTGTCCTTACGGGTGGAGCCAGCCAATTAGCAGGGTTAGTAGAAATGGCGGAATTTATTTTTGAAATTCCAGTTCGTCGTGGGATGCCTTCTAATGTGGGTGGTCTTACTGACGTAGTTAAATCGGCAGAGTACGCAACGTCTGTTGGTTTGATCCAATACGGTTACAATCAAAATAAAAATTTATACATAAAACTTGGTCAGGAAATGAAAAGCTCGGAAACTGGAGATGGGCTGACAAGAAAGATTAAAGATTTTTTCGGGCAAATTTTTTAACGGGGGAGTGGGCATGTTTGAACTCGAAGAGAACATAAATATTGGGGCAAATATCAAAGTAGTCGGCGTTGGTGGCGGCGGTAGTAACGCAGTGACAACAATGATCGAAGGCCAAATGTCTGGCGTGGAATTTATCGTAGCTAACACAGACATCCAAGCGTTGAACGCAAATAAAGCATCTACAAAAATTCAATTAGGTTTAGATCTTACAAAAGGATTAGGGGCAGGGGCTAATCCAGATATCGGTCGCCGAGCAGCGATTGAATCTTACAACGAGATCGTAGAAAAACTAGAAGGCGCAGACATGGTATTCGTGACTGCAGGAATGGGCGGAGGCACCGGCACTGGCGGTGCTCCAGTTGTAGCTAAAATTGCTCGTGAGTTAGGCGCGCTAACTATCGGGGTTGTTACAAAGCCATTCATGTTCGAAGGTAAAAAACGTGGAAAGCACGCGGAAGCTGGTTTGCAGGAATTGCAAGACAATGTGGATACATTAATTGTCATTCCAAACCAAAAGCTTCTTAGCATCGCCGGGGAAAAAACTCCGTTATTAGAAACGTTTAAAAAAGCAGATGAAGTTTTACTTCAAGCCGTTAAAGGTATTTCAGATTTAATAAACATCCGTGGTTTGATCAACTTAGACTTCGCGGATATCCGTACTGTTATGAAAGAAAAAGGTATGGCGATCATGGGTACTGGTTCTGCTAAAGGTGAAAACCGAGCAGTGGAAGCAGCTACATTTGCTATTTCATCTCCACTACTTGAGAACATCAAGATCGATGGCGCTACTGGCATCATTATCAATGTTACAGGTGGTAGTGATCTTAGCCTTTACGAAGTTAATGAAGCTTCGACTCTTATCACTGAAGCAGCTCACGAAGATGCAGAAATTATCTTCGGTGCGGTTATCGATGATTCATTGGGTGATGAAGTCCGGGTAACAGTTATCGCAACTGGCTTCAACGAACACATCGATCAGAAAAAATCAGTTCAAGATGCATTCGCTGGAATGCAGAACTTTTTAAATACAGCTCCGATCCAAATGCCGGCGCTAAATATTCCTCCACCATCAATCAATCCAGCGATGTCTTCAGCGGCAGGATTGAATTTTGAATTGCCACCGATCTCAGCGGTTCAAAATTCAGTTAGTCAGTTCACACACGAAGCAATGCCAGTGGTTGACGAAGCGCAAATTATGCATCAGCAACAACAGCCAATGATGCAGCATCAAGCAGCACCTCAGCCAGTGCAATACGCTCAGCCGGGGGCGCCTCAGCCGATTCAACAATCTCAGCCGCAATTTCCAATGCAGCCACCTAATGTTCAAGCACCAGTGGCTCCGATGGCACAGCCGGTGGCGCCACAGCCGCAAATGATAGCTCACGAAGCAGCGCCATCTGTGATTTCACCAAATGAATCTTTGTTGAACGCGCGTGACATGCTCATGGCAAAAGCTCGTGCGTTCAAAGAAAGCCAAGACTTGAAAAGCAAACATGTTGGTCCAGAGCAACTTTCAATGATGATGGAAAATGAATCTGCGTCTTTGGAAGAAGCACGTAAAATGGCTCGCGATGTTTTATCTTCAAGCTTCCATGGACAAAACTTAGACGTTCCTTCTTTCATCAGAAAACGTCAAAGCATGGACTCAGACAATAAAAGCGAGTAGTGGCTAGTTATTTTATTTCCGATATTCATATAAAAAGCCTAGATGAAAATTCATCTAGGCTTTTGCTTTTGTTCTTCAGAGAAATTTGGCCGCAATCACCAGGCGATGTTTATTTGCTGGGTGATATTTTTGATATTTGGGTTTCGGATCATTCTGTTTTTATTAAACGCTACCAACCTATTATCGATGAGTTACAAAAAATAAAATCTCTGGGTCATAAGATTGTCTATTTCGAAGGGAATCACGATCTTCATTTAAAAAAATATTGGCAGCAAGTTTTAGGCTTCGAAGTTTTTTTCGATGTGGGATACTTTGATATCGAAGGAAAAGTCTTTCGATTAGAACATGGCGATCTAATAAATCTGCTGGATGAAACTTATCAGTGGTGGAGAAAATTTCTACGCTCGCCGATGATGATCTCTCTGGGTGCCAATCTGCCAGGAGCCTTCTGGAATTTCCTTGCAGAAAAGTACAGTAATCAAAGCCGTAAAATGAGCTCGGCCTATCGTGATCAAAGAAAATCAGAAATCGTAGAAATGATTCGCGCTCACGCACCGAAGGCCCATCAAGAAAAAAGTTTCGACTATATTATCTCCGGCCACATGCACGTGGTTGACGATTTTGAGGCGACAACTGATAGCGGAAAAAAAATCCGATCAATAAACCTAGGCACCTGGCTAGACGGCGCCAAAATCCTTAAATACGAAAGTAACACTTTCAACTGGCTAACCGGCCCAGAATTTAAATAGAGGGTACCTCCTAACATTCTGATACCCTCATTGTAGATATGGATTCATAAGATAAATTAGAAATTAAACTGTATCGCGATTTCGTTAAAATTCGTTTTTGTCGTACTTATACTGCTGTAGTTTTCGCCGGCGGTTAGGAATATATGTACTAGTGGAAAATAATAGATTCCGATATCGATACTGTCCACATAGTACTGAGTGTCGGAAATGATGTCGTCACTATAAGTTCGAGTTATAGTCGTATCAATCCATTCAGTGGGAAGAAAACGAAAGGATATTGATTTAGAAGTTTCTGATAAACTATCAATGGTATTGGCCACATTCGAGAAAAGAGAGCTTAAAACATCGGATCGATTCAATTTTGTTTTTAAGGTTTCTACGTCTTGATCATAGCGAAAGCGGTAGTACGACCCGGTAAGTTCAAACCACGAAATTGGGAATAGCGAAAGAGATAGGCCAGATGAAATTTGCTCTAAACTGAAGTCAAATTTTCTACGCGCGAATGTTTTCGACTGATCCATCCCGATGCGTTCGCCTTTAACTTTTATTCCGAAATTTGGTTTGAAACCGTCTACCTCATTATCGTAAAAAAATTTTTTACCAATTTCTCCAACGAGAGTCTTTGTTTTTAGTTCCTCGGCAGAGTTGCCGTATTGGCTGGTCATTACGTTTAAAGATAGAAAACTAGGAGTAATTATCTGAATTCCAATATTTTTGTTATCGGAATCAGATTGATCGAGAGTATTTTTAGATTTCGTGTAACCTAGGTAACCTTCAAAAAAGGTGTCTTCGTCTTTGATATAGGATTCATTGTTAACAGCGAGATCTATGCTTGAATTTTCTAATGTGGAAGAGTGATTCTTTGTGAGTTTTATGTTGTGGGCATTGCCTATTTTCGAAAACAAGAAAAGAAAAAGAACAACGCCCAAAAATTTCATATGTTAGAAGTTATAAGTGTAACCTAAAACGCCTTGAATGCCCGACATTGTAGTGGCCATATCATTTTGATCGTATTCAACTTCACGGCTGTTTTGAGCTTGAGTGAAGCCCGTCAATGTTCCACTGACACTGTCAGCGACGTTGCGTTCAATTGGAAGATAGCGAACGTTTCCTTCCAGAGTCATACAATGATTCTCAGTAAAGCAGAACTCAGCGCCTAGGCCGGCTTGTGCACCAAAGTTAGAGCCAGAATAACTTAACGAAGCGTCGCCTTGTTTCACTTCGCCCTTTAAGTATCCAAATCCAACTCCGGCTTGCATGAAAAAGCGTATGAAGCTGTTTTCTAGAGGATAAAGTCTTAGCAACGGGAAGAAAGTAAAACCTGTTAAGCTGTGGTTGTAATCGCCAACCGTATTGCCCGAGCCTTTACCTGATTCAGTAAAGTAGGACGGTCTAAAAACCAGCGCAAAAATTGAACCGCTAAAGCGGTATTGATACTGAATGAAAAAGTCATATGCTGAATTTAAGCTCTTTGTGGATACTCCACCTTGAGTCGAATTCACAGAATCAATGATCGAATTTAAATCTTTTTGGTCAGCCGATACCGTAGTTATTCCAGCAGTGATCGAATGGCCACCGCTACCGCCACCACCGCGAGCTGCAAAGACATCTTCCGCAGATAAAATAATAATCGATAGTGATAAAAGAATGATAAATAGAATCCGTTTCATAAAATCATCTCCTGACAAAGTTGAACGAAAAAGTACAAAAAAAACCTATAGAGTTGCCCCTATAGGTTCTAATACTAATTGTTTAAGTGCAAGTCGAGCTATTGAGCTCGATTAAAGACCGGGAGCAGGTGCTGCTGGCGCTGGAGCCGGAACTGGTTGACCACCTGGAACTTTCATTGGAGCTGATGGCGTGATACCGCGGTTACCGTAAACGATCGTGCAGAATTGCGCCCAGAATCCCAAGATATTAGTATAGGATTGTTCAACGTGTGAAACTTGAGTTACATTCGCTGCTTTTGCGGCCGCTGTGATACTTGCATCACCTAAAGCAACTAAGCCTAAATAGCTAGATGCGCAGGCTTGACCGTGCATTGCACCTTTTGGAGCACCTGTTGCATTGATTGGACCTTGAACATCAGAATATACTAAACCGCTGATTGGTTGTCCTGAAGCGCAGCCAGTTAAATGAGCAGATGAGAATGCCAATCCGCAAGCTAATACAAATTTAAATACTTTCATAAAAATCCTTTTTTATATGGTTAAATAGCTTCTACTCTAAAAGGGTGATAGTTTCTATTTGGAATGTCAAAGGTAAAAAATGAAAAAGAAATACACAGAAAAAGATCTTATTGAAACAAAAATTGCGACGATCGCTGAACAAAACCCCCAGTTTTTGCGGATGCAAACAGATGCTGTACAGCTTAGTAATTCACAAAAAACGATTCGTGAATTCGTACTTCACCCGGGAGCCGCGCTTGTAATTCCTGAAGTTAAAAAAGGTGAGTTGTTGTTTGTGAAACAGTATCGATACCCTTTGAAACAGATATTCCTAGAGCTGCCTGCTGGAAAAATAGATAAAGGTGAAAAGCCGATCGAGACAGCAAAAAGAGAACTCCAAGAAGAAGTGGGTTATGTTGCGAAGACGATGAAGTATGTGACCTCGATCCATCCCGTGATCGGTTATGGTGATGAAGTGATACATATTTATTTAGCTCGCGGACTGAAATTCGTAGGCGACTCACCGGATGAGGGCGAATTTTTAATTCCCCAGATTTTAACGTTGAAGCAGGCAATGGAAAAAATAAAGCGACATAAAATCACAGATGTGAAAACTCAAATCGCTTTGTTTTGGTACGAGAAAATCCTTAAAGGCCTTTGGTAGACAAAATAAAAGTAAATTCGACAGCTTTTTCTTTTAGTTTTTCATAGCGGCCAGAACTGCCGCCATGGCCTGATTCCATATCTGTTTTCAATAGAATCAACGAATTTGACGTGTTTAATTCACGTAATCGGGCAACCCATTTGGCAGGCTCCCAATACTGTACCTGTGAATCATGAAAACCGGTAGTCACCAGCAGGTGAGGATAGCTGGCTTTTTTTATGTTATCGTACGGAGAGTACTGTAAAATATAATCATAGAATTTTTTTTCGTTTGGGTTACCCCACTCATCATATTCACCCGTTGTCAGAGGAATTGAATCGTCAAGCATCGTTGTAAGAACATCAACGAAAGGAACTTGCGCTACGATGCCTTTGTACAGATCAGGACGCAAATTCATGATCGCGCCCATCAATAAACCACCTGCACTACCACCCATAGCGTAAACCGATTTTCCGTCGACGATTTTGAGCTTAGATAACTCTTCGGTAGCATCGATATAATCATTGAACGTGTTCATCTTATGAGTCGTGCGGCCGTCGTCGTACCAATGGCGACCCAATTCAGAACCGCCACGAACATGGATGATGGCATATACAAAACCGCGGTCAATTAAGGAAAATACACTCTGCGAAAAATAAGGCGTCATTGCCATTCCATAAGATCCATATCCGTATGTCAGCACCGGAGATTTGCCGTCATTGGTGTGATCGGCTTTCATTAATAATGAAACAGGAACTTTGCGACCATCACGAGCCGTAATCCAAATACGATCGGTCTTGTATTTTGCCGGTATAAAATTCGGAATGACTCGCTCTTTTTTCAATTCTTTATTTTTTGTTTCTAAATTGAAATCAAAAGTTTGCTCTGGTTGGCGCATCGATTCGAAAACGAACCGGTACATTTTAGATGTGTATTCGCTTTGCGCATCCGATTCGGCGGTATAGGCTTTATCAGAGAACGGTATAAAGTATTCTTTGTTATCGTGGCGGTTTCTAACCAAAATCTGATCTAGGCCATCGTGTTTTAAGCCAGCTACGATGTAATCCTTGAATACTGTAATATCTTCCAAGTAGTAGTCTGTTTTGTGAGGCATAACCTCTTTCCAGTCTTTCTTGGTAATTTTACCAGGTAAGGCTTCAAACAATCTATAGTTTGGCGCTTTCCAATTACTGCGAATATAGAACCGATCACCGCCGTCATAAACTTCGTATTCGTGTTCTTTTTCACGCTTAAGAAATGTTTTAAACTCGGCGGTCGGTGTACCTGCATCTAGATATTTTATTTCGGTAGTCAGTGTGCTGTTGGCAACAGTGAAGATGTAATTTTTAGCTAAGTTCTGGTAAATGAAAACTTCAAAAGTCTCATCTTTTTCTTCCAACACAAGCGTAGACGTTTTGTTTTGAATATCGTAGCGGTAAACCTGATAGGTGCGCAGAGTTTCTGGGTCACTCTTTGTATAGAAGAAATAACGATTATCTTTAGACCAAATGATGTTGGCTTTGGCTTTCTCAATTTTGATAGGTAAGACTTCTTGCGTGCGTAAGTCTTTCACTTGGATAGTGTAGAAACGTCGACCTTGATTGTCGAAAGCATACGCCATCAAGTTATGATCATACGACATCACTGGACCTGACGATTCATAGTAGTTTTGACCTTCTGATTCTTTGTTAACGTCGATCAGTGTCGTTTCTTGTCCGTCTTTTAGATTTTTCCGTAAATAAACAGGGTACTGTTTTCCGGGAATAAATTTAGAGTAATATTCATAACCGGCACGTTGCACCGGGAAACTAGATTCATCTTCGATAACTCTAGATTTTAATTCATCAAAGATTTGATTTTGTAATGCTTGATGCGGTTTAAGAATTGAATCCGTGTATTCGTTTTCTTGTTCTAAATAACTAATGACATTTTTGTCTTCGCGATTCTTCAGCCAAAAGAAGTTGTCAATTCTGACGTGACCGTGTTTTTCCAAACGCTTTTCTGTTTTTGCAACGAGGGGAGCTTTCGTGGGCGCTGTCATACAACCTATCTCCGTGGTTAAGATCAAAAGAGCTGAAACCTGAAGGAGTCGACTAAGCACGAGCTCCTCCGAGTAACTCCTCGGCGTGGGCCAAACTTGTTTTCGTGATTTTCTCACCACTGATTAATCGCGCCAGTTCCTTGATGCGATCTTTGCGGCTTAACTCGTCAACAGTCATAGCTACTTTGTCGTTAATTGTATCTTTTTGGATTAAGTAATGGTGATCACCATGAGCCGCTACTTGAGGCAAATGCGTCACGCAGATAACTTGCTGCCCTTGCGCGATCGAATTTAACTTAATGCCCACTTTTTCTGCCGTTTCGCCAGAAACACCCGTATCGACTTCGTCGAACAGGTACGTTCGTGGGAAATCAGATTTCCCTAATACTTTTTTCAATGAAAGAAGGATACGTGATAGTTCACCACCGCTGGCCACTTTAGCCAACGATTTCGGAGATTCTTTAGATGTTGCTTGAGTTGTAAATTCAATATGTGAATTTCCGCTGGCAGAGAATTCAGCGCGAACGTCAGCATTCACTCCGAATTGAACACCTTTCATATTTAGATCTTCGAGTTCTTTGTTCACTAGTACTTTTAGTTGCAAGGAAGCTTGCACACGTTTCTTGTGTAGTTCTTGTGCGCGCTTGTTCAAATCGATATTGATTTTAGAAATTTCTTTTTCGATTTCATTTTTGCGCTGTTCTTGAGTTTCTAATTGGTGGATTTCGTTTTCGATAGCGACTAAAGATTGCAAAATCTCACTTAGGCTTGGCCCATACTTTTTTTGCAGTTTACGTAGGCTATTCAATTTAGTTTCCATCGACTCTAAGTTTTCAGGATCTAAATCAATTTTATCTGTGTACGTGCGCACTTCAAAAAGAACATCTTCTAAAGATGATTTGATGGCTTCTAGGCCCAGAAGCTTTTCTCCAAGTTGAGGATCTACAGATGTGATCTCGTGGCCTTTTTTCAAGACAGTTTTAATGCGTGCTAAAGCTGAATCTTCATCGCTATCCAGCATGCTTTCGACTTGGTTAGTGAATTGGATTATTTTGTTGCCGCTTTTTAGGCGTTTGATTTCTTGCTCAAGAACTTCATCTTCGCCCGGGCCAAGATCAAGGGATGCAATTTCATTTTTCTGGAATGTTAAGTAATCTAAACGTTGTTCTTTGTTTTTGCCGTTCTCATCAATAATGATTAGTTCTTTTTCTAGCTTTCTGAGAGTTTCAAGTTGGGCTTGGAACTGATGACGAGCTTCCCATAAGCCAGCATAACGATCGAGCATATCTAGGTGATAGGCCGGCGACATCAAGTTTTTATTTTCATGTTGGCCGGTTAACTCAACCAACGGCGCCGATGATCCAGTGACTTCTACAAGTGGAGAGATCAAATCTTTTAATAGATTTAAGCTGGATAGTTGGCCATTCAAATATACTCTAGATTTGTCAGCCACAATCACGCGGCGAACGATTAATAGGTCTTCATCATTCTCGATACCGAACGATGTTAGTTTTTGTTTAATGTCTTCGCGTTCAGAAATATCAAAAGAGCCCTCGACTGTGGCTTGCTCTGAACCGCCACGGATAATGTCCGCGGAAGATTTGCTTCCCATTAGCAACGAAAGGCTTTTAAGTAGTACGGATTTGCCAGAGCCAGTTTCCCCTGAAATAATATTCAATCCCGATTTGAATGACAAATGGACATTTTCGATAATCGCAAAATTGGCTACTTTTAATTCTAGTAACATACGTACCTCTTTATGTTCTATCGCCGAATTTTAATTTCTCGCGCAGTAAGTGGAAGAAATTGTGGGATGGCGAACGTACGACCCAGTGAAACTGATTACTTTTCTCAATAACAACTTCGTTCTCGTTAGAAATTTCAATTTTATGCTGACCATCTACGATGAAATGGGCACGCGTTTCTTTACCTTCTAGTTTAAAACTCATAGCTCTGTCTTCAGGAAAAATGATTGGGCGTGAGTTTAAGCTGTGCGGTGCAATGGGTGTCATTACAATCGCTTTAGAGTCCGGATAGATAAGTGGACCGCCAGCAGCCAAGTTATAGGCCGTAGAACCTGTCGGTGTCGCAATTATCAATCCATCGGCCTTAACTTGAGACACGAAAAATTTTTCACTGTAAATCGCGGTGTTGATCAAATGGGAAAAGCTACCACGCTCGATGACGATATCATTCAGTGCCAGAAACGTTTTTATTTTCTTTTGATTTTTGTAAATGCTGGCTTCTAAAAGTATGCGAGGATGAAGTTCCATTTCGCCAAGCAGTGTTTTTTCAAGAGTCGGAAAAACCTGATCCGCTGAAAAATTCGTTAGAAATCCAAGCGAGCCCATATTAAAACCAATGACCGGAATTTTTCGGCCATGAATATAGGAAGCGGCTCGCAAATAAGTGCCATCCCCACCAAGAACTACGATCAACGAAATTTTTTTCCAAGCCTGAGGTGTTTTTAATAGCTTCGTATTCGGTACTAATTTCTGGTCGGGCAGAGTGTAAACGCTGTGTTTACGCTCACGCAACCAATTGGTTACTTCAATAGCGGCTTGAATCGCTTTCTCAGTATGCTCACGATAAACGATTCCAATACATACTGACGGTGTTCTTTTTCGCGTTGCCATTAAATTAAACCGTCTCTTCGTAGTAATGCGTCGGCATCGGGTTCACGTCCTCGAAATTTTTTATACAATTCCATCGGGTGCTCACTGCCACCTTTGGATAGAACATTGTCGCGGAAACGAGCCGCAACGTCTTTATTGAAAATACCTTTTTCCTTAAAGTACTCAAACGCATCGGCGTCTAAAACCTCGGCCCATTTGTATGAATAGTAGCCAGCTGAATAGCCGCCTGCAAAAATGTGACTAAAGCTGCAAGACGTATTCATGCCATCAATTTTTGGCAGAAGGCGGAATGCGGAAACAGCTGTGTCTTCAAAACGCTCGACGTCCGTAATTGTTTTTGGATCCGCCGTGTGCCAAGCCATATCTAAAGTTCCTAGCTGTACTTGGCGCAAGCTGGCCCAGCCCGCTAGGTATTTTTGTGAGCGAACCAATTTGTCGACAAGGTCCTTTGGAATCAGCTGATTGGTTTCGTAATGTCGAGCATACAAATCTAAGCTTTCTTTTTCATTCACCCAGTTTTCCATGATCTGACTTGGTAGTTCCACAAAGTCCCAGTAAACATTAGGTCCTGATAACGAGCGATGCCGACAATCAGACAAAATACCATGAAGGGCATGACCGAATTCATGGAACAGAGTTCTGACTTCGTCATACGTTAACAAGCTTGGTTTTGTGGACGTTGGTTTCGTGAAGTTGCAAACAATACTAACGTGAGGTCTGCGGACATCACCATCAAAATGACCTTGTTCGCGGAACAACGTCATCCATGCGCCACCTTTTTTGGTTTGGCGAGGAAAGAAGTCTGTGTAGAACAAACCAAGGTAAGCATTGTTATCTTCGCGATAGATTTCGTACGCTTTCACATCGGGGTGATACACGGGCAATTTTGAATTCTCTCTAAACGTGATGCCGTAAAGTTTACGAGCATGTTCGAAAACACCATTCACCACATTTTCTAATTTGAAATAAGGACGCAGGTCTTCTTCATTAAACGAATATTTTTTTTCTTTTAATTTTTCTGAATAGTAAGCAAAGTCCCACGATTTGAAATCATTTAATTTATCTAATTCAAATGCAAAATCAGAAACTTCTTTTAAATCACGTTCTGCCGCCACAAACGAAACGTCTTGAAGACGTTTTAGAAATGAAGTCACTTGGTTAGATGTTTGAGCCATACGTTCTTGCAATACGAAGTCAGCATGATCTTTAAATCCTAAAATCTGTGCCCGTTCGCGTTTTAGAGTTAGAATCTTTTTAATTAAATCCTGATTGCTTAAAGGGCCTTCGAAGGCACGCGAATTATACGCGCGGAAAACTTTCTCACGCAAATCACGACGCTTAGAATACGTCATCATCGGCATGTAGCTTGGGACCTGTAAATTGAAAATGTATTTGCCGTGTTGTCCTTTGCTGTCCGCAAGTTCCTTGGCTGCCTCGACTGCGGATTCAGGTAATCCATCTAAATCTTTCTGTTCAAGAATCATTTCAAAAGCGTTTGTCGATTTCAAAACATTCTCAGAAAACTGAGGACCTAGTGTTGATAGTTCTTGGTCAATCTTTCGTAAGGCTTCTTTTCGTTCGTTTTCAAGTAAGGCGCCATTGCGTGTGAAGCTTAAGTATGTTTTTTCCAGTAAGCGTAATTCTTCGACAGTTAATTTAAAATCTTTGCGGTGTTCAAAAACAGATTTTATTTTTGCAAATAGACCGGCATTCAAAGTGATGTCGGAACTAAAGCTAGCTAGCAGGGGATAGAGTTTTTTTCCGACCTCATGAATTTTTTCATCACCGTTGGCGACTTCTAAATTCCCGAACGCCAAGGACGCTTGATCTAGGCGTTCTGAGCTTTTTTCTAAAGCAAAGATCACGTTTTCAAATGTTGGGGTTTGGGGATTGTCTAGAATTTGCTGAATGTTTTTCTTGGCATCTGCAATCCAAAACTCAACAGCCGGAATAAAATGGTCGGCGTGAATTTGGTCAAATGGTAAAGCTTTGTCGAAATTTTGAAGAGACTCAATTAACGGATTTTGTGACATAATGATATCCTTTGATTTCAAAGAATATCAGGTCAAATCATTCAGGCAACCTCTAACTTAAGCTGTTATTGGCGGCGGCAAATTCCCAAGCGAGAGCTGGCTGCTGTAGGCTGGCAAACAAGGCCGCTGCCGCAGGTTCCCGGTGTATCTATGAAGCAAGATAAAGCCACTTGTTGATAACAATTATTAGCTCCGCCAACCGCGCCATTGTAGTTGGAAACTTGCGTCCAATTTACCCACTGATAATTATTGGCCGTTAGTGAGTAATAATAAACACCAACTGCTATAGGATCAAAATACTGTATTCTTACGCAGCCCATACCGATTGTACCGCTATATACCGGGCGTGATCCCGCTGGGCAATCGCATAAAGGCATCGTCGAATAGCCACCGTAGTTATAATTATTGAAAGTCGTATAAGGATACGCGCTGAAACCGTAAGCAGAATATTGATTATAGAGTTGCGAATTACATGCGCCATTGTTTACAGCAGTGCCATACGGGTTGTAAGTACCGTAGGGATTATAAGCGGCATTCGTTGTCTGGAGGCATTGGTTACTGACCGCCGGAGGCGCCGCGACCGAGTCGTTGTTCGACTTATTGCAGGCGACCAAAAACAATGACGTTATTACGAATGCATAAAATATGGTTTTCATAAAAATCCTTTGTTCACAATCCTACGTATTACCAAAATGATGCCTAATTTTCCGACTTTATGAGTGTTTTGGCTGAGTTGGACTCATGGGCTAGCCTATGAGGCTTAAAACGAATAACACGTGTCTATTTTTTAGACACTTTTGTCGAGGCCGCAGAATGACCTCAAGGTCACGAAAAATTGATCGACTTTTGGATCCAGATTCGACCCGACAAGTACCTTGGCTTATTAAGTTTCATTCATTACGTGACGAAACAATAAGTGATGGAATCTGTTCCGAAAACTTTAAAAAACAAACCAGTGATTTGTGTTGTCGACGACGACGAGATGTTTCGTGAAGTGTTGTGCTGCACTTTGGAAACTCATGGTTATGATGTTATTGTATTTAGCTCTGCTTCGCATTTCATCGTTTCCGATGCGTTTGCAAAAAAGAATTTTGATTTGGTTATTACCGATATCAACATGCCTGGTGCTACCGGATATGAGCTGTGCCGTTCTGTTCGTGAAAAATACTCGCAAGATCGAATCCCTGTAGTCATGGTCACAGGAAATGACGCTTTAACAGAAAAAACAATGGGGCTAGAAGTCGGGGCCGATGACTTTATTCAAAAGCCATTTCGCAATGAAGAGTTACTTGCCAAACTCGCTTCTTTATTAAAAATTAGGTCACAAGCAATCGAGCGCTTGGGACGCCTGACTCGATTTATTTCGCCTAACATCGCTGAAATGATGGTTGATGATCATCAACAATTAGCATTGAAGTTACATCGGGCTCAAGTCACCGTACTGTTTTCGGACTTACGCGGATTCACGGCATTTTCCGAGACAGCAGAACCCGAAGAAGTCTTAGATATTTTAAATCATTATTACAAAGCTGTCGGAGCCTGTGCCGCAAAATACAAAGCTACTTTGGGTCATCTGGCTGGAGATGGTATCATGTTATTTTTAAATGACCCTTGGCCAATCACGAATCATCAAGAAGTCGGATTAAAAATGGCTATGGATATTCGATCCGCACTGAACGAACAAAAAGTGGTTTGGAAAAGTAAAGGCTTTAATATTGATTTCGGAATTGGTCTTGCCGAGGGTTTTGCAACGATGGGTGGAATTGGATTTGATCAATTCTGGCAGTACTCGGTTATTGGACCCGTCGCGAACTTCGCATCTCGAATGTGTCACTTTGCTCATAATGGGCAGATTTTGGTTTCTCATAGATTTTTGGCTCGTATGAGTGGGGCGGATACTTTCACTACAGAGAGTATTGGGTCTATTACTTTGAAGGGTATTGAGAAAACTGTGAAGGCTTTTAATGTTGTGGACTTTGCGGAAGAGGTTCGGCTTGGTAAAGCGGGTTAGTTGCTCTCCTATTTTTTGAAAAATCCCTAGTTTTTATAATTGATGTTCTTTCTTCTTCCTGAAGCTTTGGTTTTGAGGTGAGATCGTGTGTCTCCCTATTGTAAGAGAGTTTGTCTTTTGAGAGGACGCCATCGTGGCTCAGGCAGCGGGTTCGCTGCGCGAACAGTACCGCATCCTTGCGGCCGCTGAGCCTCTCAAAAGACAAACTCTCTTACAATAGGAAGACCGAGCTTGAGTTGGCGCTTCAGGAAGAAGAAAGAGCATCAATTATAAAAAATTCCCCCACGCCAGCCATTTTTTTTGGTGATCGTTTAGGCGTTTTGCCGAATTGGGTTCCGGAGTTTTTTGTTTTGAGTGCTGCGAATAGAATTGGTTATCTGTCGATTGCCAAGGTTTTCTCGCTAGTTTTATTAACCGGTGCGCTTAAGGGGAAGTCGTTCTGTTTTGCGATCTTTCAAGTTCAGTAAGAATAGGATTTCTTCGTGGAAATCGTAGTCGAAGTTTTTTAATAAGTTTATAAGTTCTGTTGTTCCTAAATCTAAGTGGCGGCCGTTTACCACCAAGCTGTATAGGATTTTGACTCTATCTCTTGGGTTAAAGTAGACGAATAGGTTTACTAGTTCCCTTTGGAAGCTTTGATCTTTGATTAGGTTTTTGATCAGTACTATTTGTTCCTTTTTCAATGATTCATCAATGCGGTACATGTACCACGATTGAAAAATGATGTTGGATTTGTTTTTTACTTTAATTGACCTGATGGTTGGTAACCAGCGGTCGTCACGCACTTCTCCCAGGACGAAGCAGGCTATGCCGAACATTGTATTTTCAGGCTCGCGGATCAGTTCGTTGATTTTTTCTGTGAATGCTAAAAGATTCGTTGATGATTTGTATAAACCAATCAATGCGAATTTAATAATATCAGGACGAGCATCATCCAAATTACTTAGGAATGTGTGGAACAGTTCTGGATTTTGGATTTCGCTTAATCCTTCGATGATAATTCTGCGGTCTTCTTTTTCTGCAGTTTCCAAATGATTCAAGAATACAGATACCAAGTGGCTCTTCATGCGTTTGTGTAATAGTTTAACTGCTTTTTGGCGCACTCGGAATGATTCGCCTTTATTCATGGCGATGCCTATTAGGAACGAAATAGATTGTGGCTTGTTGATATGATTCAAAGCTTCGCAAATGGCAAATTTGATTTCTTCTTTTGGATTTGAAAACTGCGACGTGATTAATTTGATGGATCGTTTGGTCGGGTGAAACGCTAGTGATTGAATGATTGTTTTAATCAACAGCGTTTTTGGTTTTTGAGCCAAGATATCTTTGAACCATTGGTCGTAGCCCTTTGGTCGTAAGAAACTTAACAGCATTGCGCCATTCACTCGGCGAACCCGATCGTGGCTATGCAAAAATAGATACATTAAATCCGTCAAATGACCAATGTAGCTTTTAACAAAGTATAAAGAAGCCAGCAGCAATCCGCCCAGTGCAATTGCCAGCGCCAAGATTTTTGCATCAGGGGCAAGTAAATGAACCAAGAACGACAAGCCAAATACCGGTACGAGCGGTATTATGAATAACGACATCTGTGAGAGCTTTCTAAAATCACTGCGTGTTTGATCATCGAACGAAGACATTAAGTTCGTATTAGCGGCGATAAAGAAATTGCGGAACGTGGCTGAGCTTACGATTCCTAAAAATACCGCACCCATTATGGATTGTGTGACCGAGAACACAAGTAAACCAATAGCGCTGGTTAAGATAAAGTAATGAATAATTTTTTCTGGGGAAATACGCGTACGACGGGTGGCCTGCGCGGCATACCAGCCGCCAATTACGCCTAGCAGGTTAGAGCCAATGACGTAGACCGTGGTGTAAAATACGTAATCAGCTTTGTCAGTTACAAGCTCTTGTAGGTTTGATCGCCAAACGTACTCTTGAATGGCGTAGAAAAAACCGATCAGTAAACATAGCGAGATATAGGAATTCACAACACGACGCTTGAAAAATGGCTCTTGCGAGCTGCCCGGAAATTCTTCGGAGGCTAATTTAATTTCAAACGATTCGTGTTTGCTAAATAAATACCATGTGAACAAAAACAAGCTGCTCCAAAGTCCGCCAACGATCATTAAATTCGTAACCGTCGAAACTTTTACGATCAGAGTTGATCCCACCGCAAAGATAGATCCCAGATCTAGCGCCGCGGAAATGAAATACGAAAGTTCATTAGCTTTTGACCGGCCCATGTGCAGTAAAGAAATTTCTGTCAGCATCCAGCGCACTAAGTTTCTTATCAAGCCCGTAATAACAAAGAATACTAATGATGCCGAAATCGAATGCGGGTTAAACCCGTTAAAAAAGAAGACCAAAGAAAAGAACAAACCGACCGTTGCAATCGAGGGTGCTAGTCGTTCATTATTTCGCGGAGCGCGGATGATCGGTAAATAAATAAGCTCACTTAAAAGTAGGGCGGGCAAGGTCCAAATCGCGTCAATATGTATCAGAAAATCTGAGTAAGATTGTGCTCTTGCTACCCCAATGGCGGCGCCAAAGAGTAGACCGAGTACTATGAATTTTGTTTCTATCGAGTTAAGTTTAAAAACCCAACTTTTTAACTTTGCTGGCACGTATAAATATTCGGAAGCCTGCAAAAAAACTCGAGGGATTGGATTTTTTTATTGATCTTCTGGTTATAGACCATAGTCTAGTCAGATAAAAGGATGGGGACCATGAGACAACACTTATTAAAGTTAGTTATAGGAAGCATGTTATTCGTTAGCTCGCTCACACACGCGCACGCTGTAAGCTCGAATGCAACTGTACCAGTTTTTGCCGATTTACATTTATTAAAAGCAATCGGAGTTCCGGTATTTATTCAAGATCAACAAATTAATTTAGGGTTTGCGTATTTAACTCCCGATGCTCAATTACGTTTAAGTTTACTAGCGCATCGTTATGGGAAATGCGGCGGGTACGAGGTCGTTCAGGATTTTAATCCAAATGACACTAGAAACATTTCGATCCGTATGAGCTATATTAAAGAACGTTTACGCCGTGATATCCAATGGGCATCAGGTCCAACAAGCAAAGTTCAAATTCCATTTCGCCAAGACATTGCGACGGCAACTCAAGCAGCCAGCAAAGATCAACTAATGAAATGGGTAAACTGGCTCAGTGCATTTCCAAATCGTTACAACAAGGCGCCGGAGCCAAATGCGCACGTTGTTCAATTAAAAGCGTTGATCGAGCAAATGCGCATGCGTTCTAACCGCCAAGTGATGGTGACATTAATCGATCACAAACAAACAAAACAAAAATCTTTGAAAGTAACTTTGCCGGGAACATCTCGTGCGGATGAAATCGTTGTATTGGGCGGCCACTTAGATTCGATCAGTTTTGAAGGCGATCGTGCTCCAGGTTCTGATGACAATGCGTCGGGTTCTTCGAACTTATTAGATGCTTTGCGAGTGTTAATGGCACAAAAACAATCAGCACGCACAATAGAAATTTTTTGGTATGCGGGCGAAGAATCTGGTTTGTTAGGATCAGCTGAAATTGCTGCGGAATACAAAAAAGCAAACAAGAAAGTCGTTGGCGTTCTGCAACTAGATATGACGTTGTTCCCGGGTGATGGCCCACGCGTTATTTCAAGCATGAAAGACTTCACAAGCGCTTGGATGCGATCAATTTTGACTGAGCTAAACACTCATTACGTAAAAGCACAATTGATCGAAGACAAATGTGGTTACGGGTGTTCTGATCACGCGTCTTGGTTCCGTCAAGGTTACCATACGCTGATTCCATTTGAATCATCGATGAGAAAAATGAATCCATCGATCCATACTAAAAACGACAACGTTTCTCCAAAATTAAATTTTGATCATTCGTTGTTGTTCACTCAATACGCTATCGCGATTGCGATGGAATTGGGTCAAAATACATCGTTAGTTCCGCCAGCGTACTAAGCTGGGTTTCAGGCGCTGGATTTTTTTTCCGGCGCCGTATTCAAAGATAAACCATCAATTAAAGCTATTCTGTAAGCAAAGGACCGATCCCTCGGGGAGTGGCCTGTCGAAAAATATTTTTACTTTTGTTTGGCCAGAATGAATTACATCAACTTTTTGACCGTTGAATTCGATGTCCATAACTCTAACGTCAACCTTTGAAATTCCTTTGTCGTCAGGAACTAAAGCTTGCAGAAAGTCACTCTTATGAATTTTCGATTTCGGCTCCACGGACTGTAAACTGGCTGTTGGCGCAGATTGGGTCACCAGACCTAAGAATGCAGAACCACGCGTCGATTGATCATTTGAGTAGTTCTGTCCATGCTGTCCAGGGTCTCCCTTGAAAAAACCTTTGTGAAAACCTTTGTGTGAAAGATTATCGAGTTCGTCCATTAGGCTTTTTTGAAATGGTTTGCCATGGGTCATGTCGTCGATGGCCTGACGATAAACTTTGGCTACGATAGCTGCATAAAAAACTGATTTTGTGCGACCTTCCACTTTAAAAGAACAAATTCCCGCGTCCCGTAACTCTTTTAAATGTTCAATCAGACAAAGATCTTTGGCATTGAAAAGATAACTTCCATGTTCGTCTTCATCTAGTCGATAGAGTGTGCCGGGTTCTCGTGTGTCTTCAAGCCAAAGCTCAGACGGCGATTCTTCTGCATGTACGCGGTAAGGATATCGGCACGAATTGTCGCAGACTCCCTGATTGGCATCACGATAGCTCATGTAGTGAGACATCAGACATCGTCCAGAGTAGGCGATACAAATTGAACCATGAACGAAGGCTTCAAGCTCGATTTCAGGAACCCTTTGTTTCATTTCTTGAATTTCTTCTAAACGTAATTCACGACTGAGAATCACTCGAGTTACTCCCTGAGCCTGCCAGAATTTTATGGCCTGCCAATTCATACAATTTGCCTGAACAGATAAATGAATTGGAATTTCGGGATTTATAGATTTAGCAATACTCATTAGTCCCGGGTCACTCATAATTAGCGCATCCGGTTTAACAACTGACAGTAGTTCTTCAAAATGCCTTTTGAAAGGGGTGAGCTTCAAGTTTCGAGCAAAAATATTGGCCGTAAGATATACTTTTTTTCCTCGGCGCTGAACCCATTCCACGTTGTCTTTAATTTTATCAATCGTAAAGTCGTTTTCTCGCGCTCTTAGGCTAAATAGCGGTAGTCCTGCGTACACAGCATCGGCACCAAAATTTATAGCGTACTTCATTTTTTCGGGACTTCCCGCAGGCATGAGCAGCTCGGGGGCCGGATAAATTTCATTGTTGCCCATAATTAGCTCCGTCGCTGAGAAAATTCTTTTTCATGAAGCCACTGACTTTGTCGAGGAGGACGTTTGGTCCGACTCCATTCTTCGAGCATGGCCGGTGCGATATTTTTTAGTTCTCGCATTTCTGCCTCTGTTCCTGTGACACACGTCAATTCCACGCGATGCCCGTTCGGATCGAAGAAGTAAATTGAGCGTATGATTCCATGTTCTGTGATGCCCAATACATCTATACCTTTTTTGATGAGTTCATTCTTCGCCTCTTCCAAGGCTTCGCTATCTTTAACTTGGAACGCAATGTGCTGGACCCATACAGGAGTGTTCTGGTCACGGTCCATTTCGGGCTGACCGGTGATTTCAAAAAAAGCCAAAATATTTCCGTTTCCGGCGTCAAGAAAGACATGCATATATGGGTCAGGCTCTTTGGTGGAAGGAACCTTGTCTTCGGCGATGCAGACAAGTAAATCCATATTTAAATAATTCTTATAAAACTCGACGGTTTGTTTTGCATCCTTGCAACGGTAGGCAACGTGATGAATTTTTTGAATAGTAATCATGGGGTACTCCGAATTTTGTTTTCAAGAGCATCAAGGCTCGTGAAAAGTTGTCGAACATTTTTCAAAACGAAAAGAGTCGGTTGCATAGTGTCGATTCTGAAATCTTGGTGACGGATTTTATCTATATCGAAAGGCACCAGTTTTGGAGTGGGGCTCAGGGCATATTCACATTCTCCAAGAGAAGATGCGATCCCGGCACCAAAAACTTTGAGTCCGTGTTCCGTTTCAATCAGTCCAAACTCAATTGTAAACCAAAAAAACCGTTCGAATTGTCGAAAAAGTTCGGGGCGATCAGAATAGCGGACGGCTATTTCACCAAATTTTTGGCAAAAATTCGCGTAGTCCTTATCAACAAAAAAAGGTAGGTGCCCATATAGGTCATGAATAATATCCGGTGCGGGAGTATAGCCGATGTCATCTTTGGCGCGGATAAAATTACCCACTGGAAAAAAACGTTCTGCCAGTAATTGGTAAAAAGAGGCTCCGTCTTCTAATCCCTCAACTAGTATTCCTTGGAACCCCGAAATCGGTTTCAATATATTATTAACATGGGCTAAGTCGGGAATCTGATCTGCCTTCATCTGCAGAGTCGCGACGCCCTGTTTGAACAATTCAAATATTTTGTTTTCACGCGTCGGTTGATGACGTGTGAAAACCGTTTTCCAGGTTTCTTGTTCGTCAGAATTGAATTTTCGAGGTGGCTGTGCCTTGACCACTACAGAACCCCTCGTTTCATTTGGTCACGCTCGATAGATTCAAATAGAGCTTGAAAATTGCCTTCGCCGAAAGATAAATGATTTTGTCTTTGGATGAGTTCGATAAAGATGGGTCCAACTAAATTCTTAGTAAAAATTTGTAGAAGATAGCCGTCTTCGTCGCCGTCGACTAAAATATTAAATTTCTGAATCGCTTTTTTGTCTTCTGTCACATTAGGTACACGTTTGAAAACACTTTCATAATAATTTTCGTCAATATCCAATGTCTGAATACCGGTGCCTTGAAGCTGTTCCATAGAGGAAATCAAGTCATCAGTTAAAAATGCCAGATGCTGAATGCCGGGACCTTTATATTCTTCTAAATATTCGTTGATTTGTGATTTGGATTCTTTCGCCTCATTGATTGGAATACAAAATTGTCCACACGGGGATTTTAAAGCAAATGAATTTAGACCAGTTTTTTTCCCTTTGATGTCGAAATAGCGAACCTCTGTAAATCCAAAAACGTCTTTGTAAAACTGGGCCCACGTGTTCATGGTACCTTCATAAACATTATTTGTAAGGTGGTCTATGCGGGTAAATCCCTTACTGGGTACTTGTACCGAATCTTGTAACGAAAT
>CAZCHT010000067.1:0-25334 GCA_964498705.1 uncultured Bdellovibrio sp. | reverse complement strand
TAGAGCTGAAATAAAAATACGTAGTTTCATAGTGAAGCTCTTATACCACATCTTTGGCTAATACCTAATAGTTGAAAAAATTTCGCAAATACCTGGAAAATTTATTCATTTAAAAATAGTAGAGGCCAGAAAGACCATTTTTCGCTATAACTCTGGCTCCTCGGAGACATTTTATGAACGACATTATTCCACCGCAGCCACCGAAATCATTTCGTGTAACTATTGAAGTCCACACCCGACTAAGTCGCATGGACAATAAACTACTTATGGTTCTAAAAGAACAAACAGAAAACCCTACTTTGCAATCGATCTCTAGAAATGCTTTGAAACAGTTGTTCCTAGATGGCCGAATTCAGATCAAAGGTCAGCGCGCCAAGCCGTCATCGGCGATCGCCAAAGGAATTACGTACGTTGATATTTTAGGTTACTAAACCCATGTCATTTGTTCGCTCGCCTGAAACAATACCGTCTGTCCAGCTCACCCGTGATGTTTTAAAGCATCTTAAGCGCGGCCACCGCTGGATTTTCGCTGGCGGAGTCGAAGACCTCGGCGCTGGATCCACTGGCTTACGCGCTTTGTATTACAAAAAAGAATTGATCGGCTTCGGCGTCTATCAGGGCGACACGCAATTACGCTTTAGATTATTTTGTTTGAGTGATGAGCCGTACTTTCGAAAAAACAGCGCGGTGAAAACATTTGAATTGTGGGGCGAGCGCCAATGGAAAAACGCAGTTAAAATTCGCCAAAGTTTTGATCCAGAAACAACAAATTCGTTTCGCTTGTTCAACGGCGAAGGCGACGGTGTCCCTGGGTTAGTCGTTGATATTTACAACGACATTGCTGTTATAAAACATGACCATGCCGTTATGGAAACCGTATGGAACAGTCAGTACATCGCCGAAAAAATCGTAAAAGAATTCCCGCAAATCAAATGCGTTTATTTAAAACGTCGCAATGACGCTGAAGAGAAAGGGACGAACTTAATTGGGCAGCTGCCTATTGAGACGATCTTTAAAGAAAACAATTTACTATTCTCCTCCAACATTCGCGACGCAGCTAAAACTGGATTTTTTTTAGATCAACGCGATAATCGTTTGGCTATTAAAACTTTTTCTAAAAACGCGACTGTTTTAAATTTATTCAGCTACACCGGCGGATTTTCACTATTCGCGGCTGCTGGCGGAGCGACTCAAGTTACGAGTGTTGATATCGCAAAAGTTGCGATTGAAAATGTAAAACGAAATTTTGAAATCAATCAGTTCAAAACAGAGCATGTTGATGTAGCCGCTGATGCCTTTGAATTCGTAGATAATCAGATCACTTTGAAGCACAAATACGATATTGTAATCACCGATCCTCCGAGCTTTGCGCCAAATGAAAAGTCGGTACCGCAAGCGACGATCGCCTATACAAAAATTTATTCGAACTCGATCAAGTTAGTTAAAGAAAATGGACTATTCGCAGCCAGCTCGTGCTCAAGCCATATCGATACCGAAGCATTCTTAGAAATCACTCGTGAAGCGTTTTCAAAGGCAGGAAAACGAGGTACCCTGATCAGACTGGGCGCGCAGCCGTCGGATCACCCCTACCCTTTGGCGATGCCGGAACTGCGTTATTTAAAATTTGCCCTATTCAGAGTTGAAGGCTAGCTGTTGTTGTCACCCTGAAAAACTCCGTTAATGCCAAACTGTATCGTTTCTAGCGTGGGTGCCTACCAAATTTCTGGAGATCAGATCGTATTTGGATTGTTGAAATCTAAGCTGAGTTCAGGTTGCCCAGCAGGAATGTCTGTAAAAGATAAAGATCCCGTTCAGAACCGGTTTCGTATCGAAGAAACACGTATCGAAGGCAATGACTTAATCATAGACGCCTCTGCGGGATTCTTTTGCCCACAAGCAAGCGACACATTGGAACTTCGATTACGAAAGAACTCACGATGGTCGCCAGTGTTTCGTCACTAAGTTAGCAATTAAAACTATTTCAAAAAAATAGCCTTTGGAGACTGAATCCAAAGGCTAAACTTTATTTTGGGTCTGACAACGCTTTTAGCTCTCTCAATCGACGTTGATCCTCAATCGATAAAAACGTACCGGCACTGCCGCTGTTAGTGTCATAGACGTACTCTTCTAATTTAAAATAGCAACGATGTGCAGAGAATGAATTTGGAAAAGTGCGAATGCAGACTTCAAGATACTTTTCTCCTAAGCTACTCTGATACGAATTAAGTCCGTTAATATAACTGGCACCCAATAACCATAAAACATCGGCCTTGTAGGGTTTAAAACGAGTGTTGTCCAAAAACTCGTGCAGATAACTGATCGATAGCTGATTCCAGACTTCAGAACCTAGGCGACCATACTCAAACATTCTTGCGTTTGAACGATCAATCCATACCTTCACAATAGCTAAAGACGGCTTCATCGATTTTGCTTCGGAACTCCACTTTTTAATATCGGCCTGCCAAACTGGAATCATCGATTTTAAATACAGTGGAACAAAATTTACTTTTTCCACTTTTTCTAGAAACTCTTTAGCCCCAACAGGATCGCGCTTGTAACGTATCAAGATAGACAAGGCATTATGAATCGCCAGTTCGGTTTTAAATTGCGCATCCCAACTGATTTCCTTTTGATTAAAGAACTCTTTATAACTCTTAAGTGCCTCCTCAAACCGGCGTGTAGCGATGTAAACTTCTGCTTGAGTTATAGCAGGAAGCGCCTCTATCTTTTTTGAAAACTGACTGAATCCAAAATTGGGACCCTTATTTGATTGGGTATGGCATTCGATACAAAACTGAGTCATCTTAAGTAATTCAAAACGAGCATAATCTTTTTTTCCCAAAGAAAATGCGTGATCGACATTACTTAGCTGCTGACGAAAATCAAACGAGATAAATGCTAGCGTCGGATCATTCATTACCGTCATCGGAGAGTGATTCACCTTGGTCGACGCGACATTCAAATTTTTTAAAGCCTCTCTGATTTTTTTCTCGTTTTTCTGGCTATCAAATTCTATCGGATCAAGTGCCAGTGGATATATATCAACTAAGTTCTTCTCCAATGTGTGCATATGATCTTGCCAACTTTCTGTCGCACTCATTTTATCATCAAACTTTCTAGAGACCTCGCCCGATTCATCTGATTTTTTTATAACTGTGCCGCACCTGGTGTTCAAAATTACCAGCGCGACAAATAGAAGTATGGTTTTTACTGATTTCATATAAAGTCTCCTTACATTCACGCTACCTCGCAACGGCGAATCAAAACATGATTTAAATCAGGTTTTGGTATATTTTTATATTCAAGTTGCCTATAGTCATAAACAGGACCTATTGTGATACAGATGGTAACTACAAGAAGGTACTCATGAAAACATTTTTACTTTTCCTCTGTATTCCGTTTTTCTCATTCGCTGCATTGACCGAGCTAGATAAAATCGAAAAACTCATTGTAACAATTCAGGAATCAAACGTGACCTTTATCCGCAATGGTCAATCGTACAACTCTACCGACGCTGCCAGACACTTACGCGACAAGCTAGCTCAAGCGGCGAACTCATGGCTTGCGCCAAAGAAATCGAATTGGACAGCCGTGATGTTCATCGAAAAAATCGCATCTAAGTCATCTCTCTCGGGTAAAGATTATTTGATTCAAATGCCTGATGGCACAGTTGTGAAATCAAAAGATTGGCTTTTTGATAGATTGAAAACTATCGAGCAGTTCCCAAACTAACGTCCTGGTAAAATTCGCATTCGAGCTAAATCCCAATAGAATGAGTGTATGGTTAAAACAATCCGCTTAATAAGGTTTGTAGCTTTGGTATCTTTTGGATTCAAATCACTTGCTGCAATCAGCCCGCTGTCACTAAATTCCGCTCCGCCTCTTCAGTTTCCACCAGACGATTTCTCGGTCACTGGAGCTCGCGTCAGTATTCTGTGGGGTCAACACCGTGATATGTATGGCGTAGACTTAGGCGTTTTAGGTAATATCACCGACCAAACATTCACGGGTATCGGTGTTTCTGGGCTTTTCAACTACACAAAAGGTGAAACAAAGGCACTCGGTTTACAATTTGCGGGTTTAACTAATATCAACACGGGTAAAACAGGAATTTATGGTTTGCAAGCGGCGTTGGGTTTGAATTTGAAAGCGGGCGAAAGTCGCCTCCTCGGCGTCGGCCTTGCCGTAGCTAACCTCACACCATTTACTGACGTTTATGGACTACAAGTTGGAATTTACAATAAAGCACGTGAAGCTTATGGATTACAAATTGGCTTAGTGAGTTCAGCAACCAACTTGCACGGAGTACAAATTGGTTTACTCAATTTCAATGACAAAGGTTTATTTGCAGTTGCCCCTTTCTTAAACGTTGGCTTTTAGAAACTTATTCGCACTTTCTTACTGGCTTTTGATTTGCAAAATAAATCCAAATGACATTAAAAGATTTAACAAATGAAGACCTGCATTCGAAAACTAAATCTGTAGCGGATCACGAGCGCCTTACAACAATCCAAATACTATGGCATTTGCGTGAAAACGAACGACGCATGCTCTATGCGCAAATGGGATATCGTGATTTAAAAGAATACTGCATCAAAGAATTAAAGTATTCGGAAAGCAGCGCATGGAGGCGCATCTGCGCGATGCGAATTTTACAGGAACTACCGGAAGTTGCCGAGAAAATTAAAAGAGGCGATTTAAACCTGACTCAAATGTCATTGGTTAGATCCCACTTCAGAGAAGCTAAATCTAGCAAAGAAGAAAAACAAGATCTTCTATCCTCACTCGAGAATCAAACGACTCAAATGACCCAAAGGATCCTTGCCGAACTTAAACCTGAAAGTTCTGGCCCCGTGGAAATAGAAAAACCCATAAAAGGAAATAAAACCGAGCTTACTTTGGTTTTAGACGAATCCTTAATTTCTGACCTCGAAGAGATTCAATTACTCTTGGGCAAAAAAATGTCTAAACTTGAATTGATTAAATTCATGACGGAACAAACGTTGACTAAGCTTAGGAATGATTGCCGAATGAAAAAAGATCGCCCCTCAAAAACACAAATAGAACGCAAAGCGCAACCACTGCGGCGGCAATCGGCGTCAAAGCCACGTCAGCACATTGTCGCTTCCGCAAAGAAAAAGACAACCCGTTACATTCCAAAACATATTTCTGATGAAGTAAGAAAGCGAGACAAGAACCGATGCCAATATACCGATTCCAATACCGGCCGGCAATGCGAAGCCATACACAACCTGCAAATAGAACATCGTTTGCCATTTGCAAAGGGCGGCGCTAGCAACGAAGCTAAAAATTTAGAGCTACTCTGCCCGACGCATAACAGACTTCGGGCCGTCCAGCATTTTGGCGAACGCAAAATGCAGACCTATCTGCGTTCTTTGCGAGAGTGACGGGAATCCTATCACCCTATAAAGCGATTTTTCATAGCATCTATCTACTGACGATTGGATATCAATATATTACGCAATCGACGTAGTATCGTTTCACGCCACTAACGACCTCAGTAACCAATCCATGAATATCTGTCTCGAATCCAGGCAATCGTTCGTTCATATCACGTGCAAATTTTAAATAATCTACAATCGTTTTGTTAAATCGCTCACCAGGAACTAGTAAAGGAATCCCCGGTGGATACGGAGTCAACAGAACCGCAGTGACCTTGCCATCTAGGTTATCAATCTCAACGCGTTCAATCTCTCCGTGCGCCATTTTTGCAAATGCATCCGATGGTTTCATCGCTGGCTTCATTTCTGAAATATACATCTCGGTGGTCATACGTGCGATGTTACCCGCTTTGTAAGTTCCATGAATTTGTTTGCACAAATCACGCAAGCCCATACGTTCATAGCGAGGGTTTTGCGAAACGAACTTAGGCAAAATTTTCCACATAGGTTGGTTTCTGTCGTAGTCATCTTTGAATTGCTGAAGTCCTGCGAGCAGCGTATTCCATCTGCCTTTAGTAATGCCAATAGTGAACATCACGAAGAAAGAATACAATCCGCACTTCTCTACGATAACCCCGTGCTCGGCCAAATACTTTGTGACTATCGCCGCCGGAATTCCCGTTTCATCAAATTCTCCGTTCAGGCCTAACCCCGGAGTGATAATCGTGGCTTTCAAAGGATCTAGCAAATTGAATCCATCACTTAGATTATTAAATCCATGCCAGTCGTCTTTAGGTTTAAGCACCCAATGTTCGCGTGAACCAATACCTTCATCGACAATGTCATCGGGGCCCCAAACTTTGAACCACCAATCACTACCCCACTCACTGTCGACTTTAGACATCGCTCGGCGGAAATCCATTGATTCACTGATACTCTCTTCAACAAGAGCCTCGCCACCGGGGCCCTCCATCATGGCAGCAGCAACGTCACAGGAAGCGATGATCGCGTACTGGGGACTCGTTGATGTGTGCATCAAGAAGGCTTCATTGAATATACTCTCATTCAGTTTTTTATTCTCAGATTCCGCCACCAAGATTTGCGACGCTTGGCTTAAGCCCGCCAGCATCTTGTGCGTAGATTGCGTCGCAAAGATCAAAGAGTCTTTTGTGCGCGGACGATCTTTACCGATCGCGTGCATATCTTTATAAAATTCATGGAAAGCCGCGTGCGGCAGCCACGCTTCGTCAAAATGAAGCGCGTGGATTTTACCATCCAGTTTTTTCTTGATCGACTCCACATTATAACTAACACCATCGTAAGTGCTTTGCGTGATCGTCAAAATGCGAGGTTTTTTAGTTTTATCTTTAATAAACGGATGCGCATCGATTTTCTTTTGGATGCTCTCCATTGTGAATTCGCTTTCGGGAATTGGGCCGATGATTCCGTAGTGATTTCGTGTCGGCGTTAAGAATACCGGCACTGCACCCGTCATCATGATCGCGTGAAGATTCGATTTGTGGCAATTGCGATCCACAACCACGATGTCATCAGGTCCCACCATCGAATGCCATACTATTTTATTAGATGTCGACGTTCCGTTGGTCACAAAGTACAAATGATCGGCGTTGAAAATACGGGCCGCATTTCTTTCCGAAGCCGCCACCGGGCCCGAGTGATCCAATAACTGCCCAAGTTCATCGACCGCATTGCACACATCGGCGCGAAGCATGTTTTCGCCGAAAAATTGGTGGAACATTTGTCCTACTGGCGATTTCAAAAACGCGACGCCGCCGGAATGTCCCGGGCAATGCCACGAGTACGATCCATTTTGTGCATAATTTAGAAGCGCTTTAAAAAACGGAGGCGCTACACCATCAAGGTAGGCGCGAGTTTCTCTTATAATGTGTCTAGCTACGAATTCTGGTGTGTCCTCATGCATGTGAATAAATCCATGAAGCTGGCGAAGTACATCGTTAGGAATATGGCGGGAGGTGCGGGTTTCACCGTACAAGAAAATGGGAATATCAGCGTTCTTGAAACGAATTTCCGCGATAAACGCACGTAAACTTTTCAGTGCAGTTAGAATTTCTTCAACACTACCGCCGCCGAATTCCTCATCATCGATGGACAACAAGAATGCCGAAGCATGACTTTGGTGCTGAGCAAAGGCAGTCAAATCCCCGTAGCTAGTTACGCCCAAAACTTCCGAGCCTTCTTTCTCGATCGCCGCTGCTAGTGCGCGAATCCCGGTGCCGCTGGCATTTTCTGTGCGAAAATCTTCGTCGATAATAACGATAGGAAATCTAAACTTCATAGTACCTCCAGGCAATCGCCCAAAAAGTCGAACTCTTGAATTGAAAATTCAGAATAGTCATAGATTGAAAATTCGGAATAGTCATAATGAGACTAATTATGCATTTTCTATCCCCAATAGCAAATAAAACATTGACGGGGGTTTTGTTCTGCCTCATTATGCACGTCATAGGCATAATTATGCACGGAAGAAAAACCGGAAGTGAACAGGAAAAGTTGACCTGTACGCTACTAAAAACTTAAACCCATCAGGAGGTTTAACATGACTTTAGGACCCGGAGTACGCAGAACACCTTTACCCAAAGGCTTTTTAGCGAGTGGAATTAATTGCGGCGTTCGCCGTTATCGTCCTGACATGGGCTTATTGTTATCAGAAGTTCCCGCTGTCGCAGCTGGAGTTTTTACTCAAAGCACGACTCGCGCGGCTCCCGTTCGCTATACGCAGGCTCTATTGCCAGCAGATAATATTTTAGCGATCATCACTAATTCTGGCCAAGCCAACGCGGCAACAGGCGCTGAAGGTGTTGAAAAAAACATGATGATGGTTTCAGCATTAGCTAAAAGCCTTAAGTGTGACACCAAACAAGTGTTAGTAGCCAGCACAGGTAAAATCGGCGAACAACTAGATACCGACAAAATCCTACCGTCGATGCCTGAACTCGTCACTCGTGCCAATGACTGCGCAGAAAGCTTTGCGACAGCTATTCTAACTACAGACCTAGTTCCTAAAACCGTGACATCGGTTGTAAACCTTTCCTCAGGTCCCATCCGTATCACCGGCATCAGCAAAGGCTCCGGCATGATTCATCCGAACATGGCGACTATGCTGGGCTATATATTAACTGATGCAAAACTAACTATGGATCACGCTGCGGTTTTGATTAAAAAGACGGCGGACGTCAGTTTCAACATGATCAGCGTTGACGGCGATACGTCGACTAACGATTGCTGCTTTGTGATGGCCAACGGGGCTTCGGGTTTTGCTCTTGAAACAGAAAAAGATATTCAAAAATTTGAAGCCGCTTTTGAAGACATCGCGATTTTTCTAGCGAAATCGATCGCAGCGGATGGCGAAGGCGCTTCTAAATTAATCGAAGTTCAGCTTAAGGGCGCAAGTGATTTACAAATCGCTCGCAAAGCCGCTCGCGGAATTACTTTGTCTCCATTAATCAAAACGGCAGTCCACGGTGAAGACCCTAACTGGGGTCGCATTCTAGCTCGTTTGGGCGCAGAAGAAGTTCCCGAAGAACAGCTAGAAAAAATGACGTTGAAACTGCAAGGCGTTCTGTTGTTTGAAAAAGGACAACCCGTCGCTTTCCCGCGAGACGAAATTAAAACACTACTCAAGCAATCTATCGTTAAGGTCGAAATCAACTTCTATTCTGGAAAACACACGGCCACAGCTTGGGGTTGCGATTTGTCTCGCAAATACGTCGATATCAATACCGAATACTCGTGATTCACACAGGTACGTTTTAGAAAGCAACTTAAGCGTACAACCGTGTGCCCGAGGAGGAAACAATGGAAGAAAAAATTATAGATTCGCAGGACAGATTAGCTGTCCTGCGCCAGTTGATTCGTGAAGGTGAAGCCAGTACGCAAGAAGAGCTAAGTGAATCTCTTCGCAAAAAGCGTTTTGATGTCACTCAAAGTACGGTATCGCGGGACTTGCGCCGAATTGGCGCGATCAAGGCGACAGATGCCGAAGGCGAAATTGTCTACCACTTACCGGAAGACCATCGCCCTATGCATGCGAGCTTTAACTTGGACTTAACCGGCCTTGTTTTAGAAGTTGAGTACAATGAATCACTCGTCGTTGTTCATACCACTCCCGGCGCTGCGAGCTTATTAGCCGCGCGCATGGATGGATTGCGTGAACCACTGGGTATCTTGGGCACAGTTTCTGGTGATGACACGATTTTCGTAGCGCCACAATCGACCAAGAAACTGGCGGCTCTAGTTAAGAAAATTAAAGAAGAATTTCTATAGACCACTTTTTAAAGTGCAAAGACAAATTCTTATAAAGAAAACTGAATACAATTAAAATATTTTTTAAAGATTAAAATTACACATCGGAGGAGATTAAATATGACAACAAAAAAATACACAGTTCCTAACCAGAATTACGGTGAAATTACAGGCCCTATCGTGATGATTGGCTTTGGCTCTATCGGACGTGGCACTTTGCCATTGCTTGAGCGCCATTTTAAATTTGATAAAGAACGCCTAACTGTAATCGATCCGTCTGACCGCGATCGCCAGCTTTTAGATGAGCGCGGAATTCGTTTTATTAAAACGGGATTAACTGAAGCTAATTACAAAGACGTCCTAAAGCCTTTATTAACCGGCGGCACTGGACGCGGTTTCTGCGTGAACTTATCCGTAGACGTATGTTCTCTTGATGTTATGAAATTCTGCCGCGATTTAGATGTCCACTACATCGACACAGTCGTTGAACCATGGACTGGATTTTATTTCGATGAATCTAAATCATCAGCCTCACGCACCAACTATGCACTTCGTGAAACTATTCTTGAAGAAAAACGCCAAAGTCCCGGCGGCATCACTGCCGTATCGTGCTGCGGAGCCAATCCCGGCATGGTGTCTTGGTTTGTAAAACAAGCGCTCGTGAATTTAGCGACGGATTTAAAAATGACCTTCACAACACCAAAAACTCGTGAAGAGTGGGCCTTGTTAATGCAAAAAGTAGGCGTTAAAGGAATTCACATCGCTGAACGCGACACTCAACGTGCTAACCGTCCAAAACCGATGAATCACTTTGTAAACACATGGTCTGTTGAAGGTTTCGTATCGGAAGGCATGCAACCCGCAGAACTGGGCTGGGGTACATTTGAAAAATGGATGCCTACAAACGGTAAACAACACGAAACTGGCTGCCAAGCAGCGATCTACTTACAACAACCGGGCGCCAACACGCGTGTTAAAAGCTGGTGCCCTACCCCAGGGCCTCAGTATGCACGCTTGGTTACACACAACGAAGCGATCTCTATTTCTGATTACTTCACTGTCGGCACTGGCAAAAATGCAACCTTCCGTCCAACATGTCACTATGCCTACCACCCGGCTAACGATGCGATTTTATCATTAGAAGAAATGTTTGGTGCCGGCGGCGAGCGCCAGCCAGAACACCATATCCTTGATGAAAATGAAATCGTCGATGGAATGGATGAACTGGGCGTATTGCTATATGGTCACGCTAAGAATGCCTACTGGTATGGATCTCAATTAACTATTGAAGAAACACGCGCGATAGCGCCTTACCAAAATGCAACGGGTTTACAAGTTACCTCAGCCGTGATCGCCGGTATGGCGTGGGCATTAGAGAATCCTAAAGCCGGCATCGTTGAAGCCGACGAGATGGATTTCAAACGTTGCTTAGAATTCCAATTGCCTTATTTGGGCCCTGTGAACGGATTCTACACAGATTGGAATCCCGTAAACGGTGCGAACAAATTCTTCAAAGAAGATTTGGATCACACAGATCCATGGCAGTTTAAAAATACTTTAGTTCGCTAGAACGTAGAGACGGCTCTAGAGGCTTGAGATCGCTGCTTAACCGAGTGATCTCGATCTTCACTCGCCATTTTTCCCTTGCTAGTGTTCCTCCTTAAAGCCGCCGGCAGTTTTGCTAGCGGCTTTTTTTTTGCCTATTTTTGTGTCTATATATAGACAATCTATTTTCAAAAACAAAAAACACGACAAGTTATTGAATTCACCAGTGAATAAGAACTACTAATCACTCACATAACCGTTTGTTGTGGAATTGATTTCGCAACGATACTTTCGAAACTTAAAAAGGCGCACTGTGAACGAGTTGACGGAACCTGAGTGCAGAACTCGTTGACAGTAGCGGCAAACATGAGCTCAAGGAGCCCAACGTGTTGTTCATAAGCGGTGTAAAAAAAATCTTATTCTCTATTTCATCTCTGTTTTTGACGGCCTCACTCCTATTTATATCTCTAACTTCATCGGCGAAAATTGAACGTTCCCTGGCCGTGAAGTTTGTTAATGGGGCCCGCCTCGCTTTAGAAAACGATCGTTTGTATTTCACCCTGCCTTCGGGAGAAAAGGTTCCTTTGCGTGGAGAAAATTTACGTATCGTTGCGCCCAACCAAAGCGCCACTAAAGCAGCTATCGTTGAGCACGTCGATCGACGCTCTAACGAAGTCAAAAACCGCTTTCTCATTTTCCAAGATGGCTCGATCGCCCCCGTCCCAGTTAAGTTTACCGGTGCAGAGCAATGGACCTATTCACAAAAAGACAATACCGGTCATCTCTACGGCGTTATTTCTATTAAATATATTGAACCGCTAAAAAGCGCAGTTATGTTAGTGCGTGCATCGGATGGCCACCGCTTAACGTTGCAAACAGAAACTTATTTAGATCAAAGCTCGGCTTCGCAGGTTTTTGATCCCAAACAATTAGGTTGGGATCTAGATCGTTTCGAGGCCAATGACGGCTTCTCTAACTTTCTATCCGAAGCTAAACACGACTTTTTTGTCGGAATAAGAAAAGGTAAATTCAGACGTATCGCGACGTCGCCAAATTCTGCAACCCAAAGCGAATCATCATTGGGTCAGGTTGTGTCCGGCTTCGTTAGCAAAATTCAAATTGGACTTGATATGCTCGCCAGCGAATTTGATTCCAATTCTGAATTAGAAGACAAATTAAACAACCGTGTTTTCGGCCAATCTCATTTAGTTAAATCACTGGTTCGAAACAGTCACGTTATCGACGACGAGAGCTCAACTCGTCCCCGTATCGTCATGATCACTGGAACATCCGGCGCCGGAAAGTCTTATGTTGCACGCGAACTGGCGCGCGAACGACTTCAGGATATGGATTATTTCCTTGAGATCGACGGAACCAAATACGCCGGCGGCGATGCTCAGCAAGCGAATATCATGGCTCACAAGCTTTTCGGTGCCGAAAAAGCATGGCAAGGCGAACAAACTGGTGAACTGACTGAGTTTCTTAGAAAAACAAAAGGCCGCGGCGTCGTTGTTATCAATGAAGCCGAGAAAATGAATCCTTACATCTATACTCGCCTGATGGAGTACTTCGACACAGGTATGGTAACAGCGGGCGATGGCGAAGAGATCGCTGGTAAACAAGTTTTGGTCGTATTGACAAGCAATCGTGGTGCTCGCCAACTGATTCCCGAAGGCGCCAAAGACTGGTCAGATGCTGATCTTGAACGTTACGTTCAGGGTGTTACCTCTGATGATGTAAAACGCGTATTTACCACTAAACAAAAAGCTAACGACAACGTTCTTCCTGAAGAGGTCATCAACCGCATTGATGAATTTCTACTATCAAGTCCGCTAACGAAACCCGTTTTAAATAAAATTTTCCGCGCGGCCGTAATTCGCGAAAATGAAGCCCTTGCACAAAAGTACAAAGGTCTGCAATTTAATTTTACCGATGCAGCACAAAACTATTTAGCTCTCGTAAACGTAGATTTAATGAGCCACGGGCGATTGATGAATCGCCGCGCGGAAGGCGTATTCAAAGATTTGAAAGAAACCATTGCGAAAGCGATATCGAGTAAAAAATGGCGCTCGGATCAGATCACTGAAATCAATATCGATCTAAAAGAAGATGCGACTCACAAATGGTATTTCGTCGTGAATAACGATCTGTTTGTCGCGGTTCCTCAACCATCAAATCCGAATCCCCTGGCGGATCCATATATTCGAAAAATTATCGGTGAACTCGATAGCAGCCTCAAACGTCGCGTGATCGGACAAGATGCGATGATCGACAACGTTCACGAATTAATCGTGGATCACTTGGCTCAGGGCGTGCGCTACCTCCCGACTGTTTTCATGACTGTTGGTACAACGGGAACTGGAAAAACAGAAACTGGTTTAGCGATTGCCGAAAGTGTTTTCGGTTCAACAACTCGTGCGGGAGTCATCGATTTAGGCGAAGTTTCGTCAGCGTATCAATTTGCTTTGAAGTTTGAACAAGGTTTAGAAGGCGCAGAAAGTGAATTTGAGCGCTATCTTCGAAACAATCCAGATGGCGGTGTTCTAATTTTAGATGAAGCGTCGAACATGGGCGGACAAAATCGCGCTATGAAAAATGAGTTGTTTAAAAAATTCTACGCCATTTTTGACCGTGGCAATTGGGTAAGTTCCGTGACAGGAAAAACATACGACCTTACAAAACATATTATACAGTTGACTGGTAACGATGGCGAACATTTCTTTGCTGGCTCATCAGCTGATGAAGACCGTCTTGAAATTTGGAAGTCGAAAAATCGTGAAGAATTCATCCATGAAATGTTAATCGAATCCGGCGTCCCGGAAGCCTTGATCGGTCGCCTAGCTACGGTTATTTTAACGAAACCTCTGCTTCGTTCCGATTTAAAACCCATCGCTGAGAAAATTCTAAAAGAAAAAATTCGACCTCTAGAAACTCAGTATCGCGGTTTGAAAATTTCCTATGGCCCAGAGGTTTTAAACTCGTTAGCCGAAAGTTTCTTTACTCACGGTCGCGGCGTTCGCTCGATCCGCACTGTTGTTGAAAAACGTTTCGGCAGCGCAATTCAAATGGCGCTGTTCAAAAGCGGTATGGATTTGAATAATCTTGACGGCGTAAATTTAGAACTTAAAATTGAGGACAATAAATCACAAGCTCCGTACAGAAATAAAAATGCCGAAGAGAGAAAAGTTCACGTGGTTGTGGCTATCACTAAAAAAGAAGGTTCAAATATAACTCCGATATTCAGTCGCAAAGTCGACTTGACTGAATTTGCTCAAGAGCAAGTTCTGATGAAGTACGACGAAGCGTGGTTAACAGCGATTCACGAAGCGGGTCATGCTGTAGCCAATGTTCCCGATATCACTGGCGAGAAAGTGGCCTACATCACGATCCGCGGTGGAACGTCAGGAACAGGCTCTCAAAAAATTAGATATTTGGGTTACGCTCGTACCCGACTTGTTGATGGTTACGTTTCTCCCGATCATGCAAAGGTCGTTGGCCAAATCGCGCGCATCGCTGCGGGTAACGTAGCCGAAGTGATGTCTGGTAATGCAATGACCGGGGGCTGGTCTGATGACCTTTTGAAAATTCGTCGCCTTGCCAAAGCGGCGTTGATTAATTATGGATTTGACCCCCGTTTTCACGGTATTCAAATAGATGGCGACGGCAACCCTATCCTTAGCGAAGCGAAACGTCGCCAGCTCGAAAGTGCAAAGAGCGATTTGATAGAACAAGGGATGGAACTTGCTCGTCAAACGTTGTCTGATAATTGGAGTTACGTAATTAGTGTTGCGACCGAGCTAATGCAAAAAGGTGAAATTGATGGAACTCGCTTTGCGGAACTTGGTAAATTTATGAAGCCTGAGTCAATGACCTCCGTCAAGAAACCATCAGATAAAACGGCCACTTCGGTTTCGCCGACGATGAAACAATTAATGTGTCGCGGATTCTATAGCCTTAAATAAACTATTTCCATTAGGACGCCACTTAAAAGTGGCGTGATTGGTAGCGCTGTGACCATGGTGGAGAGTCTCCTAATTCTTTGCTAGGATCGCGTTTCATATCAGAAATGCGATTCCATTCGTAATCTAAATACATCATTTGGTGATCTAGTGCAGGCTCGCTCGACGTAGAATCCACTGTACATGGGCTTGATGGTGCATACGACGTTGATTTGCAGATACTGAACGAAACTGTTTTCAGATCCGACGTCATTGTCGAAATCCAATCTTTTAAATACATCGGCCCTGACGGATTGATTGCAGGATCAAAAATCACCGGCTGTTGTCCGACCATGACAATAGGAACCACATGATACCACCAGCTGACGGAACCATTAGGTGAGTTATTTGTTTTAACTGTCAGATTTCCAAAGATAAACAGTTTAGCCGGAACCGGCATTTTCCAAGTTTTTAAATTTTGTACCGCAAGTGCTGCTCGTGCAAAACAACCATCGTCGGGAAATATCCAACTCGAACGACGAACCATATTATGAGTTGAATCTTTGATAAACTTAGCATCACGAACTTTTACAAACAATTGCGTCGCCACAGTCGCATTCTGATAAGCTGGTACTTTTTCATACGTCAACATTTCAAGAGGTTTAGCTAACCCCAACGGCGTGTCTTCCTGAATCGAACGAACCCCATACTGAGCCAAGCGTTGACGATACCGCTGAAGCGCGGCCGCTGCCGGTTCACGATAGCCACGTAACGCTGAATGTAATGGTGCTGAACTTGAATAAACACCTGCTGACGAAAAAATAGAAAATGTTAAGCAAATAAAGCTTACTAGATACTTCATGAATCCCCCCCGAGACGTTTATAACTGTCCGACGAACTCAAGATAACCGCAAACAAAAACACGGTGCCATAAAAGATTTTTTCCCACATAGCCAAAAGTTTGCAATTCATCCTCGATGGCATCACTTTGCCTATTTTGCTTACTAATTAACCACAAATTATACCTCCGGGGGGATGTTTTATGAAACGCATTTCACACCAAATTTTAATAATCTTTGTCCTATTAGCTTCGTTTGTCGCTTCCGCTGAAACCGATTTCTGCTCAAAACCAGAGAATAAAAAAGAGCCCAGCTGCAAGGGCTCAGAAGCCTAATGCATACGCCCGGAAAACAAAAACGATTCTGAGTGCCGACCGTAGTTGAATCTAAAAACGTAAAGAGACCAAATTTTTAGGCAACCACATAAAACAAATCACTGACAAAGCAACAGCGGGGGCCGGGCCCTCGCTGTGAATTCTACATCGAAAGAAATTCCGTCCTGGGATTTCGTTAATTATTCATTTTAAATTTTAGGAAACGCCGAGATTCCCGCAATTCCCTGATGCCCCTCTGCCCCCTTGGCACTCCCTATGCTGTTAAACAAACCCATAAAGCCCAACAAGGCATTACGCTCAGTAGAGAAAAAAACCCGGGGAAAATTACTACACCACTGTGGAAATAAGCCCCCTTATCGCCAAACACGGCAAAAGGGAACATCTGATGGAAATGACAAGCGAAACAAAAAAAGGATTTATCGCAGGCGCATTTGATCTGGGACCTCATGCAGGTCATATGATGATGCTAAAAGAATGCGCAGACAACTGTGACTATTTAATAGTTGGTTTACATATCGACCCTTCAACCGAACGCGGTGAAAAAAACAAACCCGTAGAATCTGCGTATGAACGCTATATCAAATTAAGTGGCTGCAAATACATTAGCAAAGTAATCCCTTACGAAACAGAAGATGACTTATATTTAATGCTCATTAATGAGCGTCCTCACATACGCTTTCTTGGCGAAGACTATCGCAGTAAAGACTACACGGGAAAAAACATTAGCGACATCGCAATACATTTTATCGATCGTAAACATGGTTTCAGCTCATCAGGCTTGCGCGACCGTATTCGCGGCAACGCTGCACCTAAACCGACATCTATTTTTGAAAAGGCTGCACACATTTGATAATCGAAGACCAACAAATAGAAAATGCGATACGCGGTGAGCTTTACAGCATCGAACGCTTGGAAGAGTACGCGGCCTATTTAGCGGGTGAATTAAAAGTGAGCCGTGACCCATCGGTGTCACAGCCTCTATTGCCGCGTATGCGCGAGAATGGTCGACGCTTAGTCGAATCTTATCGATCGTTAACTGTATCTATGCAGCGCAAAGAGGCCATGCCACCTGCCGCCGAATGGTTAACTGATAATTTTCATATTGTTGAAGACCAGCTTCGTGAAATTCAAGAAGATTTGCCACCGTCTTATTATAAAGAACTACCTAAACTCGCGATAGGTGATCTTGCCGGGTACCCGCGCATTTATGCGCTAGCGCTGGCATTGATTGCACACACCGATAGCGACATAGAGCCAGAAACGATTCGCCGATTTTTCATTTCGTATCAGCGCACAAGTCCGCTGACAATTGGGGAACTGTGGGCTCTACCTATTACCTTACGACTCGTCCTGGTAGAAAATCTGCGTCGCCTTGCCGTTCGCACCGTCATTGATCACGAGAAACGAAACTCGGCGAATTTATTTGCCGATCAATTGTTCGATCAAGTTGTAGAACCAGATAAATTCAAATTACAAACTGATGAACTAAAACGTCAGCTTGAAGAATCGCAGCAGGATAACAGTGTTTACATGGCACAACTTGCAAAACGTCTGCGTGATCAGGAACCCGAAATCTGGCCCGCTCTGGAAGTTTTGGAAACGTACTTAAATAAAAAAGATTCATCAGCGGAATCCGCTGTACATGCAGCATTACAGCGACAAGTTGCCAATCAAGTTACAGTTGCCAATATTATTACCAGCATGCGTTTACTGTCCAGTCTGAACTGGCGCGATTTTATAGAGAGCTTAAGTTTAGTTGACCGCATTCTTGAAATAGACCCTATTTACCTCAAACTCGACTTTCAAACGCGTGATCGCTATCGCCATATTATCGAAATGCTCAGTAAAAAAACCGGAACATCTGAAATCGAAATAGCCGATGATATCATCGAACTTGCTGAAAAAGGTAATGATCCAAGGCGATCTCATGTCGGCTACTATCTGATCGGTCAGGGATTTAAAAAACTTATTCAGAACTTAGGTTTTAGACAAAGCTGGTTTTCAACGTTCCTAGACGCAAACAAAAATTTTACCTACTTTACGCTGATCTGTATGTTTCTTGTTTTGATTTTAGCATTCCCTCTCCTCTATTCAGAAACCCAAGGAGCTAATGCCTGGACTCTATTTGGTATAGGATTGCTAGCGTTAATTCCCACGAGCGAATTGGCACTCGGCTTAACAAATTTTATTTTAACTCATCTCATTCATCCTCAGCGCCTGCCGAAATTAGACCTTACCAGCGGCATTCCGCCGGAAGCAAAAACAATGGTGATCATACCTTGTATTCTGGCCAGTCGCAAAACGGTCTCCGAATTGCTAGAAAAAATGGAAATTCACTATTTGGGAAATTCTGATCCGCAACTATCATTTGCTTTGGTCACGGATTACATGGATTCCAGCACCGAAACAACAGACGAAGACGAACCTTTGCTTAACTTTGCGTTGCGCGGTATCGACTTGTTAAATCAAAAATATGCCGAAGAAAATGAAAATCCCCGATTTTTCATTTTCCACCGACGACGCCAATGGAATGCATCTGAAAACTGCTGGATGGGCTGGGAAAGGAAACGGGGAAAAATCCATGAATTCAATTCCTTGCTACGCGAAAAAGGCGACACCAGTTTCAGCGTTATAACGGCCCCATTAAGTTTTTTAACTTCAGTTCGTTATGTGATCACGGTAGATGCAGATACCCGCCTGCCGCGCGACACAGCCGCTAAACTCATCGGAACAGCCATGCACCCACTAAACCGTGCTGTTTTTGACAAAACATCAGGACGAATAACAGAAGGCTACGGAATTCTGCAACCTCGTATCAGCGTTTCCCTAGAGAGTTCATCGCGTTCACTATTTTCTAAAATTTTCTCTGGTTATGTCGGAATTGATCCTTATACAACTGCGGTGTCCGACGTCTACCAAGATTTATTTCACGAGGGCTCTTACACCGGAAAAGGTTTATACGACGTCGACGCGTTCGAAGCCGCCCTGAAAAACCGATTCCCTGAAAATATGATCCTAAGTCACGATCTCCTTGAGGGTATCTTTGCGCGGACGGCATTACTCAGTGACATTGAATTTATTGATGACTATCCACAGTCTTACCACACCTTCTTCACCCGTCAGCACCGCTGGACACGCGGCGATTGGCAAGCCATGCCGTGGTTTTTTAAATCGGGAACACCATTAATTTCTCGTTGGAAAATATTTGATAACTTACGACGAAGTTTAGTTTCACCTACGTCCTTTTTATTACTCGCACTATCACTGATTTCCCTACCGGGATCACCCGCATTTTGGTTTGGCTTAGTTCTAGCGCTCGTGTCTTTGCCAGTAATAATTCAAAGTGGAATGAACACTTTGAAATTAATGTTTGGTAAACGGCAAGCTCGCTGGGATGGATTTTTAAGCAACATTAAAGTTCACCTTTACCAAATAGTATTCCACATCTGGTTTTTAGCCCATCAAGCCGTTATTCATTTGGATGCTATTTACCGTGTGTTCTATCGTCGATTCCGTTCACGAACTCATTTACTGGAATGGTCGACAGCAGCCCAAATGGAAAAACAAATAGGCAATGCTAAAAAGCCAATCTGGCAGACAAGTCTGCCTACACAGCTTTTGCTAGTTGCTATATTGATTTTATTTGCAAACACGCACACGATTGATTCTGTGTCTATGGGCTGGGCGACCGCCGTTCTAATTTGGATGTCTTACCCGCTAGCGGCGACGTTTATTAGTCGTCATCTACCACGCGAACAAAAACCAATACCAGAAGAGGATCAACGTCTACTTCGCCATATTGCACGTCGTACGTGGCACTATTTTGAAGACTTCGCTTGCGCCGACGACAACTGGCTACCGCCCGACAATCATCAACAGATTCCCAATGCCGTCACGGCCCACCGGACATCACCAACTAATATTGGCTTATATTTATTGAGCGTATCATCGGCGCGTGATTTTGGCTTCATTACAACTTCACAAATGATGCTTCGCTTGCACCAGACTCTACAATCGATGGTAAAACTAGAACGTCATGAGGGTCATTTTCTAAATTGGTACGACACTCAAACACTGGCCCCACTACATCCCAAGTATGTCTCGACAGTAGATAGCGGCAACTTAGCCGGATACTTGATTGTGGCTCGGCAAACCTGTTTGGATTTACCTAAATCTAAACTTGTTGATCCCAGTTTTCTACTTGGTTTACAAGACATCGTTAAAATTATCGAACACGAATTGACACCTTACAAGGATTCGACACGGCCACTAGTAGCTCTGCTTCGTGATTGTAAACGGTGCCTGTGTGAACCGTTGACTCAAGATTTAAATCTCTTGGTCCTCCATCTTAAATCTATCCGCCAGTCGTTTGAAAAATCAAAAAACTATATCATGAATTTTAAAAGTGATTCTACTGAAGAAATTCTGAAGTGGATGGATCTTGGAATTGATCAAATCACGACCCATCAATCTGAATTGTTAAAGAAAGCACCTTGGACACAGGACCTATTTAATTCGACGGAAAATCAACTAACAGATATCTTGCCGATCCTTGGTCTAAAGTGGAAACAATTGGTCCGAACAGTACGTTCCGAATCAGATCTAATTCATCTAAAGACCGGCTATAATTCCTCTATCGAAGAGTTAACAACTATTATAAAAAGTGTAAGTGAAGAGAAACCATCAGCTGTACCTCTTTTGGAATCTATTAAAAAATTACTTGAACACGTCAAACAAGCGCAAATGGATTTAGACACCTCGTTTCAACTAGCCCAATCCACAGCGGATATACTAAATAAATTATTCAATGAAATGAATTTCAATTTTCTGCTAGATAAAAAACGAGAAGTATTTTCGATCGGCTACAACGTTAGTGACAATCGTTTTGATCGCAGCCTGTATGACTTATTGGGATCAGAAGCTCGGCTAGCTAGCTTTGTAGCTATTGCCAAAGGCGACGCTCCACAAGAACATTGGTTCCGCTTGGGTCGGCAATTAGTTCCGTCGGCAGGTGGTCGCGCCTTGGTATCATGGACAGCATCCATGTTTGAATATTTAATGCCGAATCTAGTCCTGCATGACTATAGAAATACATTACTTAACGAAACACTGCACACCGTAGTCGAAGGTCAAATTGCCTATGGAAATGAACACCGCATCCCGTGGGGCGTTTCCGAAGCGGGATACAACGCACGCGATTTACAGATGAACTACCAATATGGTCCATTTGGTGTGCCCGGTTTCGGGTTAAAACGAGGCCTCAGTCACGACCTCGTTATTTCGCCGTATTCAACGGTATTGGCAGCGATGGTGAATCCGCACGCAGCCATCGATAATTTGAAACGATTGATCAAAAACGATATGTTATCTGCGTACGGTTTTTTTGAAGCGATTGATTACACTCGTGAACGACTTCCTCAAAATGAAAAATTCGCAGTGATCCGATCGTTCATGGCCCATCATCAAGGCATGAGCCTTGTTGCTATCAACAACGTCCTTAACAAATCGATTGTGCGCGAACGATTCCACAGTGATCCGCGTATTCGAGCTACTCAACTATTGTTGCAAGAAAGGATACCGCACGGGGTAAATCCAGTTCCGCCAAAAGCGGCAGAAATCGAAATTGAAGTTCAACGACAACCAACGAACAATGCGTTAATCAGAAACTACAATAATCCTGATGGCGTGACTCCGCGTACGCACTTACTATCTAATCGCACCTACTCGGTTATGATTTCAACGGCTGGTGGTGGCTATTCTAAATGCGGTGATGTTGGCGTAACTCGCTGGAAAGAAGACGCGACTCGAGATCATCTGGGTAGTTTCATTTTTATAAAAAACAAAACAGATAAAGCATTATGGTCGTCTAGCTTTCAACCTTTACCCACCTTGCCAGAAGAATATCAAGTGACCTTCAGTGAAGACAAAGTCGAATTCAGACGACGAGACGGTGACGTATCGACTCACACTCAAATTATCGTCGCGCCAGAAGATAATGTTGAAATTCGCCATATCACGCTCACGAATCATTCAGGAAAAGCGAAAACAATCGAACTAACAAGTTACCTAGAACCAACGCTGAACCCACCGAACAATGACTTAGATCATCAGGCATTCAGCAAACTGTTTATCCAGACCGAGTATTTGGCTTCAAAGAATGCGTTGCTTGCAAAACGTCGCAAACGATCGGCACAAGAAATTGAAAACTGGAGCCTGCACGTTGTCGTCACTGACGGCCATTTGACATCAAACATTCAATACGAAACTGATCGCAACAATTTTATCGGTCGCGGCCGAACGATCAGCAAAGCATTGGCATTGCTGGAAGATGGCAATCTATCAAATGAAACCGGCGCGGCCATCGATCCCATTTTATCTTTGCGCATTCAAGTTGAACTTCCTGAGTATGGAAAAACTCAAATAGCGTTTACAACTGGCCTAACCCAATCCAAAGAAAAAGCCCTAGAACTGGCCGATCGTTATCATGACATTCACGCCTTTGATCGCGAAACAAAAAGAGCCTGGACTCAAGCGCAAGTCGATCTACTCCATTTAAATATCGATCCTCAGACCGCCTATTTATACCAGCGATTAGCGGAAAGAATTTTGTATTCTGAACCGTCCCTGCGCCCACCGACTCATCAACGTGTGGCAAATACGAATCAACAATCCAGTCTATGGCCAAGCGGTATCGGTGGCGATCTGCCGATCGTAGTCGTTCGTATTGATGACCAAAAAGATATGGCGATTGTAAGAAAACTGCTGCGCTGCCACGAATACTTACGATCAAAAGGTTTAGTTTATGATTTTGTTATCATTAACGAACATGATTCAAATTACTTCCAAGATGTGCAAGATGATTTGCAACAGCAAATTCGATCAACAGGCGGTCAAGGTTGGTTAAACAAAAACGGCGGTATTTTTGTTTTACGCAAAAACATCACGCCCGCCAGGGACCTTGCACACATTCAAGCTGTCGCGCGCGTTTCACTGATTGCCAGCGAACCTCTAGAAGAACAAATCAATCGTCGCCCGACGGAAGAAAAATATCCGCCGTTAGCTAATTATAAATATGCAGATAGATATCCCGATAAAATCGCAGACAAAAAAGACATTCGTCTTGGATCCTCGCAAAAATTGGATTTAGATTTTTTCAATGGGTATGGCGGTTTTACGCGTGATGGCCGTGAATACGTTACCATTTTAAGGCACGATCTCTGGACGCCAGCGCCATGGATAAATGTTATCGGTAATAAGCAGGGTTTCGGTTTTCAAATCAGCGAAGCCGGCGCAGGATTCACCTGGAATGCCAATAGCCAGGCCAATCGCCTGACTCCTTGGTCAAATGATCCCATCATCGACCCTCCCGGTGAAATCGTATATTTGCGTGATGACGAGACCGGAGAAATTTGGACACCGACACCACTGCCCATTCGCAGTGATGAAACTTACATCATTCGTCACGGGCAAGGCTACTCAACGTTCGAGCACACCAGCCACGAAATCGAGCACACTTTAACCATGTTTGTTCCTGTCGATGACACAGTAAAAATATCTCTGCTTAAAATTAAAAATACGTCGAATCGAAAACGTAAAATTTCCATTACAAGCTACACAGAATGGGTACTAGGAACTCGGCGAGAAAAGACAGCGGCCTATCTGATTTGCGATATCGATGCCGACAGCGGGGCTATCTTTGCGAAAAACCCCCACGACAACGAATTTGCCAATAAAGTCGCATTCGCAGATATCAGTACATCGAGCATTACATTCACTTGCAGTCGCAAAGAATTCATCGGTCGCAACGGTAACTATGCAGACCCGATCGCTTTAAAACGACAAGGTCTTTCAAAAAAACAAGGTACTGGTCAAGATCCATGCGCTGTCTTGCAATCGTCCGTAGAATTGGCGGCCGGTGAAGTACTCGAAGTTTCTATATTACTTGGGCAAACAGAATCAAAAGAACTCGCACGTGAGCTCATCCAGCGCTATGAAGACATTAGCAAAGTTAAACAAGCGCAAGTTGAAGTGATAAAATACTGGGACGATCTGATTTCAACGGTGCAGATAAAAACACCAGAGCCGTCGTTGAATATTTTGATGAATCGATGGCTATTATACCAAACACTTTCCTGTCGTTACTGGGCACGGACCGCCTTCTACCAATCTGGTGGTGCTTATGGGTTTCGTGATCAATTGCAAGACTGCATGGCCTTTGTATATTCCGATCCAAAGTTAACCCGCGAGCAAATTATTCGTGCCTCAGAACGACAATTTAAAGAAGGCGATGTTCAACATTGGTGGCACCCTCCCACAGGACGCGGAATACGTACGACAATGTCGGATGATTTATTGTGGCTGCCACTCGTTGTTAGTTTTTATATTCAAACAACCGGCGATCAATCAATTCTAGACGAAAAAACTCATTTTATAGAAGCACCCGTATTGAATCCGGGGCAAGAGGACTCCTACACTCAGCCCGCGATTTCACAAGAGTCTGCAACTATTTTAGAGCATTGTGTTCGCGCTATCAATCGTTCACTTCCTCTAGGGCAACACGGCTTGCCCCTGATTGGAACCGGCGACTGGAATGATGGAATGAATCGCATTGGCGTTCATGGGCAAGGTGAAAGTGTGTGGTTAGGGTGGTTCTATTATAAAGTACTAAATGATTTCATGCCCTATCTAACGGCCGAAGATAAAAACAAATATCGTGCACACATGGAGGTATTAAAAACCTCACTTGAATCGAGTGGCTGGGATGGAGAATGGTATCGACGTGCTTATTTTGATGATGGAACTCCGGTCGGCTCAAATCTCAGCGATGAGTGCAAAATCGACTCGATATCTCAGTCGTGGGCGGTGATTTCCAAAGCTGGTGATGAAAACAGAATTCAGCAAGCTATGCAGAACGTAGAAAAATATTTAGTTAAGAAAGATTCTAAATTGATCCTGCTCCTGACTCCGCCATTTGATAAAGGCGCTAAAGAC
>CAZCHT010000066.1:0-25571 GCA_964498705.1 uncultured Bdellovibrio sp. | reverse complement strand
AGTTCGCGAATTCTAACCTCGGGCCAATCTTTGAATCGTTTTTTAAAATTCTCGAAATGCTGAAAACTCAAAACGGTTGTTGGCGCTAGGACAGCCACTTGCTTTTTGCTTTCAATCGCAAAAAACACAGCGCGCATGGCAACTTCGGTTTTACCGAAACCTACATCGCCGCAAACAAGGCGATCCATTGGTTTTGTTGATTTCATATCTTTGTAGATATCATCGATTGAACGTTGTTGATCTTCCGTTTCTTCATACGGAAAACCAAATTCAAATTTTTGAATTTCTTCATCATTCAGTAAAAACGCAGGACGCTGAATTTCAGCACGTTTTGCGTACAGAGCCAAAAGTTCACTTGCAATATCTTTAAGATGGCTTTTAACTTTGATCTTGGTTTTTTCCCAAGACGTGCCGCCAAGTTTATCTAACGGAATAGCGTCTGCGGCACCTGAGTACTTTTGCAATTGGCCTACGCGATAAACAGGAAGATAGAGTTTATCTTTTTCTTTGTATGAGAGCTGAATGAATTCTGAATCAATGCCGTTGACGGGCATGACTTTTAATCCTTCATACTGGCCAATACCGTGTTTGATGTGAACCACCAAATCACCCGGTTTTAAATCACCAAAATTTAGTCGCTTGGCCTGCTTTTGAAATTCATCCGATGACGACAACGTGCTGGCGCGACTTTTTTTGCCGAAAAAATCTTCTTCGCGCAAAAAAATTATTTTTTCATCCTCGATACGTAAGCTTTCGAAACAAGGACGCTGCAGGAAGTGAATAATTTTTGGATTTTGATTTTGCTCGGATAAATAAGTGTCCCACTTATAATCGTCAGCGGTGATTCTGCGAAATTCAAAATCCATGTTTTCAATATAGTTTTTTAATCGCTCGGCTTGGGTGGCGTTTCTGAGACTAACGAAAATGCGATAGTGATCGCGTTTCCATTGAGATAATTTATTTTGCAGTGCCAGTGTCCATGCTTCACTGCCAACTGTGGACGCAATAGATAAATTGGAAAACTCTTGGACTGTGAACGATCGATAATCCAACCTACTGTTGGCTGTTTCGCCAGAAAACATCGCACTAGAATTGAAATCGATATTCGAGAAATAAAATTCCCGGGTTTCAAAACCTAGATCTAAATTTAATTCCTGCGATACGCCGCCCGCTAGCCACGCGTCGGAAAAGAAATCTTCTAAGGCGGGGCGGATCAGCGTTTTTGTTGAGTTTCTAAAATCGCTTTTTAATTCCTCGACAGCGTCATCGCTAATCCGATGCATTTCAAGAGGATCAACAAACCAAACCCACGGTTTGGCAGAGAAATGTTCAACAGGTAGAGATGGTTTTTCATAAAAACTAGAAATTAGAAATTCAATTCCAGGAAAGTAGCTCTTTTGAACGAGCGAGCGACTTAAATCATCAATTTCTTCGTGGCGAAGATCACGCCCCGTCGTCGTTTTTTTAAATCGAGGTACAATGTTCTCGTATTCGTTGTCCACATACAGAGTTTCTTTGGCGGGGGTTAATAAGAACGATTTGATTTCGGACTCACTCTTCAGGGAGTCTGTTGAAAAAAACCGCAAAGTTTCAATTTGGTCGCCGAAGAGCTCAACACGAACCGGTTTTTTTTCACCGGGTGAAAAGATATCCACAATCCCGCCGCGAATCGCAAATTGTCCGACGTCTTCAACCATGGGTGCGGACTCATAACCTAGATCACTCAGATAGGCGGACAAGTTTTCCGGTAAACTATCGCCGATCTTAAACAATTTAGTAGTTTCAATCAGCACATCCACCGGCATTGTCTTTTGCTGAAGGCCCAAAAATGAAGCAATAAAGATGTCACCGGGTTTTGCATTTTGTGCGCGACTTAGAAAATGAAGTCGATCTTTTAAAACCTGAGGAGATGGGTAGAGTCCAGAATAGGGAGATACATCAAACTCGGTTAAAATATAAACTTTCTTGTCCGGATCAAAAAACTCAATCGCATTCGCTAGCTTAGAGCAATCGGACTCTTTGGGTAGAACGAATAAATGTGGCTGTTGACTCAGACGACGCGAATTTGAAAAGGCTATAAAATAGGCAATCGATAGCAGCGAGGACGACCCGATGATCGAAACTTTTGAACTGTGTGCCTTGTCGGCAACGACGCGCTCAATTTGTGATTCTAAATGTGGATTCAAAGTTTCAAAACTCATCGCTACGCACCCAGTTAAACCGTTCAGATATATTTCTTGGAAATATATGTAATGACAAGTATAAATTTAGTTTGCACGTGTCTTTTTTTAGACCTGTATCGGCAAGGAGTGGGCGATGGCGGAAGCGTCGGGAATGCCATTAGGTGGCGTCATATTTTTAACAGTTTTTTTGGGGCTATTTGGAACTTTTTTAATTTTCCTTGCGAGAGCCATTGGTGGTCAACGCACAGACAACTCGGCGGCTAAGCGCGATGTTTATGAGTGCGGAATTCCGGGCCAAGAAAAACGTGAGACTAAAGTTTCCGTGAAGTTCTATCTCACCGCAATCCTGTTTATTCTTTTCGATATCGAAATTATTTTCATGTACCCTTGGGCGATTACATTCCGTGATTTTATTGCCTCTGGCCAGGGCGCATTTGTATTCACATCCATGATGATATTTTTAGCGATCTTTATCTTCGGGTTGTTTTGGGAAATTAAATCTAAAGCCTTAGAGTGGGACTAGTAGGGGACTTCAATGGGACAAGATGTTTTTGAAATCACGATAAATTGTATCAAACTAGTTTTGATTTTCTTAATGATGGTACAAGCGGTACCTATTTTAGTTTGGGTTGAGCGCCGCGGATCTGCGTTTATCCAAAATCGTTTTGGTCCCAATCGCGTAGGCCCCCTGGGTCTAATGCAGTTGTTGGCCGATGCCGTTAAGTTCTTAACAAAAGAAGACTTTGCTCCAGATAAAGCCATCAGACCGCTGTTCTACGCGGCTCCGATCTTTGCCCTGATTCCAGCAACATTGGCATTTGCGGCAATTCCGATGTCAGTGCCATTAGAAATCGGTGGTTATGTTTTCAAAATCCAAGGCTACGATATGAACGTTGGTATCGTTTACGTTTTGGGCGTGTCCTCTTTGGCTGCCTACACGATTTTGATGGCGGGCTGGGGATCGGCAAGTAAGTTCTCTTTGCTGGGTGCATTGCGGGCCAGCGCCCAAGTGATCAGCTACGAGTTAGCTCTGGGCCTTTCGATCGTGGGTGTGATTCTACTTTTCGGAACATTTAATTTAACGGAAATGATTCATGCTCAACAGGGTCCTTTGTCGTTTAAGGCATTCGGACATACGATTTCATCAGCGTACATTCCTAACTGGGGAATTTTTTATCAACCTTTGGCGGCTATAATTTTCTTTGCCGCGACATTTGCGGAATCGAATCGCCTACCGTTCGACTTGGCCGAGGGTGAGGCCGAGATCGTTGCGGGCTTCCATACAGAGTATGGCGGTTTCAAGATGTTGATGTTCTTTATCGGGGAATATGGACACATGATGCTGGGATCAGCTTTGATGATTATTTTCTTCTTTGGTGGTTACGGAATTCCGTGGGTATCAGTAGAAGATGTTCGTCAGTGGGCAGGTGGCTTAACAGATTCTGCTGCGACAATCAGCGTGATTACTACGCTAGTGCACTTCTTAAGTTTCATGATCAAGTTTGTTTTGTTTTTATGGATTTTTATTTGGGTTCGTTGGACATTGCCGCGATTCAGATACGATCAATTGATGGATTTGGGTTGGAAAACCATGTTGCCGTGGGCACTTGGCAACACGATCCTAACAGCACTAGTAATATTTTTAGTTTCCTAAACAGTTCATTAAAAAATGGAGTAGTGGAATGACCTCTGACGTTTTTCTTTTTTGGTTTCTGGCCCTCTTAATTATCGGAAGTGGCCTAGCGGTGTTGCTTTTTACCAACCCAATTTATTCAGCATTATCTTTGGCTATGACCATGGTTGGCGTGGCCGCTGTTTTTATCACTTTGCAAGCCTTCTTTATCGCGGGTGTGCAGTTGATCGTATACGCCGGCGCCGTGATGGTTTTGTTTGTCATGGTACTGATGTTGTTCGACATCAAGGCCGAGATTCAGGCATTTTCGTCAGGGAAAATTTCTGGTGCGATTAAATTAATTTCCGTCGGTTTGCTTTCGGGTTTGATCGTTGGCGGAATTATTATGAGCCAAAAATCATTTGTTGGTGAAATGACTAAAGACGCGGTTCACATAGCTGAAATACAAAAATTGAAGAAATCAACATCACCGGATGCTTCAACTAAAGAACTTGGAATGGTGTTGTTCTCAAAACACATTTTTGGATTTGAAGCCCTGGGCGTGTTGCTAACCGTAATCGCTGTCGGAACCGTAGCGCTGGCTCGTAGCCGCGGAGGAACTCATCATGCAAAGTAATATGTTTACCGATATATCTCTAAATCATTATCTAGTTTTGTCTTCAGTTTTATTCGTAATTGGAATGGCCGGTGTTTTATTAAGACGAAACGTAATCGTAATCCTTATGTCTATTGAATTAATGCTAAACGCTGTGAACATTTCATTTATCGCGTTCAGTAAATACACTCAAAATGTAGACGGCCAAATCATGGTTTTCTTCGTTATGACAATCGCTGCAGCAGAAGCGGCCGTAGGATTAGCGTTAGCAGTTACAATTTTCAAACGCTTTAAAGAAGTTAACATCAAGTTTTTCGAGCATTTAAGAGGATAGGGGTTAAGGATGGATCACTCTATATTGATGGCCGTATTGTTATTAAGTCCATTCGTTGGTTTCCTAATCAACGGTGTTCGTTATAAACAGGCAACGTACAAAATTTCAGGTGGTATCGCGACTGCGGCCATTTTTATTTCTTTTATCTGTTCAGTATTGCTGTTTTCAGAACTCGTGGGATTGCCAGAAGATCAGCGCAAAATTCACGTTAAGTTTTTTGAATGGTTAAACGTTGATAAATTCAAGGTCGACGCTGCATTTTATGTCGATCAAATCAGCGCAATTATGATCCTGATCATCACGGGCGTGGGAACGTTGATCCACATGTTTTCAACGGAATACATGCATCATGATAAGGGCGTAACTAAATATTTCGCCTACTTAAATCTTTTCGTTTTCAACATGTTAATCTTGGTTTTAGGTGACAGTTTATTAACGATGTTTGTGGGCTGGGAAGGCGTTGGTCTTTGCAGTTACCTGCTGATCGGTTTTTGGTTTACAGATAAAGACAAAGCCGCTGCCGGAATGAAAGCATTCGTTACAAATCGCGTAGGTGATGCGGCCTTCTTGCTGGGCATGTTCGTTTTGTTCTCGATATTTGGTACTTTAAATATTCAAGAAATCAATGCGATGGCACCAACAGTGGCAGAGACGTCTTGGATGGGCGCTTTAACAATGGGAACTATGTTCTTATTCGTGGGCGCAACAGGTAAATCAGCGCAGATTCCACTGTATGTTTGGCTTCCCGATGCGATGGCGGGTCCAACACCAGTATCGGCATTGATCCATGCGGCGACGATGGTAACTGCCGGTATCTATATGATCGTTCGTTTGAATCCAATTTTTATTATGACTCCAAATACGATGTTAGTGATTGCCATCGTTGGTGCGTTAACAGCCTTGATGGCGGCAAGCATCGGTATCACTCAGTGGGATATTAAAAAGGTGCTGGCGTACTCAACAGTTTCGCAGCTGGGATATATGTTTCTTGCTGTGGGTGTGGGCGCATTTGGTGCGGGATTGTTTCACTTGATGACTCATGCGTTTTTCAAAGCTTTGATGTTCTTGGGTTCTGGTAGCGTGATTCATGCTATGCACGAAGAACAAGATATCCGTAAGATGGGCGGACTTAAGAAATACATGCCGATCACACATTGGACGTTTTTCTTGGGTTGGGTTGCAATTATCGGTATCCCTCCATTTGCTGGATTCTTTTCTAAAGATGAAATTTTATGGATGAGCTTCCACAGTCCAATGGGTCACCCAGTATTGTGGGCGATCGGCGCACTGAGCGCTGGTATGACGGCATTCTACATGACACGTTTAATGTGCTTAACGTTCTGGGGTAAATCGCGCGTTCCTAAGTCAGTTCACCCTCATGAATCACCTGCTTTAATGACGATTCCGTTAATCGTTTTAGCAGTGTTGAGCGTCGTGGGCGGATGGATTGGTATTCCAGAAGTAATTGGTCATACATTCGGTCATATTCCAAATTACCTGATGGAATGGTTGCACCCAGTATTAAAACCAATTCCGAATTTGACAGAAGCAGAACATTCTCTTGAGTGGGGATTGATGGGCGCTTCGGTTGGTATCGCGTCGATTTCAGCATTTATCGCGTATCACTTCTACGTTAAATCACCAGAAATTCCAGGTAAAATTGCGAACTCAATTAAGCCTTTATACGAACTAGTATTTAAAAAATACTTAGTGGATGAATTGTACTTTAAAACGATCATCAATCCGCTTATCGAGTTTTCTCGAAAAATTTGGTTTTATGTCGACGTCAATTTTATTGATAAAATAACTTATGTCATCGCGGACCTTATTAAAGGTGGCGGCGGCGTTACGCGCTCACTACAAACTGGTAACGTACAGATTTATGCTATGTACATCGCTATCGGTTTAGTGATCGCTTTATCAATTATTATAATTAAGTAGATTTTGGAGATTTAAATGCTTCTTAGTACCGTAATTTTGCTACCGCTTGTGTTTGCTGTGTTCATCGCTTTTTGGCCGCAGCAAAGAACTCTAAGACACTTAGCTTTAGGGTTTTCAATAATTGAATTTTTAATCAGCTTAATGATCTTAAATGAATTTGATCCCGGATCTGCACGATTGCAGCTGGTAGAAAAATTCACATGGATTGAGAGATTCGGTATTCAATACTTTGTCGGCATCGACGGAATTTCATTGTGGTTAGTTCTTCTAACGACCTTTCTTACCCCAATCATTATCTTGGCGTCTTGGACATCGATTGATACCAAAGTTAAAGGCTTTCATTCTTGCCTGTTTCTACTCCAAACAGCGATGATTGGAACGTTTTTATCAATGGATGCGATCCTGTTCTATGTGTTCTGGGAACTATCTCTGATCCCAATGTACTTTATGGTAGGTATATGGGGCGGAGCTCGTCGTATCTATGCTACAATCAAGTTCTTCATCTTTACAATGGCGGGTTCAGTTCTGATGTTGGTTGCCATTATCTATATGATGTACCTGACTCAGCAAGCCACTGGCGTGATGAGTTCAAGTTTACTAGAATTCTATAAAGTTAAAATCCCGTTTGTTGCGGGAACATTCATGAATCAACAAACGTTACTATTCTTTGCGTTTTCATTAGCATTCGCGATTAAAGTCCCAATCTGGCCAGTTCATACATGGTTGCCGGATGCTCACGTTGAAGCACCTACGCCAGGGTCTGTGATCCTTGCGGGCGTAATGTTGAAAATGGGTACTTATTGTTTCTTGCGATGGGTGATTCCATTGTTCCCGGACGCAGCCGAATATTGGGCATGGTTGTTCTTATCTTTGGGTGTAATCGGAATTATTTACGGCGCACTCGTTGCAATGATTCAACCGGATATCAAGAAACTTGTCGCATACTCTTCAGTTTCACACATGGGGTACATTATTCTTGGTTTATTCGTAATGAATCAATACGGAATTACGGGTGCCATTTACCAAATGTTAAATCACGGCGTGTCTACCGGCGCACTGTTCTTATTAATCGGTATGATTTACGAACGTACGCATTCGCGAGAAATTTCTAAGTACGGCGGCCTAGCTTCAGTACTTCCAATCTTCACAATTTTCTTTTTCATCATCACGTTGTCATCAATTGCAGTTCCGCTAACGAATGGTTTTATCGGTGAATATTTGATTCTTCTTGGAACATTCAAAGCAGCCCCCGTATACGCCTACTTCGCAGTAACTGGTGTAGTACTTGGCGCAGCTTATATGCTGTGGATGTTTAAACGCGTATTCTTTGGCGAAAAAGGTGAACTTGTAAAAGATGAACATCATCCGTTACACGATTTAAACATTCGTGAGATCGTTGTGATGGCGCCATTATTAATTCTAGTTTTTTGGATGGGATTACTTCCGAATCATTTTCTAAATTGGACTAAATCAAGCGTCGATCATCTTGTGAATAATAAAAACAAGTACTACCTAGAAATTCACGAAAACAAAGTGGCTAAAGGATCTGAATATGCAAATTAATGTTGGTTTAGCGGACGTCATCCGCATTTCCCCAATGATCGCGATTTTTATCGCGAGCTTGTTGCCAATCACGACAAAAGTTTTATCGGGCAATAAAGAGCCAAACAATCTTGTTACGCTTATACAAGGGATTGCGGGATTAATTATTGGCTTAGTTCTACTGACAGTTGTCGGTGGCAGCGGTGAATTAGCTTTTAGTAAATCACTTGTGTTTGATTCTGTGACTTTGTGGATGGGATCGCTTGCGATTCTTTCTGCAACAGGCGCGATCATCATGATGTATGAAAACTACGCGACCAACGGACGTCAGTTTGCGGAACTTATATTTCTAGCATTGAATTCGGTTGTTGGTATGTTGATTTTAGTTTCAGCGATGGACCTTTTGACTCTGTTCGTAGGTTTAGAATTAATGTCGCTATCTTTGTATTTAATGATCGGTATGAGCCACGAAGAAAAATACTCTAAAGAAGCGGCTTTCAAATATTTCCTACTGGGCAGTTTTGCATCAGCGATCTTCTTATACGGAACGGCGTTTGTGTTTGGCACAACCGGCTCAACAAACTTAATCACATTCATGCAAGAAGCATCAAGCCTTGTGCAAACGAACCGATTGTTCTTGTTTGGGATCTCGTTCGTCATTTTGGGCTTCTGCTTTAAAGTTTCAATTGCTCCGTTCCACGCTTGGACTCCGGACGTATACCAAGGTGCTCCGACTCCGCACACAGCATTTATGGCGACTGCGGTGAAAGTAGTTTCATTTGCGGCTTTCTTGCGCGTGATTGCAACAAAAGCGTTGGTTGGCTCAACCGGGTTGTTTGATGTACTTCAGTGGATGGCCGTTATAACAATGTTAGTGGGCAATGTCGGCGCGATCGTTCAAACAAACTTAAAGCGGGTGCTAGCGTATTCAAGCATTGCCCACTCGGGATATGTATTGATCGGTGTGATTACGGCGGGCGTAAGTGATGCAGGATCATTTGGTGCTTCATCGGTTATCTTCTATCTATTTAGTTACTGCTTGATGACTCTGGGTGCATTTGCGATCGTTTCTATTTTAGAGAAGAACGAAAATCACATGGTTACTTTGGATGGATTAAAAGGTTTAGCGTCTCGTCGTCCAGTGTATGCATTTTGTTTCTCGTTATTCTTGTTATCACTCGCGGGAATTCCACCATCAATCGGCTTTTTCGGTAAGTTCTACTTATTCAACGCGGCTGTGGGTGAAGGTTTAATCTGGCTAGCGGTATGGGGTGTGATTAACTCTGTGATCAGTGTGTACTACTACTTAAAACCAATTGTTTTAATGTATATGACAGAAGGCGAAGCAGAAATCGCAGGTCATAACTTAAGCGCAACAACAGTGACAATGATTGTTTCGGCGATCTTTATAGCCGCTTTGGGCGTGTTATCAGGTCCCATTTTCTCAGCTGTTGAGAAAAGTTTTATTAACTAGCTCTAATTTTAAAAATTGAAATCCAAAGCCCACCTGAAAAGAGTGGGCTTTTTTTATCTGCAATAGATAGTGCCTAGGTAACCGCTTTCCACATCATATTCGCCTTCTAGCTCGAGCTGCACTATTGTGCGACCAGAGACAGACCCGCGAAGAACCTTAGCCACAAAGTCGCCTTTCTTGCACACATAACCAGAATCTTTTTCCACACAATTAAGGATCTGTGGCTTCCGAGAAGGGGCTATTAATGTTCCTACAAATTGTTTTGAACGCAAAGACTGCTTAATAAGAAAAGTATGACTTGGGCTCTGGCAATTTAATACCGATTTTTCTTGAGCTAAAGAGAGCAGAGGGAAAACCAATAACAGCAACGAAATCAACTTCATAAAATGCCCCTGGTAGTTGGACTATTATTAATCCTATTTAACAGCTGCCTCAATGACCAAAGATTGGACATATAAATTTGTCCAATTGCCCCGGCCAATTCAATTATATCAGTTCTAGCTATTCCTGATTGGCCTTCTTAGAGGTCAATGCTGTCTGTCTTGGACAAGTAGCAAATTCTCGGCCCAAAGTTCTTTGTGCATATATTGAGGTCCAGATGTCATCCGCACATGTGCGCAAGCTGCTGGTTAGCGGAGCGTGAGCGGCGCCTGTAACAGTAAAAAACTGACGGCTTGTTTTAGTTTGAACGGCAAAGTGATAAAGCGCTGTGTTCAATGGGGTCGCGGGGTCGTTGGCACCTTGGAAGTAGTATATTGGAACCGCTTCAGGAATTAGAAACTTGGCTGAATCATAAGTTTTTTTATATTCGATGCCTTCACATACATTTTTTCCTGTTCTAACAAGACGGCCACCTTCTAAACTACGACCGAAATACCAGTCGCCCCATAATTCTCCGCAACCAATCATGCGGAAAAACAAATTAGGAAATTGAGGATCTTTTAATTTTGCGAACATCGAGTTTAACATCAGCTGATCTTTCGCGGGAACTTTTTTAGCAAAGTAGAGCTCAAGCAAATGTAAATGGTAATACAAAAATTGACCTTTAATTGGCGCGTCTGGAATATCGCCAATAATCAAGTCGCTTGTAATTAGTGAGGCCCATTCAGACTTGCTGAATGTTGTTTCGTTCTTTCCCGATTGGAAATAAGTTTTCCAGCGCGGTGGCAGCTGTTTGAATAACTTGTCCCACTCGTATTGAAAGTAATAGAAATAAGAATCAAAGTTATCATACTTTTTCCCAACTGTACCTTCTAGGACAAGAGCAGTAGGTAGCTCAAATTTTTCGGATTCGATTTTTTTTACTAACTGAGTTGCTACCACAGTTCCGTAAGAAGCACCGTAGATAATATAATTTTGTAAATTCACTGATTTTAGAGCTAAGAAAATATCGTTCACTACGAATTCTGTTTTTAAGTACTGAGCCAGAACATTAGATTCGAGTGCATAGTTGCAACCTTGGCTGCGCGGATCCGTGTAGATCTTGTTGTAACCAGCAGGAACGGCGCCTAGTGGTAGTTGGCCGTTGGGAGTAATCGACGTCTGACCGGGTCCTCCCGGAATAATCACAACTGTGGGCGCTAGTGGGTTCACTATTTCATATTTAAAACGAAAATCAAATGTGGGAGATTTCGGTTTCGTTGGATCCCAAGGTACTTTTACCGTGCGAATTGTTTTAATATCTAGGCAGGGATTTTGTTGAGCAAGACCAGAAAAGGCCATAAAGGAACTAACTAGGAAAACCCAAACTAAATTAACCATAACTACCTCTTATGGTGCTGGTTTTATGTAGTTTTCTGTTTTACCGCAACACAAAACATCTTGATTGAAAGAATCACACTCAACAAAGGATTGTCCTAGAGAAATCTGGGCGCTAAGATCGTCTAAAGGGGTTCTAAATGGGTTTTAAAATGGTATGTCGCTTTTGGATTCAGTTTTTAGTATTGGCCTTCAGTTATGAAACCATGGCGGAATTACCTGTAAAATTACAAGACATTCAAACCGGCCAGGTTATAAATTGGAAACCAGACGGCACCAAAAAAACGGGAATTTTTTTTGTATCCGCCCATTGTCCGTGTTTTCGAAACGCGACCGAAGCTATTAAAAAACAAATTGATACCCATCAAAATGAAATTGATTTTGTTGCCATTACTTCTGAAAAGAATCTAAAAAAATACACCAAGGCTTATTACAAAAAACTGAACTTCAATATACCGATCTTTTTTGACAAACATATGGCGACGTCAAAACATTTTGAAGTTTTTAATACGGCGAGTGTTTTGATACTTGGTTCGAACGACAAAATTTTATACAAAGGCGGGGTCATTGAAGAAAACGGCAGCGAGCTTTTGGGTCAGGCCCTTAAAGAAATTCAAGAATCGGGTGAAACGAAAGTACCTTTCGGTAAGGGGATGGGCTGCGCCATTAAGGAATAGTTTTTAATCACAACTATATTCGGGCCAAGATTTTTCGAAGGGGGCCTTTGATTCCAAAATGGTTCCGGCGTATCGAGTTTTTATCGAGACATAATTTGAGTCTTGGCAAAGAGTTTCAAGTAAGTGTTCCACAAAAGGAAAGGCGTCGATACGACGAAGGTTGTAGAAATATTTATAGCTTCGAATTCCCTGTGGAATTTTTAATTTAGTTTCAATGTCAGTTTGGGTAAGTAAAATCTCGGACGAGTCCTTTGATTTGATGGCAAATGACCATTCAGCAGTCACAGGCGGTGGCGGCGCAAACATGTACCAGTTGTGACCCATAGGCAAATTAAAAGGTCGCTCAAAATGACTTCCTCTTGGCGTAATATTAAAAAATCCTAACACTAGAATTACCGCGGCCAATATCGTCCGTTTCCTTAGTGGGTTAGTGAATTCGCTTGATTGAATGCCTAGCGGTTGAGTTAAAAGCATAACCTCCAAAATAATAAATGGAATGCTTATTCCGTCCAGTCTAAAAAAACAGATGCCACCAAAATGATAAGCAATACACAACAAAGAAAAGAAAAATCGAGTCTTTGGATACTTGAGCGATATGAACGGTGCCATTACTGCGAAGATAAGCACAAGTATAAGAACATAGTTTAACACTATTGTGAGAGTGGGGAAAAGCGAGACGACTTCTGGGAACCGACTCAGTTCTGTGTGTTTTAATGATTGTGAAAACCCACCACCAGTTCCCCAGCTAGAGTTGACTTTATTCCAGATATTGAAAGCATAAATAACAGTTCTTAGTAGAATCAGAGGTGCCAAATCCAAAAGTGTAATATAGGATTCATTTTTTTGATTTTTTGAAACCAATACTAAAGATAGATGAAAAAATAGAAAACAATAAAGGTAGTCACCAATGTGACCCAAAATGAAAAACCGCTCAGTAAATATAAAACAGAAGAGGCTTAAAAATAGAAAAGAAATTGTCCTTAGGGGCTTAAATAAGCTAACCAACACTAAACTTGACCCAATTGCCTGATAATGATTTTGAAATAACTCAAAAATTTTTGAATATAAAAATTCTCCCATCGACGATGGGAAGAAGTTCAAAACAGAGTCGATGGGAAGAAGGGCTATAGTGTTTGGACCAAGAGGGAATTCGTTGAGGGGGCGAAGAAGACTAAATAAGAAAGCAATCCGTAGGGCCAAACACGAAATTACAAAAAATCTATCAGTTAAAGGCTGATGCCACTGTCGAGCGTTTATTATCATATCAGTATAAATATCCCATGAATAAACGACATAAGAAACATCATAAGGAGGACTCCCAGCCATCCAGAAGCTTTGTTTTCATCTGGCCAATATTTTGAATATCGAATTCCAATATAAACCAAAAACCCATGGGCAAGAAAAAACAGATATTTACGGGTCATATTTCGAATCGATGGATAGGTTTCAACGTCCAAAATCCACATGTCGGAATAGCGACTCGCATGCAGAATAAACGTGACACCGAACACAGCTAGAATCGAAACAATCAGTGACGAGGACCTTCGAAAAACGGGCAAATAAATAAATTTGAAAAACCATTCGTAGAAATATGTGTTCCATCGGCGCCATCGATCTTGGGGTGTAACTGCTAACAAGGGAAGCACATACGGATTTGGAAGTTTAATTCCACACCACCACATTAGAGAGATGGGAAGGGTGATGTTAACGTAGCTAAATAAAAAGAAATAGAGATAATTGGCTAACCCAAAGGCATGCCACTTCCAAAAATAAATATCTATTTCTTTATGGGCAGCCGCACGCAAAGGTTTTACCTCTTTCATAAATAAAAGAAATATAAAACAAATAATTAAGTAAACGGCGGCTTTTGATTTTAGCTGTCTTTTTTCTATCTCATCGGTTGAGACACGCCACTGTGAAAAATTAACCGGAAGTGGCGTTGTTAAATAAGAGGGAGAAAAAATAAAAGCGAGGACACGGGCTGTCCTTAAATTTTCTATAGGCAGTACCTGTTTAGGATCCAGACTCGTGAAAACGAATGCAAATCGATAAAAATGAAACAATAGTAAATTCGGCAGTAAACTATTACTGTTTGGGAAATAGGATATAAGAACGGCAATAGCGCCACCAGTTAAAAGCAGAACAAATGTTCTGAGCGAAGAGTTGAGTTTGATTGTCACTATCCAAACAAGAACGTTGATTAGTACAGTCAGTAGATAGAAAGAAATTATAAGAGTGGCTTTAAACTTAAAGTGCGCCATTTCTAATAGCGCCGCGAAAATTCCTAACGTAGCAAAATTTGCAAAAATTAAGGAGAAAAACGTGTCTTTTTTAAAGAACTCAAAAATCTCATGAAACAAAATAACTATGACTGCAGCGATGGGAGCCAGGGTAAAATATTTTGCTCCAAAGTTGGAAAAATCCGATAGGTCCTCTTCTAAATTAAAAAAACTTTTCCAGATAAAATACTGATATATAGTTACAATAAAAAGGCCCAACCAAAAGCTAGCCCGGGTCTGGCTTTTATAATTGGCCATACGAGTGCTAATGGCCATTTCTAATGAAATCAATAGCTTCTCTATGGAAGTTTTTAAGAGACCTGGTGTTTTAAAGTACTGTTCTACTATATGCTTGCAATTCATAATGGTTATTTATTTAATCAGAGTATGTCGAAGAAAAGCTTACCTGAGTGTTTCGTTAATATAAAAGATCTTCAACTGTTTGATCGATCTGATTCAATGTGTCCATGCCGAATGATTGGCTTTCAAGGCGGTAAAAAAACTTTTTCCAACATTAGCTCTTCCTACTATCTGGTTGTTTTGAGCGGAGAAGTTTCTGTAAGCTATAAGGCATTAAAATTTGATAATCTTCCAAAGCTGGCGTTTGTGGCCTGTCCGGGCGAAATTTCCGTCTCGGGAAAAGGAATGGCGATCGTTATTGAAAAATTCGGATATCGCGCACCATTTCAATTAGGCGTGATTGAAGAAACCCGCGGCCGTTTGTGTTACATTGATAATGCCAGTTCTTCTTTGCTTGTTTCTCCGGCCCGAATGGGAGATCCGTGTTTAAATCTACTCACTTTCCCGTCGGGAGTTATTCAAAGGTCGCACATTCACCCTACGGTTCGATTGGGGGCTGTTATTTGGGGTTCGGGCGAGTGTCTTTGGGGCGAGGAAAAACGAAAAATTCCTCTGACTCCAGGAATGACTTTTTGTTTGCCCGAGGCTCAAGTTCATAGCTTTAACAGTGGCAAGGACGGCCTTGGGGTCGTTGCCTTTCATCCTGATTCAGATGTGGGGCCTACCGATTTATCACACCCTATGCTAAGCCGAACGTACCTTATTAAAAAATGAGTAGCGGCTGGGAATATAGAAATCAAAAATTTTCCCCTCAACTTTTAAAACATCTCAAGGGTAGTTTCGCCGAAAACTACAAGGCCACCATATCTTCTGCCGGAGCGGCAACGTTTGTGAAGTGTTACTCTGGCGAAGGTTTAGTCACAGAAAAAACTTTTTTCCAATTTGATATCGATGTCCGGCGGGCCCTAAAAATCATAGCGGCCTCTGCACCATTAGATTTCATTGTGTGCACAAAGTCTGACAATAATTATTTTCATTTATGTTTTATAATGGCCACCCTGTTGTCTGGCCGACGTCTATGCCTGCTGAATCCGAGTGATAGTCCTGAAGACACGCAAAAAAAAATCAATTTATTGAAAGAAAAAAATTATATTGTCGAAGTGCGGTCATTAGATGAAAACGACGCGGTCGAAGCGGAAATCCCCGCTAGCTGTAACATTTTCGAAGACTTCATTTACATTTTTACTAGCGGAACGACGGGTGAATCTAAAATAGTAAGACAGACCCAGGCAGGGGCGCTGGCTAATCTAGATGCCCTAGTGGAACATCATGATCTCGGCGGTGGTGGGCGTGTTATCGCAACTCCTTTGCCGGTCTTTCATGTGAATGCACTTCATTTTTCATTTTTTGGGTCTTTTTTTTCTAGATCGAAGTTAATTCTTTTTCAAAAATTTGACCCCATTTTACTAATTAAATCGATCAAAGAAGACAAAGTAGAAATTGTTTCGGTAGTTCCGCATATATTGGCTACGTTGCTAAAATTCCAAGAGAAAATCCAACGTCTTAAACCATATGAATTAAAGTATTTTGTATCAGCGGCCTCGGGTTTGCCGGTCAGTATTTTCAATGCGTGGATTGGTTTAGGATATAAAATTATTCAAGGCTATGGAATGTCGGAGGGAATTAACTTTTCACTAAAAACGCCGATCAATATCCCTATTGGACACCTAAAAAAAATCTCTGAGGGCTCCGAGAGGGCCAGTGTGGGATTACCGGTGTATGGAAATGAAGTGAGGATTTTTGACGAGGCAGACGTCGCCATAGAAGGCGATGAAATCATCGGGCAAATTGGAATAAAAGGCTGGAACCTGATGCCCGGCTATAAAAATATCGGCGAAGTGGAGCTTAACTCTTCGGGTTTTTTTAAGACCGGCGACTTGGGATTTACTCGGACTTTTGAAGGTCAGAGATTTTTCTTTATCGGGGCTCGAATTAAGGAAATTGCCAAGCCAATGGGTGTGATGGTCGCACTTCCCAGTCTAGATGAAAAAATAAAACAAATAATAGGAAACTCGGTCGAACTAATGACATTCAGCATAGACGACAATAACGGCGAAAGAATTGGTCTAGTTCTTGTGGACCCTTTTTCCACCGAAAAAGCGATAGATGTTTCGATTTTATTAAAACAAAATTTACTTTCCCACGAAAGTCCGGCGATAATTATCTGCACAGGGCGAGTGATCCGATCAGAATCAGGTAAACTGATTCGCGGGTTAGCAAGTAAACTTATTTCTGAAAGCCAAAGCCAAACCATAGAAGGGATTTCATGGCATTTTCCAAAACTGAACTAGACCTCAGAATCAATACAGCTTTGTCTTCGGCCGGAATTGAGAAAAAGCAATTGGATGAAAAACGACTAACAAGTTTACAAATTGTGGAACTTTTAATTGTCCTTGAAAAAGAGTTTCAGTTTGAGATTGATCCCGTGGACTACGACCCGCAGGTCTTTAGTAGTTATGAAAATTTGAGGTTTTTTATTGAAAAGATCGTCACTTCGGCGCCATAATATACATTGTATATATCGAAACCAATGTGTTTTAGCTTCGAAGGAGTCATGCTTAATCAAAAAGGTTTTTCTCTTACTGAGGTAATTATTGCCGTCGGCTTAGCCAGTCTGGTTTCTTTAATTAGTTATCAAATTGTTTTTGAAGGATATCGATTAAACAAAAAGGTCGAGGGCGTCAGTGGCCTAAACGATATTCGGCAAAATATTTACGAAGCATTTAAAAATCCATCGGCATTTGCTAACACAGTAGCCAATCCAACGAACGCAGCTGCGTTTGCATGTATTAACAATGCAACCGATTGTGCGGCTGCGGGCGGGGTCATTAATCTCCTTGACGGTTCTAACGCTGTTGTCAGGGGCGCTTCGCGCAACGGTACCAACGATGGTTTTGATTTTTCAGGGGCTCTGTGTGGAACCTTTAACTTAGCGGGAAATGATAATTGCCCATTTCGCTACGTGATCTCCTGGAGCCCCAAGTGCCCACTGGCGCCGGCTACGTGTATTAACCCGCTTATTAAATTGTCGGCGACTTTACAGTTTCGCCCAGTTGACAAGAGCAAGTTTGCAGTCATTAACGAGAGTCAATTTAACATCAATATTAATCGCCCCAATAAAAAGGCATCGTATACGGATGCATGCACAAAGGTAGGCGGGACGATGATTTCGGCGACTCAATGTCAATTGGCGTATGTGAACGTGTCTTGTCCACCCAATAATTGGGTAATCGGGTTCGCAGCGAATGGCGCCCCTATTTGCAATCCAATTGTTGGACATGCATGTCCAAAAGGACAGGTTTTGTTGGGGGTGGATGCAGCTGGGGTGGCTCACTGTGGACCCGGGTGTTTTAGTTTGGGAAGCGGCTCAGGGAGTATTTGGTGAAAATACTTGAACGTACTGCAAATTTTCGGGGCGATGCTCTGATTTCAAGTATACTGGCTATTGCGCTGGTGGGCGTTCTTATGATGGCCATTACGAGTTCACTTTCGTCATTTAATAAAATTTCAAAAAAAAAGGAACGGGTCATACAGCTGGAGTCTCGATTTGAAAGTGTAATGGCGGCAGTTGAAAACGATGACTCTTGGAAAGTCACCGTGACAACAAACGGTTTTCAGATGAACTGCCTTGAAAATAGCGGTCAGGTGTGTGCTCTTTTAACTAGAAATTTTAATGTCTATTTACAGGACGGAACTTTGTTAAGTCGCGGAAACCCTGCCCTAGGCATCGGGTTTGATGAATTCGGGAACAATTGCATCGGGTTTGACATAGCGACACCAAACAATGCCTGCCCCTTTGCCTTTGAAATTACGTGGAGACCCATTTGCGGCGGAGTCTGTCCTGGAACGGTTCTATCGATTACAAACCAGGTCGCCTTGAATCCAAAAGTTCTGATCTCGATAAAAATTCTGCGCGCAACGACGGATCCAGCTATGCAAAACATAAATATGAATCGATTTGTTGCCACATTCACTCGAGGTCAACACAACGGAACTCTTGCGGCCAACTGTCGCGCGCTGATGGGCAACTTCAACACTGAAACTAAACAATGCGTAATCCAATTAAATACCTGCCCAGCAGGTGATATGTTTGCTGGATTTGATGCGACTGGGGCCGTAGTGTGCCGGAAAAACGGTTTTCTGGATCGAAATTGTGAACCCGGCTTTGCCATGATTGCCGTTAAAAGCGGAGGGGGCTACGAATGTTCAAAATTTTAAAAAACCAAAACGGTCTTAATATCGTCGGTCAGATGGTTGCTTTGGCACTGGTTGGAATCGCGTTCTATTCTGTTTTTGCGGGACTTAAGTTGTTCAACACAAGCCGAATTAAAATGTATAAACAATCAGGTTTAGAGAGTATGCGAAACCAAGTCATTCAGGCACTAGAGAGTGAAATTGGTTTAGCAAATACAATTGCAGCCAATGCATCCATGGCATGTGTTGGAACGCACACGGATTGCTCTGCTCAAGCTGGCGCAAGCTGGCCGATAAAAGTGATGTCACCTGACGGAGTTCTTCTGGTGGATTCAGCCACAGCTACGTATGGATTTTTCACTGATGGAGCTCCGTGCAATACCTATGATTCGGTCAACGGAAATGATGCGTGTCCATTGCGGCTCAATGTCACATGGCGCCCGATATGTGGACCGGCACCCTGTTTAAATCCTCAGAACCAATTTGTCGGGGCGTTTTCAATAAAAGAAAAAAATCCTACCATGGGCGTGAATCTTCAGCTGTTTGGATTTACAGTTTATCCACTTCTATACGACTCTACGCTGGAATCTAACTGTTCGTCTTTAGGAGGAGCCTATACTAGTGCCGACGGATCCTGTAATTTACCTTTAGCGGGTCTATGCCCCGCGGGACAAGTAGTTCTGAATGTTGGTAACAACAACACAAAAACGTGTGGTTTCATGCATCCAACCGTGGTTTGCCCAGCCGGAACGGCCATTGAAAAAGTGGCAGCAAATATGGCTTTTAGTTGTAAACCGATTCTGACTTGCCCACCAAATGTAGGAGCTGGCCGCACCATTTGGTCATCGTGGGATGCTTGGGTTCCCGTGCAAGGCAGCGATGGCGGAGGCGATGGTTGCGATGGTTCCGATGGTTGTGATGGAGGAAGTTAGTCCGTGCAAAGAAACTTAATCTGGGCACTGTCAATTTTTTTGAGTTTAAATCAGACGGCCGAATCTAAGTGGGTATGCAACGAAACCACGAACACCATTAAAGACCATCAATCGATAGAAGGTCCCTGTGGCCAAATAAATTTGAAATACAGCTTCGGCAGCAGTCTTGTTAAAGCGAACTACACAAAAGCAAAATTTAAGCCCAATTACATTAATGAGTTTTACATTGCTCAGTCCACTTTTGAAAAGTCTCAATGGAATTTTATGAATGTAAACAAAACAAAATTTAAAGGAGTGAACTTTTCTGGAGCTCAAATTAAGGGAACTAAATTTATTAATGTTGATTTTTCGAACGTCAATTTTAGTTCCTCAGACTTAGCTGGCACTCAGTTTGTAAATTGCCAATTCGATCAAGTCTTATTTACCGGCGCAAATCTAAGCGGCACGGTTTTTCAATTCAACAATTTTATAAATACACAATTGCCAGAAAATAGCGGATATTTTTTAAGTGGCAATACTTCACAGTAAATTCATAGAAAATTTCGTTAGTGAACTTAAGTCTTCAAAGAATCTAAGATGGTTCGCGGTTGGCCTGACATTCGTTCATTTACTTACGGCGTTGTTTTGGCAACAGCAAGGCGCGTTTGAAATATTAACCAACGCCAGTCAAAGAATCTGTTGGCCGATTTTCCCTGAGTGTGGTGGTTACTTTAACTTTTCTAGTTCATTCAGCGCCGGCGTCCTGTCGTTCTATGTCGTCCTATTCTTTGTTACTTTGTATTTCTATTTTAAGAATTTAAAAATCTTTTGGTTTCTATTGCTACTGCTAGAAATTGTGAAACTTGGTGTTCAGTTTGTAGACTACAGATTTATGGGGAATTACCATTTCATGCCCCACATTTTGACGTTCATGTTTTTGTTTTTCGGAAACAGGAAAACGACGGCACGAATATGGTTAGTCACATTTTATATGGGGGCCGCGCTTCTAAAAGTGAATCAAGAATGGCTTTCTGGTTCCAGCCTAGCTTGGAAAATTCCGTTTGGTAATATCAAACTACTACCAATCTTGGCACTAGCGGCACTCTTAATAGAAATAAACGCACCGATATTGTTGCTCATTGAAAAAAAATGGGCTCGTAATCTGGGGCTTGCAGGACTCGTACTTTTTCACCTGGTTTCGTTTTACTGGGTAGGGTTTTTCTATCCCCTGGTTATGCTTAGCCTGTTGAGCGTGTTTGTGCTGACTGACGACGATGATATTAGAATAAAATTGGGCGAGAAAAACAAAAGTAATTTTGTGGTCGGTGCAATATGGAGTCTTTTTTTTATAAATCAAATTTATCGAGTTTATGATTATCGCCATACCGCAACAGATGGTTACAAGCGACTGGCTTCCTTAAATATGTTTGATGCCTATACAACGTGTATAGGATTTTATTTGATTAAAGATGGCACTCTAACAACACACGTCCCATTTCCAAATCAGGGGTTTGCCGTCCGAGTCCGTTGCGATAATATCATTTTTGATAGTTATCTAAATAAACTATGTAAAGCAAATGACAAAACTATTTCGGCCTACCTATCAGTTCGCCTGCAAAGTGATTCGGGTTGGGAAAATAGTTTTTCAAAAGAGGACGCATGCGCAAAAAAATTATAGCATTAGCTGTAGTTAACAGTCTGGTCCTTATCTATTTTAGTTCTACATATTTTGGAAATATTTCTACAAGGGATGGTGATTCATCATCAAGTCGATCATGGTATTTTCATTTTGATTTAAATGCAGGACGATCAAGTTACCTTAAAACTCCTATTACAAGCCAATTTCGAGGAGATTCAAAAAAGTCCGGCTCCTACTTCGTCGATTTAAAGCGAAAAATAAATCCAGTTTTAAAATGGACTAGCGACAAAATAAACCAAGCCGTTCACACAGCATCTAAATCGTCGCCCGCGGTCGATGATTCTGGGGTTTATATTGGATCGGATACAGGAGTTATGTACGCCTTCGACCACGCAGGGAAATTGCGTTGGAGTTTTAAGACGGATTCAGATATCAGGGGAATCCACGGCACGGCCCTTTTGGATAGTCAGAATCTCTATTTCGGCAACTATAGCGGCTTTTTTTACTCGTTAGATAAAAAAGAAGGCAAGGTCAATTGGATTTCAAAAGTTGGTAATGCTGTGGGGTCCTCAGCGATGTTGATTAATGAAAAACTAATTATCTCTGCAGAGTTTGATCGTGTAATCGAAGGCCATTTGGTCTCTCTAAGTCCGGCCACAGGTGAATTAATTTGGAAGAGCGAATTTTTGGGAGAGCAGATTCATTCGTCACCGGCCTATGATGAAGAGACCAATACAGTCGGTGTCGGCAGTAACAATGGAGTTTTTCGAGCTATTGATGTCGATTCCGGTTTGACTGCATGGAAAAAAGACTTTTTTGATCCCATAAAAAGTACGAGTGCAGTCATCAGAGAAGCATTCTGTTTTTCATCTTGGGATAAAATGCTTCACTGTGTAGATACGCTAACCGGCGAGAACAAATCGGAGTTTGACCTTGGTGGTCGAAGTCAATCTAGCCCGGCTATCTTAGGCACGAATGTGTTGATAGTGTCCTCCACCGAGGGTTTCCTTTATAAAATTAATATAGATAAAGAACATGAAACGGCCAAATATAATTTGAAACTAGGCGATGATTCCAATAATTATGGAATGCCAAGTCCCATTGTAATCAAAACAGCGAACGAAGTGTTAATCGTAACTTCTTGCAACAAGACGGCAGTTTGTTTTCTAAATTCCGATTTAAAATTGATCAATAAAATAGAGATCGGAGGATTTGTAAACGGAACTTTTGCTGTCCATGAAAATAGTATTTATGGAGTGGCCCTAACTACTGGGCTTTTTCGGGTCGAACTTTAGTTGATTGCCTTCTCTTTGCAATAATTTCCTGTCGTCTTTCTTTTATAATTTGTTTGTCGATTCGAGACGGACTTGTTGGCTTCCCTTTGTCTTGCACTGCATTTGGGATAAAAATTGATTTCTTGCCGATTGCCGATTTCACCAAGTCACGCTTTGGGGGCGGAGAATTTCGTTGGCCGCGTTTTCTGTTTTTATCTCGTTTAGGCTGTCGAAGTCTTGGTGTATCATCCCATTTATATTTAGCATTGTAGCTCCAAGCGCGAAAGCCATCTGTTAGCCAGTAAGTAGAAATATTGATAGACGGTTTAATTGCATTAGCTGTTTGAATCGCCTTTTCATCAGAATCAGAGGCTCCGAACAAAACAACTTTACTAATTTTCTTTCTTTGAGCATAAAGCAAGTTTTTCAACTCTTCGGCGTTAGGTTCAAGTTTAACTTTCTCTTCCGATGCGCCGGATGATTTTTTATTAAATGGAACTACGTAAGCACCTTTAATTGTGCCGTGAGAAATATTTGCCTTCCTTAAATCCACAAACAACATGGCATCTGACTTTTTTTCTAGTTTAGCTTCTTCGGCAGAAATTTTTGGAAAACCGATAGCCAGGTCTTTTGCTGGCTTAAACTGAAAAACAGTAGAAGGTGAATTTAAAAAATACGTATTAAAATATCCATAGGATGCCAAATAATTCACAACATTGTAAGACGAGAAATCTCGGGCGCCGGCTCCAAAAATTAAAATAGTAGTTTGTGGGGGCAGCTTTTTTATCAGTCCAAATTTCTTGGCTTTAATTTCCTGAATATCGAGGACTTTTTCGTGAATTTTATCGCCTTTGAATATCAAATTCAACGCAGACAGTTTAATCGGACTACTTTTCTTCTTTTTATCTCCGCGGGCATCGATAAGTACTACATTTTGTTCGGTGAGTTTACGCTGGAATTCTAAATCGGGAAGGCCGGTCGCAAACGCATGTATGCCCGGTGGCAAAGGATGGTAAGGCGGATAATTTTCTAGACTAAGTTTTTTTAAAACAATCTTTAAAAATTTTTGATTTTTATATCGATCGAAAAAATCAGGTTTTGGCAATGGCTGCTTTGTATCTGTAACGAAATCAGCTTCTGTCAGATATTCCTTAGTTTCAGAAATAACGAATTCACCCTTTACTAGAGGTTTCCACGGCAGCATGAGCCCTTTGTTATAAAGGAAAAACATTACTTTAATCGTAGATGTGTTGTTGACGAAACACTTTGCAAAGGCCAGTGGTAGCGCAATTGTAATAACCGAAGACTTGTAGGCCGGCTTCAAATAGAAATCGGGTAGAGCTAAAAAATCTTTTTTACCAAACAAACAAAATGGATCTTGAATAACAACAAGAGATTTAGTTATCGATATCGGCGCCGGAGGTGGTGTTAAATTTGGGTCAGAAAACTGAGATGTGGGAGTTGTTTGAGCTGTGCCCTGTTTTTCTGGGACAATAGGTTTGGTATCATTAGAATTTTGGGCCGGATTTGTCAGTTTAGGTTCTTGAGCCACATTTGGAGCCGACGGTTTTTTTTCAAAAAACATATACATTACCAACAAAACAGCCAATAATGACAAAGGAAATATAAGTTTGTTTTTTAAGTTAATGAGAGCCCCGCAATGATAAATTTGAAAGCTATATCTATAGTTAGTTTTATTTTAGTTCATTTTGCGGGTGCCAATCAATCGAATTTAAATGTGAACGTTTCATTTAGATACCCCAAAGCGACGAAGTTAAAAATCGAATTTTACTCCGTTAAGCCAGAGTTTACCTTTTCTGTGGCGCGAACTGGAGTTTCAGATTCGGTAAACAAAACCCCGGCCGACCAAAAAATCATCAATAAATTTGATTTTACTCCCTCAAAAGCCGAGTCGTCGTTTGTTTTATTAGTTAAAAATGATTCTTCGCAGACGAAGTATTTTTTCGCAAATCCACACACTTACAAACCTGAATCCACAGCGTTAAGCGCGGTTTTTGAGTGTCTCTGCAACCATCATGTCTATACAATACCTCCAAACACGGTATGGTTCCGAGTTGTCAGGTTGGACGTTAATTTTGACATGGTTCCAAAAGGCTCCAAAAAGCTTGAAATCGTACATGATTTTGTCGAGGTTTCGGAGGCTGATGCAAAATCGAAATATAAACATCTTATTTATGAACAACTTTAAAATAGCACTTGTATTGATTTTAATTTCTCAACTTGCGCGGGCGACCGAGTTTAAACTTGAATTCATCAAGCCCAGGGATCTTAACATCGAACTCAAGCTGTATGAACTTAACCCAATTTCCTTTGCCAAGGCTGTAGGCACTCAAGGTGAGCTTGTCACGGACGAGCAATTAGAAAAACCGAAACCCATAAAAAATTTCACTTTTAAGCTCGGACCAGCGGACGGTAAGGTCTTGGCCCTTGTGGCGGAAAATAAAACCGCAAAAGATATTGAGTTTTTTGTGTCTCCGCACGAATCTAATCCTTCGGAGTTCTCTTTGGACTTTAAATTTAATTGTCTTTGTTATTCCCACATCTATAAAATTAAATCTAAAAAAAAGTGGTATCGCATCATGAGGCTGCAACGAACGGACGACGAAATCTCAGCTAGAACAGTTCGGCTAAAACACACCATTGTAAAATGGAATCCGAAAGATAAACACTAATTGTCTTCGGGATCAGAGATATTTAATATTCTGTGGATATATTTTTTCAAAATTTTAAATCGCTCGTTTGAGAAACCGGTGTAT
>CAZCHT010000065.1:0-25575 GCA_964498705.1 uncultured Bdellovibrio sp. | reverse complement strand
TAGTGAGTTTTAGAAATCAGTTTTGATCGGGTTTCCGCCTCAGAGCGAGTTAAGTTGGACGACGGTGCGATTTTACTGTTTTGAGTGGAATCTGTCTTTTGTGATGTCGAACACTGAACTAGGACAAGTCCTAAGATAAAAAATAACGGAAATAAATAATATGATTTCGATCGCATCGATCCCCCTGTTTACTTTGATGACGAAAACAGGGGCATTTTATGCACTAGAGCTTCCCCTAGGCAAGATTAAAACTTTATTTTGTTACGCAAGAGAATATGTGGGATTGCGATGGTGAGCCAGGAGATCCCAATTCAAAAACATCCAAAGTAAATGAACTTACGTTCAGCACTTCTTTGCCAACTTCAAAATCAAATGCCGATGCCGTCGTTAAGTTTACGAATTCTACAAGAATAGAATCTGTGGTTTCTGCCACACTTGTAAGCATCGCATCGTTAGGTACTGATTTGTCAGCTAATGAAATAGCATCAATTGAAAAGGGAGCCGTTTTTACACCGCTTAATTGAAGGGTCAGTTGCGAGCTAGATTGGCAAACGATATCAGCCGCTTGTGCTGAGTGGGTCGCGATCATCAAAAATACGATGCTTAAAAGATGTTTCATAAGGCTCCCGGACTTGAAGTTGTAAGACCAAAATTGTTAAGAATATTTATAAAGCACAGACAGAAGGATTTCTACAGATTTGAAGAAATAAGTAAGGACTACCTGGTTGTCATTTAAAAAGACAGTCCCATATATCTAAAGAATAGGCAGATGCTAAAATGCCTGTCGAGATCTATTTTTTCGAAATCAATAGAGCTGAGTGTTAAAGATTTAGGGATTTTAAAAGGTTTGCTTTTTTCTGAGCTAAGTTCGGCGAAGTCACCTTGTCGATAAAGACACGTGCTTGGCTAGGATCTTCTAATAACTGCGCGCTGTAGGCCATCGCGTAGTTGAAATCGTCCGTTTTCCATTTGGCTTGCGGGTCTGAGATCGCAAATTGCGGGTGAAGCGAATAGAGCTGCGCCCAGTCTTCATTGTTAATAAAATAGACGAACCAGTTTTTTAAATGTTGGCTACCGTCTTTTAAATTCATCCGATGAAATAAGGAATAGGATTTAATGTGCATGATATTCATAAGCTCAAGCTGAACGTTCAATACGCCATCATCCATTTTAAGTTCTGACAACAGATTCAAAGCATTGAAATACAAGTCTTTTTTAAATAGGACTTGAGCTAAGTTGAGTTTGATCAGCTCGTTGTTTGGAAACTGCATTCGGGCTTTTTCTAAAAAACTATGAATTTCTGTATCCAACCCTAAAGCTAAGAAACATTCTGCCAGCGTCAAAACTTCTTCAGCAGATTTTATTTTTCCCTGATCCATCGCCGTGTTAATGGACGCAACTGCCTCGTGAGTGATTTTATTTTTGGCTAGTTCTTCAATGTAGAATTTAAAAAGTGGAAACTGGAAAGAATTTTTTAGAAAGGATTCACTCCAGGCCAGAATTCTTGCCAAATGTTCAGGATGGCTAGCAGCTGATTTTAAAAAGCTGATTTCGGAAGGCATGTTCTTTCCAAATGCCGATTTCTGATGGGTTTCCAAAATAGTTAGGCCGTCAGCCCAGCGTCCAGTTTTTAAAAATTGAATGGAGATTTTTTCTAACGCTAGGGGCGAGTACTTCAATGAGAGAGATTTCTCAAATGACAGGATGCTGTCGTTATCGTTGCCGCTTTGTTGCTGAAGCAACCCTTGAATTAAATAATAGTCTGACGGGGAAGTTTTAAGAAATGATTCCTTTTCTTTTGTAAAAACCTGCCGAGCTGATTCCCACTGATTGTCTTCGATCAGTTTTAGAACCAACGTTTCACCATCATAATTATCATAACGAGGATCGACCGCCGTATCCGCCAGAGTTATTTGAAAGAGTGCTAGAAATAAAATAAGCAGTTTCATAGTTACTCCAGTTTGAATTCGATACGGCGTTTTATGGTGGATTCAACGGGTGTTCCATTTTGGTAGGCCGCTGAAAATTTCCAGTTCTTAACAGAATCAATAGCTGCTGCCTCGAAATAGCCTTCTGGATTGGCTTCTAGGACATCAATCGATTTAATAGATGAGCTTTGATCGATGGTGATTTGAACGCGCACGTAACCCGTGATGTTTTTCTTCTTGGCGACGTCTGGAAATTGAGGATCTGTTTTAGATAGAATCTGGACATCGGCTGTCTGAGACGATTTTGAATCACTGAATGAGCCGGATGCCGAAGCTTGCTGATCAGCTTGTGAAATCACGCCGCCACCACCACCGCTAGATCCGAACGCTTTAAGTCCTGCGAAAGGTGTTGATGTAACCGCTGATGGTTTTTCCAGAGTCTCTGCTTTGCGCACCTTTTTTGGAGGTGGCGGTGCCTTTGGCGGGGGTGCCGGCACTTCGACTTTGCTGACTTTGTGCGGGCTGGAATCTGGTTTTGAGCTTTCCGTTTCTAGAGCATTACTGTTTGAAAATAGATAGGCCAGGCCGGAAGCCATTATGAAACCTATAAATAATACTCTAAGAAACTTATTCATTTTATTTTAACTCTTTGCTAGTTGGATAAATATCCATCCAATGGCGAAGAAGACCAGTGCTAGGAAAACTCCTGGCAGCAAATCCATGATTCGATTGAACAGGTTTTTTTCTTTCAAGATGGGCTGCATTTTATTAAAAGGCAGCTGAATAAACGCGGCGGCAACGAACGGTGAATCCGAAGACACTTTATCAAACGAAGATTCATTTGTTTCTGAATAATAACCGGCATCCGTTAATGAAAGTACCGTCCATTTATTGTTTTTATCGAGGAATCGGACGAATGGTCCAAGATGAAATACGTGGCCTTCTTGTAGTGTCTGATTTAGGTCCGTGTAGCTCTTAACAGCCGAAAACGTTTGGGACATAGATTCAATTGCGTGGGCTTGCGCATTCAAAGCACCAACTAGGGTTTTATCTCCCTCTTCGGATTTCAACGGCATAAAGTAAATCATTTCCTCATTTTTTGTTTTGATCCACTCCATACGATCAGTCAGTGCCGATTGGCTCTGCAATTGCTTTTTAGCTAGACGACTGTATTCCGTCGCTTCGTTTTCGGTCGATTCTAATTCTGCGACTAAACGTGCTTTTTCTTTGTGAAGTTCGTCCAGCTGACGATCCAGATCTGCGTTCTTTTTTGCTTTTTGAGACTTGATGGTTGTCAGTTGTTTTTCCAGTGTCTGGCGCTGGCTAGATACGAAATCAAGTTCGCGTTTGAAAACATCGGATTCAGCCTGAGCGAAAAGTGGCAAAAGTATCAATATATATTTAATCATATAGCCTCTTTAATTTACCATTCCGGGAGTTAGCACCAATTCCGAAAGCAAACGATCTGTGTTTTTATTATCTTTTGATTCAACTAGGTGAATGATTTTGTTTTTTACATTTTCATCAGAAATTTGCTGATGAAACAGTCTTTGGTTTTTGCGATAGTATAGTCCGGTCTGACCATTCGATGTTTTGTAATAAAGAACAGTTAAGCCAAGTCGGAAGATAGCGGCATCTTGATCCACACCTTCGATAGTAAGGCGACGTAATTTGTGCTGAGTTTCTGAAGCCAGTTTTCGTTCAGCTTCAAGAAATTGGCTCCATTGCAAAACGGTTTCGCTCACAACGTCTTTTGTGGATTGAAGTGACGTTTTGATCACCTTGATTTTTTCTAAACGCTGGTCAACATCCCAAGGAAGTCCTGTTCTTACGAAACCTTCGTAATCGGCGATGCCTTTAAGCAGTTGATCGCGATTTAATTCGATCATCGTTGTTCCTTTTTTTGTGCCGGCTTCCGCTAAAAAGTGCGCGCGCTTTGTCTTTGCTTCAGAAAGTTTTCGTTTTGTTTCTTTGAGTTCGTCTTGAAGAGCTGAAATTTTCTCGTTCGTGCGATCGGTTTCACTAGAGCTAGCGCGAATTTCACTTTGAAGTTCTGAGTTCAAAGATTCGAGTTGGGCACGCTCTGTAATCAGTTTTTGAATATCTTGTTCATTAGCCCTAGCGATCAGAGGAAATAGCAGTAATACTAAATATTTTTTCATGGGTTCTCCACAGTGGTAACGCTGAGTTCTTTTACACCAGCGGATTTAGCAACGTCCATAACTGAAATAACATAGCCATAGTCCAAATCTTTGTCCGCTGAAACGACGGCGCTGATTTCAGGATTCTTGTTCAGCTCGGTGCCTAGTTGTCCGCGCAATTCGTTTAAATCTGTTAGTTTCTGATTGATGAAGATTTCGCGCGATTTGTTTACCGAAATTGCAATGGGCAATTCCGATTTTTTATCCGAGAAACTAGCCTCTGGTAGATTCATATCGATCTGATTTTGTTTTTGTGCTTGCGAGGTAATCATAAAAATAATCAAAACCACTAAAATAATATCAACGAGCGGTACAATGTTAATATCAGAAATTTCGGTGTCTGTACTTTGACTCTTAGCCATGGTTGCCTCCCATGTTTTTTTCTGAATGAGACACTTCCACCACGTGTTGAACTAGATCTAGAGTTTCGTTTACGTACTTAACTTGTTTTTGAAAGTAATTGTAGGCAAGGACGGCAGGAATCGCCGCTAATAGACCGGCCGCTGTGGCGATCAACGCCGAAGAGATACCAGCCATTACTGAACCTTGGCCACCGGCCGCGGATTGTCCCATATCGTTGAATGATTTCATGATGCCTAGAACTGTTCCGAACAACCCGATGTAAGGTGCGTTGGATCCTACAGTAGCAAGGAAACCTAAGTATTTTTCTAGCGCCGGTTTGTTCAAGTTTTTTACCGATTCAACGAGTGAAGATAAATTTGGGTTTCGGCTAGTGCGGCAATGGTTCAGCGCCATTCGCAATGTTTCGTTGGGAAGCGAGTCACTATTGGCAATTCTGTCAAGACCGCTAAAGTTAGCACTTTGAATTAGAGGTGCCACTTCGCTTTTGAATTGCTTGCTTTGTGTGACTAGCTTTTTCAAACTAAAGTAGCGGTCTATAATCATGTAAAGGCTCATCAAACACAATCCAAGTAATAAATATAGAACCACTTGGTCAGCTAAATGGGCAACGGCGAATATGCGTTCGTTCATGACTACCTCCTAAAATTGAGCCCCGCGGCTCAAAAGTATTTTTTCGATTCGTTTTAAATTCAATTCTTGTGATAGTGCTAAAGCTGATTTTCCAGCTTGATTCTTTAGGTGCACGTCGGTGGCGAACGATGGATTTGTCAGCAAGCGAACAGCATTCTCTAGATTATTTGTAACGGCATAGGTGAGCGGTGTTTCACCATTGGCAGATACGAAGTTTGGATTCAATTTTTGTTCTAAAAGTCGTTTCAACTCGTCATTATCCTCGGATTCTAAATAACTGAACAGCTCGTCTTGGAACTTAGGCAACAACGTCGGATCTAGTAAAACTTGGAAATTAATTTTTTCTGCGCACATTTCGACGGTGTCTGTTCCTGTTTGATCTTTGAGCTTCGGATCGGCCCCAGCAGTAATCAGATTCTTGAAGATATCGTCGCGATTCCAAAGAACACTTTCATTTAACAATGAGCGACCGCTGTCTAAAATGGTGTTGACTGATAAACCTGTGGAAATAAGGGAATTAATCGAATTCCAGTCGTTGTTCTGAATCGCAGTTGAAATTTTTTCGGATGGCGAAAGGATGATTTTTTGATTTTGCTTGTCGTCGTCTTTATGAGCATAGCCATAGTATTCTGCCTCGTTGCGACTGCAGGAGATGAATAGAATGCTTAAACAAATAATAAATCCAGTGAGTGTTCTCATAAAAAGTTATAACTCCAACTGACAGAGTACGCGTCGCCCTTTTTTTCTTGGCGAACAACATCGCCGCCTTGAGTATAGCGTACGTCTGGGTTTAAAATATTACGGCCGCGCAGAGAAATTAGAGAAGATTTTGACCATCGGTAGTTAGACGTTAGATCGATTTGTGGTTGTGGCTCTTCGTAGATATCTGGGCGGTTTTGAGTTCCAACTTCGGTAATACGGCGACCAATCATATTGAAGATCAAATTCCAATTCCAGCTGACATTGGGATTCTCGTAACCGATTTGCCAATTAACGATGTAAGGCGACTGACCTTGTAGCGGTCGTTCTTTCGACGTTTGTAATCCTAAAGTATCATTAGATAAATCCACTTTAGATTCAATTGAAGACAAATTGTAAGAAAAATAAAATCGTCTTAAGTCACGCGATAGGTAGCGCAAGTTAAATCGGTTTTCTAGTTCGATACCTTGGCTGTAGGCACTTTTTGAATTGCCAAATGTTTTTCTAAGATTAGGACTTGGCTCAAATTGTGATTCGATGGGATTAGTGAAATCTTTTCGGAAGAATCCGATGGATAGATATTCATCCTCTTTCCAAAAATACTCATAACGATGGTCGATGTTTTGTATCAACGTAGTTTTTAGAAGCGGATTGCCCACTGTTTCGTAGCCTGAGTCTTCATCGATATAAGGGGCCGTTGAAAGTTCTCTAAAATCGGGACGGGCTAATGTTTGCGATAAGCTTGTACGGACTTTCACTTGCTCTGAAATTTTGTAATTTAAATTTACAGATGGAAGCTGGTTGTAGGTGCGGATACCTGACAAAGACGAAATATCGTCCGGTGCATAGTAATAGAATGTGCCAACTTCCATTTGGTTGCGTTCCGCACGCACCCCAGCGCCTAATTCCCAGTCAGTGCCCATTTGCCATTCAGTCCACACGTATTGGCTATCCAAAGTTTGTTTTCCATAGTAGCTGTCGGCGCTGTCCGTAACGCTTAGGAATTGAAATGTATCTGAGTTTTTGAATTGCTCAAAAATCGTATCATAATCCTTGGTCAGATCGTAATTTTTAGCATTTACGTCTGCGTCTTTGAAATGAAAGCGGTAGACATCACTGTGACGATCACGTGAGTTGTGAAGCATACCCACTTTAATTTTGGCATTTTCAAGTTTGTACCAAAGATCTAAATTAGCTTCCTGAGTTTTATCATCAAGGATGCCATAATTACGTCGATTGCCAGTAGTGTCGGTATTGAATTCGTAATCATTTGTTTTTAATAAGTAAGTGTATTCCTTAGAGTCAGGAGCATAGCGAGAGGCTTGAGAATCCTGAACTTTCCAATCTACAAATAGTCCGGTTGCTTTGGCTTCATCGATGGTTGCATCATTTTCGCTAATTAGTCGATGTAAGCCAGAAATTTGCTTGCGACCTAATGTACGTTCAATCCATTCAATCTGTGTACGCCGACGAGACTTTACAGAATCCCCAGTGACCGAGTACGTTTTTACCCCGATTTCGTTGCTGGTATCGTTTAAATTTAGAAAATTAAAACGCAATTTGTTTTTGGCTTGCGTGATTTCAAAATCTAGCTGAGCTGACGATTTAATCTGATTTTCAAAAGTCTGAGTATCGGAAGTTTCGTCCAGCGCCATCTCTGTATCATTGATAGCATTTAGTTTTTTACCTTGGATTGATCGTTGATCATAACTGTTAGCGTAGTTGACGCTGCCAAGGTGGCTAAACTTGAAATCTTCAAATTTTAAAACCTTGCCCCAATTGACTGAAAGGTTCGGCAGATTAGACGGACTGACTGGTTTTAAATCATAGTTTGATTTGAATTCTTTACCCATATTCTGTAGATCCGCACGCGAGAAGCCCTCGGTGCTCAGACCTTCGATTTTCTCAATCACCCGCTGACGGTTTTCAATTTGTGATTTTACTGCGAATGGCATTGATCGGTAGGAGCGATCTTTGCCCCAGATATCACTTGGTGATGATTGAGGGAATAGAAGGGAATCTTCAGTATCTAATTGCAGGCCGATCTTTATGGATGCTTGATCTTGCGATGGTGCCGACTTTGAAGTCAGGCTAATCAGTCCGCCGCCAAATTCAGCGGGCAGATCAGTTGAGTAACTTTTTTTAACTTGAATATTTTCGAGTAGAGCCACCGGAAATAAATCTAGAGGAACAATTCGGCGAGATGGTTCTGGTGATGGGACTGATTGCGAGTTGTATAGAACAGACGAGTAGCGTTCACCGAGACCGCGTACGTAGACATACTTGCCGTTCATTAACGTCAAACCGGTCACGCGTTTTAAAGACTGAGCCGAATCACTGTCGCCAGTTTTGGTCATCGATTCCGCACTTAATACTTCACTGACTTGTAGAGATGATTTTTTCTCGTTTAAAAGTTCAGCTAATGATCCTTTGATCTTTGGAGCCAGAACCATGATGGTTTCTTCGGACTGCGCAAAAGACGAATTAGCTGAAATTTGCGATAGGAGAAAAATAGAAACAGCTAGGTACCTTTTAGTACCTAGCTGTTTAGAGTGAGTTACACCTAAAGATAAGGAGTGAACTATCTTACAGTCCAACCTTGAGTCCAATCTTTCTTAGCGAAAGCACCAGCGTGAGTTACGCCGTCAAAGAATAAATCGTCAGAAGAAACACCCATTTTTAACAAAGGAGATGTGGCCGCTGGCATGTAACTTTGAAGTTGTGGATCTTGAGTTGAGTTGCCTTTTTGAGACAAGAACCAAGCTTCTGTAGACCAAGCGTCTTTAGCAGCGTCGTATTCGAAATTTTTAGCGCTATAAACGATTGAGTTTTCGAATTTCAAACCTTCAGAATAAACCGCAGTACCAACTACTTTAGCACCGTTAGTGAATGTTTCAGCATCGTCGATATTGATCGCTGCTTTGCCTGTTCCAACAACTACTGAGTTTACGATTGTAGCTGCAGTTCCGCGTCTTAGTAATAGACCAAACGCCGATTTTGGAGAGCCAATGATCGTCATGTTTGAGATCGTTGGATTTGAACGAGGCATTGCGTTCATTGGAGATTTCAAGTTGTCAGCTTCGATTCCATTATCAACAGCATCTTGACCTTGATCGATTAGTAAATGTTGTACTTTACCAGTCCAACCCATGTCCCAGTCTAGTGAATCATCTTCATTGGCTGTTAGAACTAGGTATTTTACGTTTACTGTTCCGCCGAAAAATTCAACACCGTCATCTGAGCTCATGTGAACTTGTACGTTTTCAACAACTGTATCGCTGCCAACGGCATTGAATGTGATACCGTTAAGTTCGTTGTCTGGAGAAATTGGGTAACCAACATATTCAACACGTACATATTTAAGGATGCCGCTGTTGTCTTTGGCATTGTTGCCGCCAAATTTAACTTGTTCAACTTTGATACCTTCAGAAACCGCTTCACAAACTGCTACGCCTGCTTTGCACGCATTGATAGGAGCATTACCGTTCAGAACTAGGCCACCCCAATCACCGCGTTTAGGAGCTGCTTGAGCGGATGTAAACACGATTGGTTTTTTAGCTGTACCTTGAGCGATGATTTGTGATCCGCGCATTACAGAAATGAATGCGGCTGGTAAACCGATGATTTTAGTTCCTGGCTCGATAACCAATTTAGAACTTTGTTCGTTGTCGCCACCGATGAAAACACCGTCAGTGATGACATATTCGTTCTTTGCAGTTAGAGTTAATTGTGTATTAAGGTATTTACCTTTTAAAGCACAACGCTCAACTGAATTTACAACGCCTAAAGAATCAGTACCTGATGGACAAACAGCCATTGCTGCTGAACCGGCAAGCAATGTAACTGTAATAATTTTTGATAATTGATTACGCATCCGAAAACCTCCTAAGATGATGATTTAGGAAGTAATAGATAATTGGTCCAGATACAATTTAGGATTCTGTTGGGATAAAACCAGAATTGTTGAGATTGTGTTAGGGTAGACTAATCACTCGACTGTCTATGAAAATGCGATAGCATTTTAGTCAGGTTATGGAACTGGTTTGATTTTCACAAACTTAGTGAAGTCTGACTTTTTTATTAAAGATTGGGTTAACGATTCAATTTTTTCGTTGTGACCAGCAAACTGGAGATAGTTGGCAACAACAACTAGGCCTACCATCTCGCGTGCATCAACACGGGCATCGCCGGATGCAAAATAGTCATCGTTTGCGGTTTGTGTAGAAGTGAAATTTCCGATCATATAATCAGTGCCGTAGTTACTTGCGGGTACACCATTGATTGGATCAACGATGAATACTAGGAGTTGGCCGGCAACACCGCGATCAACCGTCCACATGCCACCACCGGTATCGGATTCTGCCGACTCGGGCGCTCCATCCGTTGTAACGTAGATCATAAGTTTCTTTTTAGTTTTGTAAGCATATTCAATCGATTTGCCAATCCAGTCACCAATCACTTCATCGCGTGAGTCTGATGTCGCGCGCGAGACGTTGCGATAATCAAAACCGTTGAAGTTTAAACTTGCTGGTCCAATGTTTCCGTTTATGGAATTATAGATAATTTGCTTTGTGGCCGCTGTTGTTCCAAGTTGATTGGCGTCAATTCCAAAAATATCGGTGTATTCTTTCACTGAATAGGCATCCGGGTTTTCAATCATAGGGAAGTCTTGAAATTTTGTGTACCCCGATTGATTAGATAAATCTAAGAACCCAACGAACGGTCTGAACACTGCTGGTAAGTCCAATTCAAGTCCGGTTTTGCCAGAGAATAATGTTGTTTGGTTGATTCCGTTAAGCATTTTTCCAGATGCGTTGGCTGATGCGCGTACAAAAGTGCCGTTTAGGCCTGCGGCGGTGATGTATGTTTGTACGTCAAATGGGTTGTTTGACGAGTTATCTAAAGAGCCCACTGGAATAGCGTACACCTGGGAATTAGCAGCTGCATCTGTAGACAAGTGCTTTTTTATACCCTTTAGCAGACCACTATCTCTATACCAGCGTGCACCGATATACTGCTCGTGATTGTTCTCGACGTACTCTTTGTTACCCATACCCAATTTGTTATAACTTTCTAAGAATTGACCGCTCTCGTTCAAAGGAATAACGTTGGCAGCCAGAGCAGCGCCACCAGACATATTTATCGTTATGAATCCAGGCCCTTGTTCTTCATGTACGTAATAGAATAGATATTCGGGTGACAGAGTTTCATTTCCTAATTTATCAACCGAAGTGATCGATAGTTTATATGCGCCCGTTAAGTGTGAGGTTAAATCTAAAGGAAATTTACAATTTGATATTCCTTGTTCTGAAGTTTCTCCGTTCACCGCAATTGAAACCTTGCATGTGTTTGAATCTACGCCCGATCCCACCGCTCCATCATCGATATTTACGGCAACGACAAGCGAGTTTTTAGATATACTGCCAGATACGGGAGAAACAAGTTCAATTGTTGGACCTGTAGCATCTCGATAAAATTGATATGTCAGAGTGCTTGTTAGATACCCTTGAGAATCTTTTGCGCGAACCTTAAATGAATATTGGCCGTCTTTTGTTAAGTTATATGTGATGCCAGAAGTGCAGGAATTAAATTCAAGTTCGCCTTCGAATTCGCATTCAAATTGATTGAATGATAAGCCATTTATAATTTCAAAGTTGAACGTTGCAGACGATTCTTTTATAAACGCGTTCGGTTTTGCTGTCAGGTTTATGTATGGTAGAAGTGGCGATACATTCCACAGTGTTTGAACTTCGTTGATGTTTCCAGCTTTATCCATCACGCGCACTTTCAGCTTATGTGCGCCGTCGGATAGTCCTGAAAAATTAATAGGACTAGTGCATGTTTTCCATTCACCGTTATCAAATAAGCATGAGTAGGAATCGATGCCTGATCCACCGTCAGTGGCTGAGAATGTAATTTCAACTTCGTTCGTACCAATGTTTGCGGGAGGTGTTTTGTTAAACGCAACAAGTGGAACTAGTGAATCTTTTGTCCAGACGATATTTTTTGGTAGTGATTCAGAGAGTGCTTTGTATATGGCTTTCACTGATAATGAGTGCATGCCATCGACTAGGTTGTCTAGTTTGAATGGACTAGCACAACCAATCCATTCACCTTGATCGACTTTGCATTGATAGCTGACTACAGCTGAAACTCTAGGGTTGTCGATTCCAAAAAAGAAAATAGGTGACCAGATGTTGCTGAATTCAGGAACGGATTGAGAGAAATTGATTGTCGAGCCGTTTACGATTTCGGCAATTGTCGCTTCATCGTCAGAATTACTTTCACCAATCGATTCTGCAGTGGCCGAATAGGCGTCAGACGCATTTAATTCAGGTTTATATTTACTGCAGTTTTGAAATAGGACGGTAGTGATTATAAAAGTGCAAACTATGCATGGAATTAAGACGTAGCGACGCATACACACTCCCCAAGTTTCATCAAACTAGCTATCGGCAGTTTCTGAGATCCCCATTAAGAGTTTAGCACAGGTATTTCTAATCTTTGGAATTTATCAGTTTGAGACATTTAGAATGTGACAAAAGGACTCACTACGTAGTCAAATTGAAACGTAAAGGGGAATCTTATGGAGCACTTTAAAGTTTTAGTTCTTGGTTCGGGCTCAGGCGGTTTGGCAGTAACGTCTAAATTGCTAGAGTATTTATCACCTGTGGATGTTGCGATTGTAGATCCGTCAACGTACCACTACTATCAACCATTTTGGACACTCGTCGGTGGTGGTGTTGGTACCAAAGAAGAAACTCGAAAAGAGAACAAAGATTTAGTTCCTGATGGTGTGACTTGGATTAAGCAGGCTGTTTCGAAAGTTAATCCAGAAAAGAAAACAGTGACCCTCGTAAGTGATCAAATTGTTACCTACGATTATTTAATTGTGTCGACGGGTTTAAAATTAAATTGGGAAAAGATTGACGGCCTAACTGGCCATTTAGGAAAAAACGGCGTGTGTTCGATTTACGAATACGATCAAGTAGATTACGTAAAAGAATGCCTTAAGAATATGAAGGCCGGTGTCGCATTGTTCATTATGCCGCCGACGCCAATCAAATGTGCCGGAGCTCCTCAAAAAATAATGTATTTGGCTGATTCAATGTTTCGTCAAAATGGCGTACGTGACAAAATTCAAGTTCACTTTGCTGCGGCCGGAAAGGTAATATTTGGTGTTCCAGAGTTTGCTCAAGCTTTGGATAAAGTTGTAAAAGAAAAAAATATTCAAACTCATTTCATGCATAAACTGGTCGGGATTGATGCTGCTAAAAAAACAGCGGTTTTTGATGTGACTGCAGCAGATGGCGTAGTAACCAAAAAGTCTATGCAGTATGATATGCTCCATGTAGTACCAAGTATGTCTGCACATAGCTATGTGGCAGAATCTGGATTAGCCTTTGAAGAGGGAGATTTAAAGGGTTGGTTAGCCGTTAACAAATTTACGCTCCAGCACTTGAAATACCCTAACATCTTTGGTGTTGGCGATGTCACGGGTGTTCCAAATTCAAAGACGGGTGCAGCCATTCGTAAACAATATCCGGTCGTTGTTAAGAATTTAATTTCGGCAATGAACGGAATGAAGCTGGATGAGGCTTACGATGGTTATTCTTCGTGTCCCCTAATAGTTGATTACGGTAAAGTTATTTTGGCCGAGTTTGGTTATGACAATAAATTAATGCCGTCATTTCCTTTTGATCAAACGATTCCGCGAAAATCAATGTGGATATTAAAACGTTGGTTGTTACCAATTCTTTACTGGTATGGAATGGTTAAAGGGCGCTTTTAGTCTTTACCTATTTCGGGGTGTGTTTAGATTGTTGACGATTTAGTGTCGTTTAATAGGTTTTGAGGCTGGCATTTAATTGCAACCAAGGAGACCTATGAATAGAACTAAGGTTTCCCTCGCGTTGTTGATTGGCTTATTCTCGCTTTCGGCAAACGCGTTTACCTTTGTCCCGGCCTGTATTAATACCTATCTTCCAACGGTTAATAAATATGGTGAGCGATTTTTCTTAGATTCTACTAACAGAAATAAAGGTATCGAGAACCCCGCGCAGTTAAAGATCGTAAGCCAAAACTTTGAAAATCTTGGTGAGTTCAAAGAATACTCGCGTATTAAAACTGTCGATGCCAATGGTGAAGTGAAAAATGTCAAAGTAGAAAAGACTATTGAAAAAACACATGGTCAAAACTTGCGTATGGCGGCCCGACTTCGTAATCAAAACCCTGATATAATTATTGGAATGGAAGTAAAAGATATTGAGGCTGCTCAGAAATTCTCTAAAGAGTATTTGAACGATGACTACCAAGCCATATTGATTGAAGGAAATGACGAGCGTGGTATCGATGTCTGTTACTTTGTTAAGCGCACTTTAAATTTTGACTTTGAAGTGCAAAGTCATCGTAAGTACTCTCTGACCAATCAAGAAAACGACCCAGTGTTCTCTAGAGATTTGCCGGTGTTGTTAGTTCGTCCAGCAGGGGCATCAAAATATTCAAAACCAATTATGGCGTTATTAGCTTCTCACTTAAAATCACAAATTGGTGGAGGCAAAAAGCCTAAGCCAGGTGAAGAACCTAAACCTGATAAGACAGTTATAAAACGCACCGAGCAAGCTCAAGCCAGTGTTGAAATCATGAATATGTTAAAAGAGAAATACCCAGGTATTCCTATAGTGATGGGCGGCGATTTCAACAATGATATTCGCGTGGCTCCTGAATTCGCCGCTTTTTATACGGCCGGGTTAGCGGACGCTCTTAATTTTGATAAGAATCCACTCAAGCTTGAAGATCGTTTTTCGCAATATTATTTTAAACTTAATGAAAAAACTCCCGATCCTTGGGATTCTGAGTTAATCGCAGCCCAACTCGACGCAATGATGGTAAATCCTGAATTTGCTAAGTTCATACTCGCCGCTGGTATTCAGCGTGACGTGCGACCAGATGGAACAGAGTCTTTGATGCCGACGAAACCAGATCAAGTGAATAAGAGAGCTTCTGATCACGATGGTATGTATTTAGTCGTTGATTTGGTCGCAATGCTAAAGCAATTGATTTCAAACTAGGTCTTCAGAATAAATTCAGTTACAGCTGCTGTAACTGTCGGATCCTTTAAAATTCGTCGATGGCCTAAACCTGTTGTCATCATGATTTCAATACTTGGCCAGTTCTTTTTAATATCTTCAGCCGCGCGAACAGTGACTTCTTTATCTTCTATGTCGTGGACAACCATTGCTTTCAGATGGCTGAGTTTGTTACCGATCACACCGACATTCATGTCTGCAACCGGAAGTTTTACTCGTTCACCTAAGCTATTCAAAAAATGCTCTCGTGCTTTTGGACTTAACTTAAGAGCATCTAAATAATTTGTAACGACGAGTTCATAGCGTGAAGGACCCGCAACCATTACTATTTTTTTAACCAAAAGACCGCGAGATGCTGATAGCACCGCACAGCCAGCACCAAATGAATGTGCAATAATGGCATGATAAGGCCCTAGTGTTTTTTGAATATCAATCATGAATTGAGAGTATTCGCCGACATGAGTGATTTGTCCTGCGGAATCACCACGTCCACTCCATCCATGCACTAGCAACACGAGTGGGTTGTGTGGCAGCCCCCATTCGAAAGCGGCAATACGGTCGTCAATTTTATATTTTTTAGCAGAGTTGAAATAATCTATTTCCGATGGTGGCCTTGGGATTCTTTCTGGTGTTAGAAACAGTATTTGCGCCGCTTGGGCTATGGCTTTCGGCAAGATGACGGACAGAGTTTGCCAAGACGCAATCCACAGTTTTTGGATAGGAGTTAGGTTCATAGTCGTTTTATACCTGAAACGTCTCATGATGACACTGAGTTTTTAATTTTCTCGATTTGAGTCAGTTTTTGTGCGCAAGATATCTTTAGAAATAGCGACCTATTGCCGATAGATTAGCTATGAACCCGAGGAAACACCTCATCTTGTACGTTTCAAGTTTACTAATTTTGACAAACTTTTTGTCAGGATGTTTTTTGCAAACTAGTGTGCAGGACCTGACTTCCAAAATAGCTAGGCCGATCACAGACGAAACACCCATTAATCACGATATTGAAATTTCCTTAAATAATACTCCTGTAAATGGAACTACAAACTTAACTCATTCGGTTCAAGTCATTAGCGTGAGTGCAATATCCTACGTTTACAAATTTGGAGATTCGGCTGTGACCGATTGTCAGGAACTATCGGGTTATTCATCAACCGTAAGTATTAGCGATCCAATAGCCATTACTCCGCCGAATTACACGGGAAGTTTTGCATTGTGTGTTTTGGGAATCAACTCGTCCGGAGAGAGACAAGACATTTCCAAAGCGGTTAAGCATATTTGGCAACAGTCGTGGGCGCCTTTCGTTTACATCGAAAAACCAGGGCAAGGTCTTGTACAATCAGCATCGGTCAATTTAAAAATCCATGCCCCGAGTGAGTGGGAACAAGTCTACATTACTGACGATCCAACTTGTTCGTCTGGCGGGAGCTGGCAAGCGGTCGCATCCCAAGTGGGAGTCACATTGGCTCCGGACACCACAACGAAAATTGCAGTGAAGTATGCGAAATTTAAAACGGCGAGTGGCGGGACCAGTGATTGCTATAGCGATTCGATTCTGGTGGCGTCGCCGGTGTCTGTCTCTGCGTGCAGTGGTGTTACGAATACCGATGCGCCCGTTGGTGAATTTATCGATAGTGGCGGCACTGCTCTCGACTATACTAATGACGAGAGTTGTTCGATTGTGATTACGGGCGGAACAAAAGTTTTCACTTTTGATGTTTTTGATACCGAAGCCGACTATGACTTTATCACTATTTATAAAGATGCCACAGGCAATCCGGCTAACTTGTTATTGGAAGTATCTGGCAATTCTGCGCAAGCTCCGATTACATCGACTTCGAGTACAAATATTTTAGGTTTTAGTTCAGATGGTTCCGTCACTGCGCCTGGGTACAAAGTGACATGGACTACGCCAAGTATAACTGGAAGTAATTCAATAAAAATTGCGGCGGATGCGGCGAGCTCTGCCACGCGAAATGTGAATTTAGATATCCAGTTTATTCATCAATTTACACAGATGTATGTCACGAACACGGCCGCCTGCGCTTCGGGGGGGGAGTTGGGAAAACTCGGCGTCCTCTAAATCGTGGGTTCTGTCGATTGGAAATGGGAAAAAAGAAGTTTTCGTAAAATTTCGCGATCCTTCGGGTGCTGAATCAGCGTGTGAGTCGGATACGATCATCATGTATGACGGTCCTCCTCCCATGGCCGTGCTTTCCGGAGCGCCGCCTAATAACGATGGCGAAAATCAGCTTAATGTTGCGGTCAGCGGTACAGATCTTGCGACTTACAAATATAAAGTCGGTCCGACGTCATCAACGGTCTGTACCGACATTTCTGGATATTCTACAGAAATATCTATAATTAATCATATCGATGCGATTATTGGAAGTTATGGTAGCTTGTCGTTAACGTTGTGTGTGTTGGGTGTAAATCCAATCGGGATTACCCAGAGTTTAACGACTCCGACGGTGCATACTTGGTTTCGTGATGTTCCCTTCATGATCCAGTTCCAGTCTTCAGGTGAAACGATTGCCGAAGGGGCGACCAGTGTCACATTTAGGGTGATTTCCAATTCTGTGCCTATAACACCGATTACGGTTTATTATGATGTGTATGGTGATTTTGTGGCCTCAGAAGGTTACACGTCAGGCTCGGTGATTCTTCCCATCGGTCAAGCCTATGCTGACATCGTGCTACCTATTACCTCCAACCCGGTTCAAAATACTGATCGAAGAATTTCAGTCGGAATTTCAGACCTCACAATTCCGCATACTTTGGGATTAATATCGACATCTTCCGTTCAAGTGATCGATGCTCAGCGACCAGCGGTGAGTGTAAATGATATCGGTTATTATTCTTCCTGTGCCGTTCTATCAAATGGTAAGTTGGTTTGTCGTGATTCCGTTGGGGGCAATCGAGAATCGACCTATCGATTTGTCGAAGGTTTCCAGGAACATGTGTCTGGAACTAGTTTTAAATCTATTGTTGTTGATCAGGACCATAAGTGCGCATTGAGTACGGCGAATGAGTTATACTGTTGGGGTTGGGGTTTTGATGGCCAGTTGGGAATCGGTAATAACAATGACCAGCTGTATCCTCAAAAAGTTACCGGGTTTACGTGGAAACAAGTTGTCTCTTCAAACATTTGGAACGTTGTTTGTGGTATCAATTCAAATGATGATCTGTACTGCTGGGGTGATGGAACCTATTCCTACGGGGCTAATGGTAGCGGAACAACGAATGACTATAATACGCCGAATTTAATTGATTCGCCTAACAAATATAAATCTATAGTGATTGATGGTAATTCAGTCTGTGCCATTCGCCTAGGATCAAATCAATTGATGTGCTGGGGAGCAAATTATTCCTATCATTTGGGTGATGGAACCGATACAAACAGGCTTGCTCCGGTTGCGGTTGATAGCGGTGTCGGTTATGACTCGGTTTATTTTCAGCAAATGTACACTCAAGGAATCACTGTGAATGGTGATTGGAAATTCTGGGGAATACGAATAGATAATTCGGGATTGTACAATACGACTCCGCAAACAGTGGACTCATCACGTGACTATACACTGCTTGCGGGGAATGATAGTTTGGCGTGTGGCTTAAGTAATGGTGACATGTACTGCATTGGTGTGGATCAAAATAACTTAATGGGCTTTGGGAATGTAATCTCTACGCCGACGTTGATTGACAGTGCAGATAAATATACGACATTGAAGGCAGGGAAAGATTTCTTTTGCGGAATCACGACCACGTCGAAGCTAAAATGTTTCGGTTTGGGTCTAGCGATGACGTATTCAAGTAGCGCATGGGATTTAGTTCCTCGTTTGCCAACGGTTTGGGATGCTGACACTTTTACAAAGTTGATTTCTGCTAAAGGGGGAATGTGCGCCGTTACTACGGCAGGGTTACCGAAATGTGTTTTTTCGAACACGGTAAATTCAACGTTAGATACACGTGAAACGTGGACGCCAAAACTGGTCGATTCAACTTTGAATATTCGTTTTGCTTCTAACAGACGACTAGTAGATGAAAATAATAAAATGTATATTTGGGGCTCTGAAATCGGCGCAACGACAGGGACGCGATCTAATCCATTTCGAACCGAGCGGTCTACGCTAGTAAAATCTTTTTATGAGTATTCGCCTAGTAGCTCTACTTATTGTTATATCGATACCTTAGACAGATTGTTTTGTTCCGGCTCGTATCCTGGAAACGGCAGCGTGTCCACAAATACTCCGTCTATAGTTAGCTCTACTGAAACATACAAAAGTGTTAGTATTGGATATGATTTCATGTGTGGAATTACTACGGCAGACGATTTGAAATGCTGGGGTCTAAATGATAAGCATCAGTTGGGTCTTGGTGATACTACTAATCGTGTAACTCCCGTTCTGGTGGGCTCTAACTTCAAAACAGTTGGCGTTGGTTATACTCATGCGTGCGCATTGAAGACCACAGGTGAACTGTATTGTTGGGGCGAGCACACTGTGGGACTTGGAAACGGAAGCACAACTGCGGCTGTACCCACTCAAATTAATACTGGCACGACATTCACTGATTTAATTGTCGGTTATACTAACTGCGTAATCCGTTCAGATAATTCTCGCGTTATGTGCTGGGCTGGAGGGCTTGGTATTGGTAATGGCTCAGCATCCGATCGCACGGCATTGACGTTAACCTCAGACACATCGGCCTACACCAAACTTTACGTAGGTAAATCAAATTATACCGCCGTATGCGGAAAGACTGGTTCTATTTTAAAATGCTGGGGTGATTATAAATTTCCAAGAGCCTATTCGCCTGTGACTGTCTATACAGGCGAGTTCAAAGATTTATTCTTGGGAAGCACAAATATTCTTGTGGGAACGACAGGGAAAGCGTCTGTATTTAGTTATTTAAGATATGCACCATTTGGGCAACAGTCCTATCCAAAATTTGAACTACTGCAAGGTCTAGTGGATCGCACACCGCCAGTCGCACCTTAGTAAGCCATAGGTCTAAGAGTTAGAACAAAGTCAAATCAGCGTCTTAAATTTAGACGAAAAATTCCGATAAAAAACGCAGATGAAACACCTCTTGTTAATACTCCTATTGTTGCCGCTCTCGCTTGTTAGTGATCCAAATAAAATTCCCGAATATGATTCTTACATTAGTAAAGCAGAAGATGGTCAGTACATTACTGTATTTACAAAGCCGGCATTGAACTGGCGTTACTGTGATAAAATAGTCGATCAGAAAACTAAAAAAGAAGTCTGTAAAGATGCGGTTGGTTGGCTCGATAGAAAATCAAGCGTTCGAGTTACGGGAAAGCCAGAAATACATCGCGTACAGGATCCGATCTCGGGTGAAATGATTGATGAAGAGTATGTTCCGATAGAATATTTCTATGTGCGCCTCGATGATACGGGAGAGTTAGTTACGAATATGGGCAAAGGTTACATCGAGAAATATAATATCTCCGATAAGCCAATGGAAACGTTTTACGGTGAAAAAGGCAAACCGCAAGAACCGCCCGCAGCGGCAGTTCCAAATACTAAAATTCCACTACCAGCGCGACCTACGAAATCAGAAAAAGATTGTACGGCAACGGCATCCAGCGCGCAAATGAAGGGACTCGAGAGCGTATGTCGTCCCATGGTTGAAGCGATAGAAAATCTTGGCGTAAATGATACGGCTAAATTGTTAAATGATGTCGTTGGTTTTTGTGCCACGAGTCCGCCGACAAAGTATCCAAATAAGTTTCCAGAGGGAAATGTGTACGATAACTTCGTGTATTCAAAGTTGAAAAAGAAAAAAATTCCGCCAATTAAAAACGAAGACAAGCAATATATCACAATGGCCGATGTGGCTAATGTGGATGTGTTGGCGCGTACGCTGTATGGTGAAATGGCCCAGTGTTACCGCTACGGTTTAGAATATCCAATGACCGTGGCAAAGATTATTAAGAACCGCGCGTCTGATGAAGGTAGGCCTTACCGGTCTACATTTATTCAAGGTCCTCACAATGCGAATAAAACAAATTTAATGAAAGTAGCGACGACACCAAGCCAGTTTTCAATGTGGCAAAAGACGGCAAAAACGGCTGATGGAAAAGTGGGATACAACGGTCCTCTTCATCATGGATTGTGCCCACCGCGTGAGCTTGGAAAGCCATTCTACAGAAATAAATCGGCCTCGAAGTTTGAAAATGATATTTGGGTGAATACGATGAGAATCGCGACAGAAGCGGTTTTGTTCCCAAAGCAATTTGAGAAACGAACCAAGAACGTAACTGATTTTCACTACACTTCGAACTTGTCCCAGTACAAAGGGACCGATAAATTACCAAGAGGGGCTGCCTTCATCGAAAAAATGACTCATGTTCAGCCGACTGTTGAGGGTCGCAAAGTAAATTTCAACCGATGCCTTGAAGTTTGGAAAATGTAAGTCGTCGAAATTCTGATTCATAGTCCCGACTGATGTCGCGGGGCGCGCGATCTACTAAAGATTTAGTAGACATCTACTAATCTTTTAGTAGATGATCGTTTTCGGAGGTCACTTGTGGTCGGACGAAAACGCATTAAATTAGAAAAGCTACTTACAGAAGTTGAATTAGAGCTTATGAACGTGGTTTGGGAATTGGGTGAAACCACGGTCAAAGGCGTTCAAGAGGCTCTGCCTAGTGAACGCGATTTAGCTTATACCTCAGTGGCCACCATTATGAAAATTTTGGAACAGAAAGGTGCCTTAGAAAGCCAAAAGAAAGAAAAGGCGCATGTGTATACTCCCCTGATTGCGCGCGCCGAATACGAAGCGATGAGCCTGCAACATCTTCAAGCCAATGTTTTTGGCGGTGATCCCACATCCATGGTTATGCGTTTATTGAACGACGCTCGAATGTCACAAAAAGAAATGGAAGCTATTCGCACTTTGATTGACGAAAGATTGAAGGACTAAATGGTTTCCATCATCTTAAAATACTACTTAGCCATCAATGTTCTGATCGCGCTAACTTGGGTTTTATTAAAGGGCATGCGATCTATGACGGTGCTATCACGCGGGCGGATTTCATTTGCGACCCTTAACCATTGGGCACAAGGCTTGTTGTTAACAGCGGTTTTATTTCCCATCTCATTTTCGTTTTTGCCCCAAGAAACTCTGCCGGATATGAATCTGACGGTTCGTGTGCCTTTGTCAGACATGGTGTCCGCGCCGATTGCGATTAAAAAAGCCAGAAATGGTCCTTTTGTCATTCCACCAGTGGCTCGCACGCAGATAGAAAATAGTTGGATGGATTTTGTGGCAATTGAAGATTCGATCCTTTTGCTTTTGGGGTTAGGCTTATTGGGTTCTCTGACTTTGTTTTATAGAAAAGTTTTGCAGCTTCAGCGCATTTTATCGGATGCCATACTGATTCGAAAAATTGGACGGGTGCAAATTGGAGTTTCTGATTCCATTAAGATTCCCTTTTCAACACTGATCGGCCGAGCCGCACAGATCGTTGTTCCCGCGTCTTTTGTATCAAACGCAAAAGATTTCAATATTATTTTACATCACGAAATTCACCACCACCGTAACAAAGATACGGTTTGGATCTTAATAATGGAACTGGCATGCTGCCTGTTTTATCTAAATCCATTTATGTATTGGTGGAAAAAAGAAATTGCAGAAATTCAAGAATTTACATGCGATGAAATACTCATCCGCCAGATGAGGGTATCAATGCGTGATTATGGTCAGGGTTTATTTAAAGTCGCCGAGGCGGCGCGCGGTATGGCAGGTATGCAAGTCGGTACCACTTGCATGGGGGCCGGACCCGAAAACCCTCATCAACTCAAATCATTCTTAAGAAGGAGAATCGAAGTGTTTCGAGATCATCAAAAAGGACAAAGAAATGGTTTCTTTGGTCCATTAATAGGTACAATTGGGATTGTCATTACAGCATCTCTAGCTTTTGGTGCACAAAAATCATTGCGTGCAGATACTAAACATACTCCCAACAAAGGAGTCGCTAAATTCAATCCGATCGTTCAAAAGACGACGGAAGATATATTAAATAAATATGTCGCTAAATTTGGTGCCAAGGGCGGCTTTGTAGTCGTGGCTGATCCACAAACAGGTCAGGTGTTAGCAACGGCGAACACAGACCGAGATGGTGGAGTGAATCAGAACTGGGCGCTGTCCTACGAAATGGAACCTGCATCTGTTATGAAAGGAATCATCACGGCCGCAGCAGTAGATAGAAATGTAGTGCAGTTATCAGAACGTCTGAATTGCGAGAATGGTGCCTTTGATTATGGAGGTCATACCTATCGTGACTGGAAATCATATGATCAATTAACTGCGGCGGAATCAGTTGCGAAATCCAGCAATATTTGCGGGATCAAAATTGGTGAACGATTAGGGGTTAAGGCGCTTGAGACAACCCTGCGTGAATTTGGTTTTGGCTCGCAAGGATCGGCTTCGCAGTTTCCGCAAGCGATGCCAGGTCGATATCCAAAGCCTAAAGAAATTGCGGATACCGATTATATTCCGTTGATCTCAACAGGGTATACGGCAACGCCTGGATTCTACGTCACACCGCTTGAAATCGTATTTGCCTACGGTGCCATCGCTAATGATGGAAAGCTTGTTAAACCTCAGTCAGCGAAATCGGAAAGTAAAGTCCAATTGGTGAGACAGGTTATATCCGTCGACACAGCAAAGAAAATGAAAGCCGTTTTGATGGATGCCGTTAAAACCGGAACTGGAAAAAACGCTCAAAGCAAAATATATTCGACAGCTGGGAAAACAAGCACAGCATATCGTCCTGAATCACCCGAACATTCTCAGCTAGGTGGCGAGCGCGGTATTGCTGGATTTGTTGGCTTTGCTCCTGTGAATGAACCTCGGTTGGTTGTTTACGTTGGAATCATTGACCCGACCAGTTCAGCGGATAAAAACCCGCATGGAAATGAACATGCGGCGCCAGTATTCAAGGAAGTTATTGAAACTGTATTGCAAAAAATGAAAGTAGAACCTGATCTATAGGGAAATTTGGGTCAAAGCTAGATTTCTAATTACAAACCCACTGAAAAGCTGTACAGAAAAGTCGTATTGAAATGTTGTACATAACAGTATCAAGTGCCAAGTAGGTGGGAGTTATATGCGACTTGTTCATCCGAAAAAACAACAAGGTAAAAAAATTGTTGTCATTGTGGGAGCTGGGTTTGCTGGATTAAATGCGGCTAAGTCTTTATCCGGTTATCCCGAACTATTCGTAATTCTATTAGATCAAAAAAATCATCATCTATTTCAGCCGTTGTTATATCAAGTTGCAACGGCTGGCTTAAATCCCGGCGACATTGCCGTACCTATCCGAAGCGAATTTTCAGGAAATGATAATGTTGAAGTCCATTTGGGAAAAGCTCAGCGCGTAAATCTAGACACCCAAGATATAATTGGTTTCCAAGAAGATTTTAAACTGCCCTATGATTATTTAATTCTAGCGTGCGGAGCACAGGATAACTATTTTGGTAAGACAGCCTGGGAGCAACACGCACCCGGACTGAAATCATTGAGGCAAGCGACAGAAATTCGTCGTCGTATTTTGTCAGCATTTGAAGAAGCCGAGAATGAATTAAATTATAAAAATCTGCATCCGCTTTTAACATTCGTTATCGTAGGCGGAGGGCCAACCGGTGTCGAGCTTGCCGGCGCTATTGCTGATATTGCTAAAACCGTCCTTGTTCGCGATTTTCGCAGGATAAATCCAACACAAGCCAAAGTTATTTTAATTGAAGCCGGGCCTAGAATCCTGTCCGCATTTTCACCGGAAATTTCAGCAAAGGCTCAACACGATTTAAACACATTGGGTGTTGATGTTAGAGTTGGAACGCGCGTTCAAGACATTACTGCTGATGGAGTTACTATTGAGAAAGAATTTATCCCAGCAAAAAGTGTATTTTGGGCAGCGGGTGTTCAAGCCAGCAAATTGGATTTTGTTCAAACAGTAGAACACGACAAAGGTGGTCGTATACGAGTTCAAAAAGATTTGTCGATCCCCGGTTTTCGAAATGCATTTGTACTGGGTGACATGGCTGCGGTTGAAATGAGTGAAGGTAAGTATGTTCCAGGTCTTGCACCAGCGGCGATCCAGCAGGGAAAATTTATCGCTCAAGTTCTAAGGGCCGACCTCCTTAAAAAGACCCGCCCTGAGTTTAAATATTTAGACAAAGGTATCATGGCAACCATCGGAAAAAACAAAGCCGTCTTGGAAGCTGGCGCCGTTAAATTAACGGGCTACATCGCTTGGGTAGCGTGGTTATTTATTCACGTGTTTTTCCTAGTTGGTTTTAAAAATCGAATTGCCGTTATGCTGTACTGGGCATGGAGTTATTTATTTTCAAAACGAGGCGCACGATTAATTATCGAGAAAGACAACCACTAAGACGCATCTTTCTCTAATGGCAAAATTGCCATTTCTTGTATCGCTGGAAGCTTTAAAAGTGTTGGTGCTGGGTAGTTTTGCGGCAACTGAAATTGGTCGCGATCAATATTTTGAATGGGATCGTGAACCTGAAGTTCAATACTATTTTTTTTTTTTTTTTTTTGCACCGGATTCAAGATAGCTTCTTTAACTATTGTTGTTTCCACAGATTTGGTTTCATCCTCAATAAATTCTTTTGTTTTTGG
>CAZCHT010000064.1:0-25602 GCA_964498705.1 uncultured Bdellovibrio sp. | reverse complement strand
CATAAACTCCATGCCCAAAACTCGCTAAGCCATAAGGAAAGATCGCAAACACCACCACCACCCAGATTAAGTAAAGTCCAAAGTGTTCAGCTAAATTCCAAGCAATACATAATAGCCCGCCCCAAAACGGCAAGTGCAGGAAAAACACCCTTGGCCCCTCATCCGGGATTAAACCAGCAAAAAAATCATCCACCTTCGCTATAATATTACTCATAGCGCGGCCGCCACTTCAGGAATAATCTCATCATAAAAATCCACCCGGTAATTAAGCGGATGGCGTGATTTGGCTTCAACCACCCGTAGCAGCAGCCGAGCCACATCAAGCTTTGTGGCGATAAACCAAACCTTATCAATCACTTTATATTTATCATCATTTGCCCTGTAAGCTTCGCTCATTAGATTGTCGTAGCGCTCGATTTTTTCTTCCAGCCGCGAGCGTGACTTTTTAGCAACCTCAAGTTCTAAAGCGATCTTCTCGTTTTTAGAATTAATAAAAAAAGCGTCCGGCCTAAGATCCTTGGCAAAGTTAAATTTGTATTTACCATCAATCACCACAGGACTTGCTTTAAGCCATTTATCAGAGTGCCATAATTTACATTTGCCCTTGGCTTCGGTCAGCGCCCGGATAAGCGTCACGCGCCGGTCGTGATCATAAAGCGAAAAGTCTATCTGCTTTACTGGCCGAATGGAGATTAATTCTTTAGCGTGCGTCGTGATCACTTGCCAGCCAATCGGCGTCAGCAGAAACTGCGCACGGCCCGTGGAAAAAACCTTCTCCGTTTTTATTAAAGCTAATGACCTTAGTTTTGCTAATCGCTGGCGGGTGGTCCAAAAGTTTTTTGGCAGCGGATCGTCTGGCAACGCTCGCACATCAAAAAACCGAAAGTAAATCGCTTCAAGTGAGCAAAACTTTTGCTCCAATATAAATTTGAGGATTTCATAGTCCCGGGACTGCATCCGGCCAAGCGCCTTGGGCTTGTTGATCGCCGAGGTGAAGCTCTTTATAAAATCTTTTCTACTGATTTGATTAAGACTCATTATGAAGAACTCCTTGGTAAAAAGACAAAACCAAATAGGAAACTGCGAGCCTCTGCATATCCCCTACTATTTTTACAAATAGTAGGTACCCCTAATGTCGTCCTTGGATTGAGTTTTTGAGTTTGAAATTCTTCAATGATTTCAATGGATGCAAAGCATTGTAATCTAATAACCTCCTCAAGTCAATAGAGGATGTTTTTGGGGGCCCTACTTTACACTCTCTATACGGAGAGGTGTATTTTAGATTTTGGGAAATGGTTTTGGATTAAATGAGATGGGTATCTGAACATTGAGATACCGTGCTGAACATTTAGATCTCTGGCGCGCGAGCCAGATACTTGGATTGCCCGCTGGCCGTCTGACTTTTGCTCTAATACGAACTCTGAAACGTAAAGTACAAATCCAGATTTTACATTTTGCAAATCCTAAATTGTATTTTGAGTTTACGTCTTTGACCAAATCTTAACCAGCGCAAACACCAAAGATCCCTTTTTTTATAACTAAAACCCCCGCCCCGCAAACCACGAACCTCTTTAACAAATCCAAATCCCCATCTTCCTTATTAACAATACTCATATTCTAAACTATCATTTCTCACTTCCTAAATCCCCCATCCCCACCGACCACCAAATCCCCGCTTCGTAACCACTTTCCATCACTCGATGAGGGGGAGTGGTTACGAACAGCCCTGGCTGAGGGGATTTGATGGTCGCCTGGTTTACTTTAATAAAATCCAATACTTAGTTTTTTAATACTGATAAAAGCTCCTCAAACCACGTGAGAAAGTTTTCCGAAAAAATTCTCACCCCCAGTTGAGGACCTTAGCCCCGCCACAAGAATCTATTGGCATTACTATTTTTTAGCTTGCCGGCCGCCAAAATCTAAATTGATGTACCAATAATTCTTGCGCGATGGTTTTTGAAAAGTTTAAACTTGGCTCATCGTGATCATCCTGATGTCACTTTAAACGAACATAAATGGCCGCCGAGTAGATTTAAATAGGTCAACACATTAAAACGTACCAGCTAATCATAAAAACTAAACAGCAAGGCAATTAAGATGATTTAAAGCAATTTGATTATTTTTATGGCATTTTTCATAGATCCGCACTGGCTTTTGAATTCAAACCCCTGAGCCGAACATCGCAAATTCCAAATCCCGGGACGTGGGCGCAAGAGCCCCACATTTTGGGCAATTGTGATATCACGCCCCTATCTTGCCAAACAAAAAACTACCCAAATAAAGGCAACTTAAAAAACGAAACAATCCCTAAAAAAAAATATAAATCCAAAACTTCAAGAACAAGTTCACGCCGATTAATAAAATCCGCCGGTTAAGTTTGAAAATCTACCGACGAGCCAAAAATCACTTGGAAAAAGCGCATAAATTTTAAATTCATACCCGCCGCCAATTAACCCAAATCTTCCGCATTAACCCTGTAAATTTTACACATCATCACGTATATTACGTAATATTACATATGATATGTTATTTTACGTAATTATTTATTGACTTTGGGTTTTTGATTTGAGATGCTGCTCTTGAAAACAAGGGAGATTTACTATGGCAAGACTTGGAGTGACCAAAGACGATGTGTTTGCAGCTTGTAAAACGCTGTTAAAAGAAGGGGCAAACCTCACGGTAGCTAATGTTCGTGAAGAACTCGGAACGGGCAGCTACACCACTCTGCTGCCGCTTATTGATGCTTTTAAGGCATCGTTTAAGGAAACAGCTGAAAAAGTAGCCGATGGGGCCGGTAGCCTTCCGGCGTTGCCTACGGAAATCAGCGACCACGGTGTAAAGTTTATTCAAGATATTTGGTGGCAGGCATCGGCGCAGGCCAGTAAGAAAATCGATGAAATCTCTGCACAATTTAAAAAAGAACTCGCTGATATGACTCAGGTGGTGGCGGCAAAAACTGAAGAACTATCTCAGGTTGCTGGTGATATCACTAAGCTTGAAAAAGAAGCTGAAAGTTTAAAGGCCGATGTGGAAGCAAAAGGGCAAGGCCTGAATCAAAAAGAGGGTGAAATAAAGCTTTTAAAAACACAGCTTAAAGAAAAAGACGATGAAGTTAAATTATACCTTGAGCGCTCTGTTGCGGCTGAGAAGAAGCTCGAGTTTTTGAAAGAAGAAAAGAAAAAGTGAAGTAATGGCTGAGTAGCGAAATGAAAGCCTTTTGGGCTTTTTTTATGAAAAAAGATCTCGTAGAAAAAATGCAGCGACTGCTAAAATTAAAATAATTAAAAATCGTTTGGGAATCTCAAAAGAGTCTTTATCGCTATCACTCACAGGGCGAGCTCGTTTGCAGCTTCGTTGTGCTGTGGGTTTTGATGTTTTTTGTACTCTTCTAGCCAGATTTTATAGCCTACCGATCCCGGTTCAAAGTTCGTTAAATACGTGCTGGTGGGCTTGAATTTCTCGGCCTCTGTGGGGAACTCGGTGCGGAAAGACTCAAACTCTTTTTGGATTTGCTCGCTGGCAATAGAATTTTGAATTTGCTGCATCTCTAGCCGCGAGCGCTCAACATCAGCCATCGATGCCTTTAGCTCTGAGAGGTAGCTTTGGCTGATGTACCCGCCTGATTTTACAGCGCCGATGAGGATCGCTACTGGGTTACCGAGTTTGGATTTTATCGCGTTCTTTGCTAGATCATACGAAAACCCATCTAGCGAGCTTTGAAGATCCTCTGGGGTTATTAAACCCTGCCTGACAAAATCTCGGAGTTGTTTTAGGGAGATGCGGCCTTCTAGATTTTTAGGTACGATGAGCCATAAATCTGGCTCAGGTTCTCCTAGTGTAGTTGTTGTATTATTAATACTTAAATTACTACTACTACAGGGAGGGGTTGCTAACGGATACGCTAACGCTTTAGGAGACGCTCTGCTAACGGTTTGCTCACGCTCTGCTAACGGTTTCTCAGACGAAAGATGTATTCGGATCATTTGAAAAACATCTTTTTCTAAAGAAAAACGACGCCAGCCAGACCTACCTAAGTGTACTTGGGTTACTTTTATAAGTTGTTTTTGTTCTTGAAGTCTAAATATCAGGTTTCTAAGGCGAACTGAGCTTACGTCGAGATTAGTTAGTAACTCTTCTGTTGTTACAATTGGAGTCTCTAAGGCACCAGAGGATTCACATTTTTGAAAGATAAAAAATAACAAACGCTTTTCTTTTCCAATTAACCCTAAAACATCATTTTCTGCTAACGGTTTGCTAACGTGTTGCTCACGCTTGGCTAACGCTTTGGGAGACGCATTGCTAACGGTTTCTATTTTTACATCATTTTCTGCTAACGGTTTGCTAACGTGTTGCTCACGCTTGGCTAACGCTTTGGGAGACGCATTGCTAACGGTTTGCTCACGCTCTGCTAACGGTTTAAGATTAAAACTATCGTCAGAAGGAGATGCCTCAAGATATTGATTTTCAAAACTAGCGTTGGTGACCCTCTCGGCCATTGAATACTCTTCTTCAATATCAGCAAGAAGAGACGCCGCTGCTGCTCTGTTTTCTTCGCTTTTATTACGTCGTGACTTCATTCAAAGGACCTTTTCTGCCACGATTTTTTTGGTTAATAATCGGAGTTGGTTGAATTTGAACACCGTCAACTAATTGCAAAACTTCACGAGTGAAATTTAAGTATTGCTCAGCAGCTCTACTTTTTCCTAAATAGCTATAAATTGTTTTTTGTCTCAGCTGAGCGGTTTTTATTGTACTGTCAATTCCGAGAGGCTCAAAAACTCGTAATTTCGCTTTAAAATGCTCAATAACCGTCGAATAGATGTCCCTTGTAACTGAGGGGCGCTGGTCAAAAATAGTTGGCAAAACTCCAAGAACATTTATTTTTCGTTCGTAGACATCTTCGATCACCTTAACCTGCGCAAGAACAGAGGCAATACCAGGTAGGGCAAAAGGGTCCATTGTAGCTGGGATTATAAGGTGATCTACAAAAGTTAAAACGTTTTGTGTGACTGTATTTAGAGAGGGAGCACAATCGATAACTACATAGTCCCATTCATTTGAGCCAAGGGCCTTAAAACGCACCCTCAGAGTCTCCTCTCTTCTTGGAAAAGAGACCATTCTAGTGTCAGCCTCAGCAAGGCGCTTTGAGGCCAAAAGGACGTCAATTTGAGCTTCACTAGAAACATCAATTTTATTCATCGAGGCCGCGCTGATGGATTGGCCATCAACAAGAAAAGAAGCAAAGCTTGCTGTTGCTTCCGAGTGTTTGAGACGAAAATACGTTTTAATCGAACCCTGAGAGTCCGCCTCAATCAGAAGAACTCTGGCTTTTGGTTTATGGATTAATATTCCAGCAGCTATGTTAACGGCCGTTGTCGTTTTCGCAACGCCACCCTTTTGATTGTAAACCGCAATTGATTTCATTAATCGCCCCCCTTGGCTTACAAAAATTTCAATCTAAAAATCAGCAGCGGTCATCTAAAAAATCCGCAACCCCCTGAGTCATTTAAAATAAATGTGTTGTTATAAATAAGTTGTCAAATTTGACAACTTATGATAGTCTGGCCATATTATGAATGAGCGGCGAGACTACAAAATTTCTATAACTGTTAACTCTAGAGCCGTTAACAGGGTCATAATTGACCCTCATTATGAACTTAAACATGGTGATTCGGTTAATGATGAAATTATTTTAAGTCTTATCCAAATGCTCGATGGAAAGACGTTTACGCCAGAGGCTGAAGATGATGGTTTTCAGTATTTTAAAACGGACCCGCTTGAACTGAACGGAGTCAGGTATCGACTCATTTGGCTTTTAGAAAAAAACGAAATCTATATCGGCGTGATAAACGCTTTTCGGAGGTAAGTATGGCGCGAAAAATTGAACTCAAAGATGGCTCTACCGTAAGGTACCCAGAAGAAAAAGATCTAAATGACATGATAAAAAAGTTATCATCAGATGATGTCATTGGGAGCACTGTTATTCCAAAAAATGCACCTGAAAGTGATAAGATTAAATACAAGCTTTGCGGTAAAATTTTAGAATACAAGCTGACAAAAAATCTTACGCAAAAAGAGTTAGCCGAAAAAATAGGTCTCGATGAGCCAGAGACAAGCCGAGTTTTGCACTATAAAATTGAACGCTATTCGATCGAAAGATTGCTTGGATATGCATTAACTCTGTATCCAAAATTGACTATCGAAGTTCTAGCGGCCTAGGCAATCTTCTTCCCATTCTTTGTTTTATTGGAGCCAGAAAAGCTTCCAAGCAGATTGGGGTCTTTTTCAAATAACTGCATCAGCCTTCTAGCTGTTCCTGAGGGCTTTTTATTACCCTGCTCCCAAGCTTTAACAGCCGAGGGAGACACCCCAAGAATATGCGCAAATAGGGGCTGACTTAAACCAAGAATGTTTTCTCTCAGTGACTTAATTTTCTTCTTAGACAAATCTGGTGGTGGCAGTGGAATTTCAAATTTTGTTGAACGCAGATCAATCTTACCGCGTTCGTAATCAATAGCAGCTGTCAGACCTTCTTTTAAGTCTTCAAAGTATTTATTTTGGCTCATAATTTACTCCTCTTTAAGGGTCTCAATAAGTTTTCTTAAAAATTTCTTTAGAAGGCTCTCTTGAATACTTCTCAGCAACTCAGGCCCTTCGGGGAGGGTATCCAAATAACGACGAAATGGCGGAAGCTCAACAAATATACAATACATGTTACTAGGTATTATATACTACTTTGTGGTATATATCAATAAAAATTATGAGTATAGAGCCATCTAACAGCGATTCCAAAGTCTGGTGCATATATATTTAAAGTCATCTCCCCGCCCGAGTCGGGGCTCTAAGATATTAATTTACATGGAATATTCGTAAAAATAAAATCAATAAGATTATGAACTCTTTGCCATGAGTTTGCTACGACTTCCCTGGGGACTTCCTAGGGGGGGGTGAAGTTGATTGCGAGCGGCAAGCGGAGCAACCAGCATTTAATTCGTTCTGACAAAAAAGCTCACTGGACGGTACCAGTTGACCCCTTAAAATCATTGCGTTTTGGTCAGTCAGCTTCTCATCGTCAATTTACTATCAAGGTGGCCAGCTTTTTTATTGCAGCTTCCGTATGGGTTGAAATCCTATGTCCGCAACTTAAACGAAGATAATTTTTAAACTGCTTGCGCGCAGAAAAAATAGGCCCCGGGGCGATGCTGATTTTCTTCTCGAGAGCCTTCTGTTGGAGCTTAAGCGAGTCCATCTTTTGTTGAAGCTCAATCCATAAGACAAATCCACCGGCGGGCTGAGACACCTTAGTGCCTTCGGGAAAATATCTTATGACAGTGTCCCTCGTGACTTGAACATTGTGTTCAAAGGACTTTCGAATCCATTTTAAGTGGCGGTCATAGCTGCCATTTTTCATGAAGTTAGCAATAGCAATTTGTGTAAGAGTTGAAGTTTCGCCGCTGACAATAGATTTCAGCAGTGCCACTCGTGACTTAAATTTTCCAGGCGCGATCCAGCCAACCCGGTATCCGGGCGCTAAACTTTTGGAGATGGACGAGCAAAGTAAAACAAGGCCTTTTTTGTCAAACGATTTTAAAGTCCGCGGACGGAACATCCCGAAATGCAGATCGCCATAGATATCATCTTCGATAATTGGCAAATTGTAACTTTCAGAAATTTCAATAAGTCTCATCTTATTGGCATCACTCATCGTAGACCCGACGGGATTCTGAAAATTAGGAATCGTGATAAAGGCGCTAATTCTATTTTTACTAAGTGCGGTCTTGAGAATGTCTAGCCTTGGACCCGATAATGGGTCCACCGGAATTTCAAGAACCTTTAGGCCAAGTTCCTCAGTAAGGCGTAAAATTCCAAAAAACGTCGGTGCTTCGACGGCCACGATGTCGCCTGGTTTGGTGACGGCACGCAAAGCCAATCCGAGAGCATCGATGGTCCCCGAAGTCGTAATGAACTCATCGGGAGAAAGTTTATTTCCCCAACTTAACGACCTAAGTGACAACTGCTTCCTTAAAGCCTGGCATCCCGGTGGATAATCGTATTGGAGACCAGACTCACCTGCCAAGCGCGCAGCTGCGGATAACTCTCTGTTCAAAGTTTTAGCAGGAAGGAGCCGGGCGTCTGGCACTGCTATGCCAAATGGGTAAACTTCGGGTTGCTGATTAGACTGAAGCACTGAGGCAACGAAGTCGCTTATTTTAAGTGGTATCGAAATTGTCGCGGGTACGGGAGTTTTAGGTACTGGCGCATTCGCCTGAAATCGCACGTAGTAACCGGATTTAGGCCGCGCCTCAATTAGTCCCTTAGCTTCTAAAAGCGAGTAAGCCTGTACCACCGTTGAAGCACTCACTTTCATTTTTGACTTTAGCTTGCGAACTGAAGGAATTTTCGATCCAGGTCGCAAAACCCCCTCATTAATGAGTTCGGTGATATTTTTCGCAACTTTATCGTATAATAGAGTGTCACTTTTCAATGATTTATCCTCCCAGTCGATCTGTACTGGTTAATAATATTACATTTTATACCTGTACTGGTAGGGAAAACGTGTTATCTTCTGATTTTATAATGTGTAAAAGTGGTGCGATATGAAAAGACTGGGATTTCTTACTTCAACTGAAGATCCCGAACTCGTCGCGGATGATCAGTTGGTGTTTCCTGCTCTTAAAAAAATTGGGTTTTCAGTTAAACCCATAATCTGGGATCAACTGGATGAGACAAGTTTTGACGATGTTGACGGGCTCATCTTTAGATCGTGCTGGAATTATCACAAGAAACATTCTGCATTTATAGACTTTTTGAAGTCGCTTAAAGCCTTCAAAAGGCCCATTTTTAATTCTCTCGAAATCACCGAATGGAATATCGATAAGAAATATCTTTTGGAACTAGGCAAAAAAGTTCTGATTCCCAGAACTAAGTGGATTCAAACGCATGATTCCATCACAAGGGAAAATGTTAAGAGTATCTTTCAAGATTGGAAAGTTGATCAACTCGTCATAAAACCCGCGGTTTCGCTCAATGGTCATGATACATATCTTTTTGACGATCATGATTTAGAAGAGATAGAGAAAATTGTCTCCTGCCTACTTCGAGACAGAAGCATTTTAATTCAGGAATTCATTCCGGAAATTACAAACGAAGGTGAAATCTCGCTTGTTTACCTCAACAGGAAATTTAGTCATGCCGTCCGTAAAACTCCGGCTAAGAGCGAATTTAGGGTGCACGCCGAATACGGCGGCACTCGAGAGGCTTTTCGACCATCTACTCGAACACTAGCTTACGCAGAATCCGTTTTAGAGAGAGTTAAAGGCGATCTTCTCTTCTCAAGGGTCGATTTGGTTGAATCCAGTCGCGGACCCATTCTTATAGAACTCGAAATTGCAGACCCAATGCTTTATCTAGGCACTCAAGAAGTAGCCGTCCAAAACTTTGCTAATGCTATCAAACAGTGCTTTTCCGAATTGAATTAATCACTTTATAAATCTGTGCTGCTTAAAAATACTATATTCTGAATCTGTACTGATGTGCGGGAAAACGGTATTGATGTCTCGTGCAATACAGCAAAAAATTATTAATTAGGAGATTTAATATGAAAAAATCAGTCTTATTAGCTATCGTCTGTCTGGTTCAATTTACCAGAGCTTCAGCAAGCCCTGAGCTTCGTAGAACAATTGAAACCTTTGGATTTACTTGTCGTAATGAAGATCCCCATGTTATCGCTAGCCTTCTCTACAATCAAAACGCAAAGACATTAGAAGGCACTGTTGTTGTTGGATTTGTTCACGGCACTCTAGTCTGTCCTCTTAATGTGAGAAATAAAGGGCATAATATTGAATGTTTTGGAAAGTACAGATTACCAAGCGAAGACAGCTTCGTTGCAAAACTTGAGCTCAGTAGGACAAATCAAATGGCAAAACTCTATCTGCAACTGCCTTCAATTGAAACTCAAAGTAACTTTCCTGTCCTTTGCTTTCAGCGGTAGGATGCGATCAGTAGAGGGTTTTTAAAACAACCATTAGTTATCAACACATGAAAATAATGAACTATACAACAGAAGCCGCTCATTGGTACGAGTTCTTTTATTCTAACGGAGGAATTTATGAAAAATTTTATGATTATTGTCCTAACGATACTGCAGGGGTCCTTAACCTTTGCGGCCAATAGCCCAAAAGTCATTATTATCTGTGACCGAAAAGCAGCCAGTGATGTTTACCATCTCGAGGCGTATTTATTGTTTCCAAAAGGATTTACGTCCTATGGACCTACTAAAAACGAACTTAATGGAGAAATGAATTTTTCTTTTCTCGATGGAACGGATAATTCGGTCGCTTACACCCAAGTAAGTGGATACCAAGTAAAGGGGGCCCAATTTGGCCACCCTGATTTCTGGGTATTTCGTGCCGTTTCAAAGAAGGGGTGATTATCACGGCCGACTTGAGGTCAGATACCGTCGGTTATGATGATTACAAGGGCTTTCTTTATGGGACTATCACTCGTCAGAACGGGCAAAAATACTCAGCAACTTGCAAATTTAAAATAAATTAACAGTCGAAATATTTCAATTGTTGCAGAAAAAATTATATTAAAATGTGAGAAAAGAGAGGTTAAAAAATGAAACTTATATTTGTATTTTTGCTTTTGAACTCAGTTCAGAGTCATGCTGGTGGGGTGTTGGCATGCGATGATTTCGGAAATCAATGCATCCTTAATAATCCTTCATGTGAACGTTTAATTCCACCGATTAAATATATGGAAGAATGTCAGCACCGTCCGCAGCTGACGCTGAATATCCCTAATGGTTCATATAGTGAAAACCACCGTACACGTACTTTGAGTGCCGATGTAAGCTGTGGTGAATTTAAATACATGAACAGTTTGCGAATCAATATGGATCTTAAGAAAATGACTTATGAGCTGTTTTTAACCCAAACTCCAGATCAGCAAGATAAATTCATACGCTCAGGACAAATTGGATCCAATCCGATTAAACGCGGCCCTTTTACAATATACCGATTAGTTGAATATGGAAAAGCTATCGGATTTCTTCAGGTTGTGAATCAAAATATCCAACCACGTTACTCATCTTTGACCTTTACTGAGCAAGGTTGGAGCTATCAGTTACGTTGTGTTGTAAAACCGTTAAACTAGGCAGAGGTGGTCATAAATGAAATTAGCCTTATGGATTGTGGTGTTTTTAATGGGCCCATTTTCATTTGCTGAAATTGGGCCTTTGCAGGCGGAACAGTTGGCTAATCGATGCCAATCTTATCAGTATTTTTTGACGGGCCCAAATATGAACCAGGAGGCACGTGACCTAGTTCAAAATCTGCTTTACAAATCTAAAAAGTTTGTAGTCATAAAAGATGATGATATCCAACGCCGTTTTTTCTTGATCGTCTTTAGATTAAGTCCAACAGTTAAACAAAAACAACAATTAGTTGATGGATTGGGTGAAATTCTGTCCGTTAAAAATTCAGAGCTTTCTTGCAGTGGATCTGTTGGTATGCCAGGCCTCTAAAATATTAGTGTGCAGAAACCCCTCCCTTTCCATGCGCGAGCTGATCAGTTTAGCTCGCGCCACTAGGGCGGTAACTAAATTCCACTCCCGAGGCTACGATAGAACGTACCCTTAGAGACCCCCAAGCTTTTACAGATCTCACTCACCGAGAACTCCCCCTTATGAAGCGCGCGAGCCTGCTCCACTTTACTCTGATCCATTAATCGCGGCCGTCCGCCGCATCTTCCGCGCGCACGAGCTGCGGCTAAACCAGCTTTAGTCCTTTCACTGATTAAAGCTCTTTCAAATTCAGCCAGCGCGCCAAACACATGAAACACTAACCTTCCGCCAGCAGTAGTGGTATCAATATTCTCCCGCAGCGATTTAAACCCAATGCCTCTACTTGATAGCTCTTCCACCATAAGGATTAATTTCTTCAAAGTTCTACCTAAGCGATCAAGCCGGCACACCACAAGCACATCGCCCTCGCGTGCGTATTTGAGTAGTCCATCAAGCCCCACGCGCTCATCAATTACGCCGCTAATTTTATCAGAGAAAAATTTCTCACATCCAGCTTTTAGTAACTCATCATTTTGAGCATCCAGGTTTTGATCATCTTTTGATACTCGAGCGTATCCAAGCAACATAATACTTCCTTTGTATAAAGTTATAAGTTTCAGAAATCGTCCCAAATTCAAAGTAAAACTGCAAAGGAACTCTATTTCATCAATTTGATTCTAAGACGAGATTTTGAAACAAAAAATCTATAAAAACTAGACCTTTTTCATATAGCAATACTCGTTCTACCAATAATTTTTATGTAACAAGCCATTATCTCAAATACGACCGTTTGTGGGAACAGCAGTTACTCCCATTTTCGAGCATGATGTAAGACTGTAAGTATTTCTAATGAATCTTTTTTCATTCTATAAACGACAATAAATGGTGTCGTTACAATAATAAGTTCCTTAGTACCTTTGACTTTTCCCGGCCTTCCCGAATCAGGAAAGATTTTTATTTGATCTACGCCTTCAATTATTTTCTTAATCATGAGGCGAGCAGTTTCTGGTCTATCTTCAATTTCGGCTATGTAATTAAATACACTTTCAAGATCATTAATCGCAATTTTTGTCCAATTAACCTTTGCTAAAGTCACTTAGATAAAATCCTTTTAATCGCATCGGCAGAAGCAAAATCTTTCATATCAGCCTGCTGAATTGCATTTTTAATATGATTAATCTGCCACTGTTGAACTTCTAAATAATTATCAATGGCCTCACTAATAAGGAACGAACGGTCTCTATGGGTTGCCTCTGCTAATGAATCAAGTTGCTCTATTTTCTCTTCTTCAAGTCTTAGCGATACTCCTAGTTTTTTTGACACATTAAACCTCCAGCGTATTTTTTAATAATACATTGAAATACGATAAAATACAATGAATTTTTAAGCGTTTCAAAAAAATCTGAAAAAGACCGCCGATCCGTTACGGCAAGCATGGAATTGGATATCCAATTCCATCTTTTTTGGGGCTGCCCCAAACCCCAATCTTCACCAGAATTGAAGGGCTAGGGCGTTTAAATGCTGCTTCTTGGTTCCCTCCTAAGTATTCCCCGGCGGGTTAGGGCCCCTTTATTAACAAATCAACACCAACCCTTATGTTCCGCGCTCACCACGATTCTGTTTAAAAAGCAACCTGGCGGTAAAAAAGGTATAGCCGCTGAAAAGCAAGCAGCCATGACGTCATGTACACGTGCGAGCGGCCATACAGTTGGTCTGCGTCCAGCATGCTGGTATAAAGCTAGAATGTAATTCGTTCTGAATCTTTACGATGCCCAATCAAATTATGGTTGGGCATTTGTGTCTTCTACGTCCACTTCGATTTCAATTTCTTTCTTTATTGGTTTCCAAACATAGACTTCTTTAACTTGATCTGGATAACCCTTGTTATTGTAATCTATTCGAGTTGGATCGCCCGAAATTATAAAATTTCCATTTTTAAGTACGGTCATATGTCGGTTCATGGCAATCATTTTATCTTGCAGTTTATGTGGGGTGAAGTTCCCAGCCGCATCTTTGGATAGGATGTAAACTCGGGCATGATTGTTATTTACGACTAAGTTTCCGTTCGGTAATTCACGCGCATTCCACACAAAGCCACCTAAAGGTATTTTTTGTTTGCTTCTGTATTGATTTGTCGATGATTCTAGTTCCCATATGTAAACATGACCATCATAGCCAGCGGTAGCTATGCGTCCATCTTTTAGAAGTTCAACGCTCGAGATCCTGCTGCTTCCAGTCGGATTTTGAAACGTGTATTGATAGACATGAGTCTGTCGTTGCTGATCCCAACGATAGTATTGGAGCCGACCCGCATAGTCGCCCGCCACAAAATCGTTGTTAGGGAAAACCGCAATGTCCATGATACCTGCGGTACCTTTTTGAATAACACCATTATGTTGTGTAGAGATAGGAGCGGAGGTGCCTCGCTGATTTGGTACGGACGATTCAGTAAACAAAGTCAGTTTTCCGTCATTGTCACCGAATACGGCGCGACCATTAGGCAATGCCTTAAGTGGTCCCGCGTAACTTCCTCGGAACTCCACGGCTGAATGCTGCACACCCGGGGTCATCGGGATAAACATCATGGCATTGCCGCTATTGCCTGCAACGTAATAAATAAGTGTACCACTACTCAGTTCGGCGAAGGGACCTTGAACTGATCCTTGAGCTTTTGGCCAGTGCCGGTAGTGTTCGTACGAGCCGTCGGCTTTGGGATTCAAAATTTCATTTCGAGTGTATCGAGTTTCCGTCCACAGCCGGCCGCCTTGCAATTCAAAAATCTGATCGGGGTTTTGATCAAATAGATGCCCGATGTCGTGCACTGGTTCGTAGAGCTCGGATTCCACAACTATCTTTTCAATGCGCCGTTGAGGAACTCTAGGTTTCGGCTTTTCTTCTTCCAAGACTTTAGGCTCCGGGCGATTTTGAATTTCTTTAATTTTGGCTTTTAAAATTCCATCCAAGCCAGGAACTAGCTTTTTTAAACTGCGCATTTCCACTTGAATTGAGGGGCTCATAAAAATTGTGGTGACCGGCGTCAAGGTCGATTTCGACATTTCGGCGATACGTTCGGCCAGTTTTTGAATCGCGGCTTCATTGGATTGAGTCGCATCGGGGCGATAAAAAGAAATGCAACTATTCGCCTGCGCGATGTTTCCATTCCAGACTATTGCGGCGGTAAGGATAATGGCAAGCTGTCTCATGGGTGCTCCTCATCTAAAATTTCTACTTCAATTGAACCTTTAGACCATTCTATTGAGGTAAAATTACTACTAGCGTATTGGGTGTTTTTAATCACCCGCGTGCCGTTTGAAAAGCCATAGTAACGAGCAAAATGCCGGGCTCGAGCTGATGATGTGCTTTTGTAGGAGAGCTTACCGTTCACATCTTTATCCAAAAAGATAACACCGTTCTCGAAACTAGAAATAGCGAAACCGCCGTCGGGTGTGGGTGTTAGCTTTGATACCGACGCAAGAACTGGCGTATGTTCATATGAACCTATTTCGATGAATTCAAATAAATCAGGAGGTGTGACTGGACCGGAGGGTTTCTTTTTTGCGAACGAAAAAAGTCCGCCAACGGACGAATTCACAGGCTTCGGTGGTAGAGATTTTACTTCAAATATTTTTATTTCCCCATTTCTATAAAGTGCGTAGATCTTTCCGTTTGGATCCCTATGAACATCGACTATTTCCGAGGTCGCTGAATCTGTAATATGACCGGCTTGCTCATACTGGCGGGTCGTAGGGTTAAAATGCCAATATTGAATAACGTTATCATTAAACATATTCAGGTTTTGTTTGTCATGATTAGAAATAGTATGAAGAGCTATAAAATCGCCATTGGGAATCGGAAGAATGGATCTCACGTGCTCACGATTTGTCCATTCGCGTCGCTGAAAGTTTTCAGTTATAAAATCTGACGTTGGCGAATAAATTCGAATTTTTCCATGTACCATCGCTACAGCCACTAAACCATTAGCAAGGGCAGTTATTTGAGATATATGGCTTTGGCCTTTCTGAGATTCAACTAAGGAATCGATAAAAACTTTAGATTTAACAAATTGATTTCCTTTTTGTACTACAATATGCTGCTGATTTCCGTTTTCCACTTGTAGTAAAACTCCGCCGTTGAATCCCGGTTTGACATCGTCGATATCTTTTTCTTGGAAAGGATACGGGTTACTGGTTGGGATGAGTCGACCATTGATATCGAAAGTAAAAAAGGCAGCCACGCGGTCAGGCATCCTAGAAAATACGAGCGATGGATTCACTTCAACAAACTCCGGACTCAAACGAGTCAGGTTCGAAATGTCATTTTCGACTTCGGCCCCTTCGACGCGGACTTTTCTTGTTTTTGGCTTATTTGGTTCTGGCGCGACTCGTGTTTCATGAGGTGCTGGTGTTACCTGGGTTTTATTTACCGGTGCAACAGCAGATTTCTTGGCATTTTCAATTCGCTCATTGATCAAAGATTTTACCTGGGTCGTGCTAATGCCTTTAACGTTTGCCAACGAGATAAGTGTTCTGATTTTCACGTCACTCAAAATCTGCGACGTCGTTAATTTAACATTTGGATCAATGGCTTCGATTTGCGCCGCGATTTCCGTAAGCATTGATTGGCCGCCATACACTTGGATGCATTCATTGGCCATCAACGTCGGCGAAGACAAGTAAATCGAGCCCGTAATTAAGGAAATTATACAAAAATTATTTTTCATGGCTTCACAATCCTGATTATTTTAGTCAACTGACTGAATTCTACGACTGAAAGTTCGCCAAGGTCATTGCCGCCGAGCTGTTGATAATTTCTTAGCAATTCAGTTACGAAACCTATTTTTATATCGGCCCCAATTGTTGAATTTAGCAATACAGTTTCAACTTCTAGTAATTCACTGATCAACTTGGGATTGTTTGGACTGTCTTGTTTACGCTTCATCATCGAGATTAAAAGACTTAAATCGTTACCTGAAGCGGACTCTGCCGTATCCGGAATACGCAGATTGTTGATTCGACTAATTATACCGTGGCCAATGCTACCCACACTAGAGTCAAAAACAAATGCCTCAGGATCGAAATCGACTTTCTTTGCATCTATCGCAAATTTTTCCATCATCTCTGCCGTGATTTCCGTAACCATGGATTTTGAGTTCTTCGTGTTGGTGTATTGAACTATTTCCTCTAGAGTTGAATTTCGTCCACCAAGCGCTACTAAATTGAACATTGTTTTTACATATCCAGGAAGAGCATTGATTTCGTTTATAGTTTTTTGTTTGTCTACGTAGGCACCGCCATCTGTTAGCAAAATCATATTGGCGCGATTTAGTTTTAAGCGTTGGCTAAAATCAGCGCTGGATGGATTAGATGCTTTTATGCTGTCTTTGATCATTTGGAAATGCGCATCGAAACACGCCTGAATATTTGTACCTTCAGTAGCATCTGTAGGACGGGACAAGAAGTTTAGAACTTCGCGTTTTGCTTCCGCAGCCGTGGTTACGTGGATACCGGTATGTACGGTGTCACCAAACGGAAACAAAACAACTTTGTGGACGTGATTTCCAAAGGGATCTTTTTCAGATAATGCTTTATCGACAATGGCGGCGATAGCGCTAGCTTGAACTTCAGCCGGTCGACCGTGCATAGATCCACTGATGTCGAAAAAGATATTGGTGTGTTTGCGTTCGATCGTACTTTGTGACCCGGCCGTCGCATACTGTTGACGATATCCCATCATGTATTGCTGATCTTTCAAAAGATTATCAAGCAACATCAATACCGGGTCCGGATTGTACTGAATATCTAGTATCCAGCGTTCAAATTTCGCGACGTCCTCAGGACGCGCTAAAACGATATCTTCGTTGCGGTTCTTCAGTGTGTAGGCGCGCAAAATAGATTTAGCATAACGTAGTTTATGCTCGCGTTCGGCATTTAATAAAAAATTGAAATGCTTGCCGACGAGTGAGGCCTGCATAATATTATCTAAACCACCATTTCTTAGCGCTGTTACGAATGCTTTTTGATCAACCGATCCGGCTTTTTCAACTTTCGGAAATCGATCGCGAATAATTTGTTTGATGGTTTCGCCAGGCAAACCTTTTAGTACCGACTGAGTCAGTGCTTCTTCTTTAGCACTTGGATGATTTAGTTTTGAAAAATCATGCATGATGGATACGAGCTCGTCGTGAAGGTGTTGCTCTTTTTCATTTAATTCGCGCAAGTTGCCTATTTCAGAAATAAAATCTTTTACCGCCTTTAGATAGCGATAAGAAATTGTAGGGTCCGAATGAATTTGGGCTTTGGCTTCAGTCAGTAATTCAACTAATGTTCCTTCTTTCATTCCGTACATTCGCGATGTCAATGCCTGTAGATCTGATTTGGCTTTTTTGTTTTGCATTGCCAGTGAGTAGTGATTGATAAGGTAGCCATCAAGAAGAGTCTCTAGCTCGTTCCATTTAAGAAGGCGAGCGACAGGCTCTAGAGTTTTTAGCAACATTTGCCTTACAAGCAGTCCCAATGGTGTTTTATACCCCGGCGGGACTTTACTATATTTTGGTTTCGGTGGTGGTTTTGGTACATCTTCCGGTTTTTCTTTTTCTGGCTTTTCTGACGGTTTTTGCTCCGCTCTCTTTTGATCTTTGGGTGGCGGTGGCGTTTTCTTTTGTTCTTTTGACTTCTGCTCGCTAGTTTGTTTTGCTTGTTGTTCTGGCGTCTCTTCGACTTCGTTTTCTTCTTCTAGTTCTTCTTTTTTGTTTTGCTCTAGCTCAGGATTTTTTCGTGTGGGAGTAAAATCGTAAGGAACCCATTCATCACCGATGAATACTTCGATCCACGCATGGCGAGGTAGAGAGAAATCGACAACGTTATATTTCTGGTTATCGATATCTTTTTTCCCGGATGTTCCGCGACCATCTACTATGCGAGTTGGAATTCCAAAAAAGTCGCGTAGTAACGTCGCGCCGATTTGGGCGCCGCCATCACAGTTGAATTCTTTCATATCTGCCATCTCTAGGATCGTGTCGGCTGGCTTTTGTCCATTCTCTGAAAAGTATTTATACGGACCATCGGTTTTGATCCAGCTCGATAATATTTCAGATATTGTAGCGATATCACTGCCGCCATTGTCTTGAGCTTTTTTGATCCCTTCTAGAATGTGCGCGGGCCATTGATCTTGGCGTATTTTGCTTTTCTTAGTTAGAATTGCTTTTTGAGCCGCCGATAACTGTTCACGCTTACTTGATTCAATATCGAAGATCATTTTTTCTGGTAATGGTTTACCGTTTAGGCCTTCGACCATGTATTCGCCCAGAGCTGGCTGTACAACGCGAAAATCGGCATAAGTTTTTACAACGGGCTTGCTGCCATATGCGACAGGAACAACCGCAGTGCTAGCGCCTTTGGTATTCACCAGGACACTTTGATGGCGTGTGGCTGCTTGAGTACTAGATATCGAGTTGACCTCGGTCGTTCTTGCTGCAGGATCTTTTTTCCAGACATCATCGAAAGTATCGTAGATTTCTTCACGTACACGTTTTTCTGGAACGGGGGCCGTTGTTCCAAATAAATAGCTGGAATGCGGCTTTTTCATCTCGTCTGTGATGTCTTTGTTTTTAGCTTTATACTCTTTATTAAGTTCTTGTTTCAGCCCATCCTGTTTTTCTTCAGGCGGTGGCGGCGATGGCGATTTTTTCACAGAGCTCTGCTCTTGCTGGCCTTGTTTGTTTCCACCCTGTTGGCCCGGAACTGTGTTTTGCGGGCGATTAGGCGGTGGTTGCACAGGTTTTTTCTTTTTGCCAAACAAACCTTTGATATAAGTTACGACTTTTTCAACAACACCTTGTGGTGGTGGTGGCGGCGGTGGTGGCGCTTGGTAGAATAGAGGGCACGACTCATTGGCCATAGCCGGCGTCAGGCTAGCTGTGCCGAAAATGAAAACTATTGATAATAGAAGTAGATTTATCTTTCTACCCATCTATCTGAGCCCTCGATGTTAATGCCATAAACCCTCAAACGATCTATTAAGATGATCCGAAGGATAAGGAGCAGGTCTTATACCAACCCAAATCTTATATATGAGTATCTAAGGACTATTTTGAAGAAGTTATCTGTATTAGAAAAATACAGTTGATTAACTTAGTCTCAAAGTAAGGGCAGGGTTTGAGCTGTATTGAAGTATATCTGAGTTGGGTGAGCATAGAACTTGCTTTGATAGACTTCGATGGCCTTTTCACCGGAGCATACGTGCGTCTTATAAATATATTATTTTCGACTGCGCTCGCAATTCCGCTCGCTCAAGCTGGCGAGTATAAGTGCTATAAATTCTATTCCGGAAAAAGTGTTACTATTATTAAGACAAAAACGCGCGTTGGAAAAAATGTATTAGCCACAAAAACAAACGCGGCCTGGGAAATTTCACGGGCCGGTATTACTGAATTAAACACGCAACTATATTCTATGGAGAACCTACTTTATTATTTAGGAACCGCTCTAATAGCCAAAGAAAATATATTATCTGACGGCGGCGGCGGCGGTGGTAAGACATTCGCTATGCAAGAATTTTTTGAATCACAACTACGTGCTGTGAAGGGCGATACCAAAGATGCCAGAAATCGCTGGAATGTAGACTTAGTAAAATTCATCGACGAGATGAATCGAATTATCGATGAAGAGAAGCGCTATATTAAAGAGACCGACAAACGATTGTTTACGATCCAGTTCCATCAGTTATTAAGTGAAACGTCTCTTTTGGGTGGTCCCAATCCAATCAAGTTTGTTAAAGAAGGTATTTACGAAGTTGATTATAGTCGCGCGTTAATTGCCGAGAAAAATATGTTTGCGATCCTCGATGAAATCGAGAAAGCGCCACCCAGCTTGCAAATGACCTTGCTTTCTATCTTGAACGAACGCCAGGCGCTAGCCGGAAATAAAGTTATTCAAACAATGTTAGAATCTATTGCCGGAACAACCAATAAGACATTGGGCCAAATGGTTTCGCAAGCTGATCCCCATGAAATTGGTGGACGCATGGCCTACCTTGATCGCTTCGCTTTAAAGTTCCATTTGGTTTATACGGGCCATAGCGCGGTTGATAACTATTTATTCGTTGAAAATATGGAAGCCAATAGCAGCGAAAAACGATACACAATTATCGATCTACGTGGCATTCGTCCTCTCGCAGATAACGTAGAAATTTCGAAAGAGCTCATTTCTTCTGCGGTCGACGTTGTCGCCGAGATGGATATCGCTTACAGCCAGCATTTAAAAGAATTGCAGTCCGCGTTGGAAGATCCCGCGAAACCGCCCTCATTTTATCCTCCGTACTCGGGATCAAATCGCGCTAACTCTAAAGTCATTAAGATGTGGCAAGCCGCATTTATTATGCGCCAATTAATCAATGGTGTGGCGTTTGAATCCGTAAATTTAAAAATGTCGGCTAAAGATTTAGTAGATTTAGCACCGGTGGTTTTACAAGGAGGACCGGATACATTTGTGTCGGCTCACGGTATTAAGTTAGGATTTTTACAATATAAATATATTGGTGAATCTGAAGAAGGTTTGCCAATTCCAAAAAATGAAAAGATCGTCGTAGCTAAATCTAACGTAGATACAACAACGGCTGCGTTCCGGAATAAAGACTTCTATGCAGAGAATTCAATATCGACGGGCTACTATGATCCATCGACAGAAATGTTCACTTATAAATCTTTAAGTCACGGGCAGGTCCGTAAACTCCATTTCGACGTTAAAAAAGGAAAGCTAAATATTCCAAGTGAAATTATCGCCGACGAGTTGGGTGTAAAGCTAGATTTAGATAATGTGTACTTTGACGGAAATGAAACCGTGGCAAGACGCTTAGCAGACTTAAATAGTCGACTTGCAAAGATGCACGCAAACGCTGCCCGCGTAGGCAAGGATAAGAATGAAACTGGATTTATTCTGTCTGGAACTATCGAGGAATACTTAAAACCAAATAGTCAGGCCGCGATCATAAAAGAAGCTAAAGAGCAATTAGCTGAAATTAAAAAGTTTCACGAAAGATTCCGCTCGATTATTAATCCTAAAATTAAAGAGCTAAGCACAGGCGCAATGACTGAAGTGGATGTCACTGCGGATATTAAGCAAGATAAAGAGTTCATTGATAGAGCTACCAAGTTGTCGAACGAACTTGAAGTTGCTTTAGATCAAAAGAACTCGGATAAGGTTTTGGATATTGCGATTCAGTCGGCTCGATTGGGCAATGAAGAGATGACTTATTGGTTTAAAAACTCGGGCAGCACGGTCGCCAGCATGTTTAAAGCGATTGCATCACGAAGAAACGTAATGCTTTTTGGTCCTCCAGGATCTGCGAAAACCATGATGTCGCGAATGATTTTAGATCGCGAATTGGAAGGTATTTCTGAAATGCAGATTGCAAAAGCAAATGCAATGCTGGCTCATGTTCTACCTCATGGTGTTAAGGGTAAAGGATCTGTATGGATCAAGCAATTCCATCCGATGTCGACCGAAGGTGATATCGTAGGTCGCCTTGACTTAAAAGCTATGGAAGAAGGTCGCGGTTATACCTATAACCGAACCGGCACCTTGGCCGCAAAAGACGTGTTCTTTGCGTTAATAGATGAATTTGAAAAAGCACCTCCGGGAGTTAAAACGGCGATGATGTCTTTGATGCAAGAACGTAAAGTTTTTGGTGGCGATGATATAGAAATTTCGAATATTATATCGATGGTTATCACGACGAACTCGACACCGAGTGAATTCTTGATTAGCCAAGGTGATTTTTCGAACGGAGCACCGATTTTTGACCGTATTCAACAAAAAGCCTACGTGTTCAATAAGATGGACAAAACCGATTTGAAATCGTTCTTGTCGCGATTGTATGCGGGAATTATGCCGCGTTTACATAGCCCATTGATGCTGTCGCAAATTGGACAACTGGCCAAGTATTTCCGCATCGGTGATGCCGATAAAATGCTACTGCAAGAAATCAATGCTGAGTTTTTGAAAATCGTGAAAGACCGCTCAGAAATAGAACGTGAATTCCATAACAGTCCACAACGCGATTTGTACCCCACGTATTATATGAATACCCACGGAGAAAGCCGTCGTACGCTCGGATCAACGTTTATGAAGGAATTGGGCATTACGGTTCAAATGAATCGCGCACTCAATGGCGAGTCGACTCAGCGTTTGAAAGAACAATACGTGTTCGACCTTAAAGACATCGAATCCTTTGCAGAAATGTATATGACCGCAAACTTCGCATTCGCAGTAAAAGCGCGCTACAATGCTGACGGTATCCTTCATTTCGTGGTCGAGAGAAAAAACACCTCGGGTATCGAAGATCGCATCAGCAACCGCGAAAAAGAAACGCTCACACACATGGAATGGGAAGCCACTCAAATGGTAAATATCATCAACGCCAAACTTAACGGCTTGATCGCGAACAAAGAACGCATAGAAATTATGAAACAATTTCCAAAGCGTTACCGAACCCTATTCCAATCCGAAGACCAAAGAAAAGCCTGGCTAGCCCATCACTAAAAAGGTGCCAGGTCCTAAAAATGCCAAAAAATAAAAATTAACGCCTTTTTAAGCGCTTTTTTGTTTTTAAACTAAATCGTTTTTTGAAATAAGAGGCTGGCCTGTTCGTCTTTCTATCTTTGATTTGAAGTATTGATGCCGTAGACCAAATTTTACTGCGGCGCTCTTTTCAGGAGCAATTGGTGTGTTCAGCCATTTTAACGTGAGTATCGGACTACTCTCGAGGGTCGTGTCCTCGGCCATCGGAAAGAGAATGCTCGAAAGTCCAAGTTTTGAATGAAGTGTGCTGAACTTATAATCCTCTACGCGCTCACAAATTCCGGCGGCGACAGGATTCCGATAATTGTATTTATAGGCGTTGAGGAAGTAGTTTGGATGCTGCAGAATGCATTTATAGTGTCGACCGGCGTAGGTTTCGTTGATGCGGTTGCCCTCACGAGTGAGTCTGAGACTTGATCGGTGCATAAACTGATGCATGCAGTGGCTGATATTAGAATCGGGTGTCGAGGCCAGCATATGGAAGTGATTGCTCATCAATACAAACGAGTGGATCAATAAATTTTTATCTTTAATAGTGTAGAGCAATTCCTCGCACATGATTTCCCACACCCGTTCCATCGGCAAGTTGAACCACTCCTGATTTATACAGCGAGCCGATATATTATAAGGAAAATCTGGTTGTAGAATAACTTTGGTTCTAGGCATGCTGAGGCATTATGCAAAGAAGGGCCTGGCACCAAGTTGTCATATATGGCGCCTTGTATACGGGGTGTCGGAATTTATCGGACCTGGCACCTTTTGGGGTATTGGGTAAGATTGGGTATGAACAAAAAAGAAAAAAATCCGATCTTTGTGGTGGCTTTTAGCATTGCGAGCAATGATGGTCTCGAGGGGCATGCTTCGGTTTGGGCGCAATCGTCCAAAGAAGCCAGGGAGTTATTTACCGAAAAAATTAGGGACCTAGATCCGTCGCTTAAGTCGATTGATATCAAACGATTTATTGTCGAGGGTATCTATACCTTAGAGGAATTTGAAAGCTATTCTGAAGATAAGCTGGATAAAGAGCATCTTCCTGGTCCGAATGAAGTCGTGCTTTTTGATCTGGGCGACTAACTGATGAAGATATTTGTCGATGCCGATGCGTGTCCTGTGAAAGATGAAGTTTACCGGGTCGCCGAGCGATATAAGCTGGAAGTTCTAATTGTGGCCAATCAGTGGATGAATGTTCCTATGAGTTCGCTGATTGAAATGAAAGTTGTCAGCGGTAGTTTTGATGCGGCTGACGATTGGATCGTGGAACAGTCGCAAGCAAATGATATTGTCATCACTGCCGATATTCTATTGGCCGACCGATGTGTTAAAAAATTTGTTCGAGTCATCGGAACCAAAGGTGAAGAGTTCACTGAAGATAATATTGGCAGCGCCGTCGCTGGTCGGGAATTGATGGAAAATCTTCGCCATATGGGGGAGATGAGGGGCGGCCCGGCACCGATGGACAAAAAAGCCCGTTCGCGATTTCTAAGTACCTTAGATCAAGTTATTCAATCGATTAAACGGGCTACAAAGTAAATTCTAAAGAGCCAAAACTTCAGCTACGAAAGAATCAAACATTTTCCTAGAGCGAGCATCCGCTGTTGCATTGTAGGCAGCGCCTTTTGAAATATCTGTGCCTGCATTTTTATTTGTGAACGCGTGAACAGCGCCGCTGAACTTAACTAATTGGTAATCCACTTTCGCTTCATCCATTTCTTTTTGGAAGGCATCGACTTGGGCCGCTGGAACGTAAGGATCGATAGCACCGTGTAACACGAGCACCTTAGCTTTGATGTTTTTTGCTTCTTTAGGATCTACTGAATCCAGATTTCCATGAAACGACACTACACCAGCTAGGTCGGTACCTGTGCGAGCCAGGTCCAATGCCGTCATGCCGCCAAAGCAATAACCCAAGACTACGATTTTCTTTGGATCTACTTTCTTGTTCGCTAACAATAGATTGTAGCCAGCTTTGATACGTTCACGTAATAGTGCGCGATCTTTTTTGTAGATACCCGCGGTTTTGCCAGCTTCCTCTCCATTTTTTGGACGTACGCCTTTTCCGTAAATATCGACAGCCAATGCGACGGCGCCATTGTCTGCTAATTTTTCAGCCTCTTGTTTGTTTTCTTCTGATAAGCCCATCCAATCGTGAACGATGATGAAGCCTGGCACTTTTCTCTTTTTTATCGGCGTTTCCGCCATATATCCTTCAAGTTCTGTTTCTTTTTCTTTGTAAGTAACGGCTTTGCCTAATGTGGGTGCGCCAAGCCCGGTTGCCATCGCTTGAGTTGAAACTAAAAATAGTGTCGCTGCTAATAGAGTCTTAGGGCTAGGGAGTTTAAAAGCTGTTTCACCTTCCTCTCCTAAGTATTCCCCGGCGGGTTAGGGCCCCTTTATTAACAAATCAACACCAACCCTTATGTTCCGCGCTCACCACGATTCTGTTTACTGGTAAAATAAACG
>CAZCHT010000063.1:0-25710 GCA_964498705.1 uncultured Bdellovibrio sp. | reverse complement strand
CGCAGTCCCATGTTCTTGAGACCTTTTTCTTTAGCCACAGTTTGAAGCTCAATAAAATTTTCAGGAACGAACTTAAATGACTTTTGAAGAGTTTTTAAATCATCTCGAATAGCGACGCCGACTTTACGAACGTGTGGATTTTCTAAAATATGTGTAATGGCTTCAAAGTTGCGTATTCCATGGAGTCGAATTAGATAGGCATCGGTTTCAGTAGCCAGCTGAAGAAGTGCGACTTTGTAAACTTCACCAACCTTGAAGCTAGCTCTGGTTTCTGTGTCGAATCCCAGAATCTGAGCCGAGTTCAGACCAGGAATTACCTCCGCGAGCTCTTGATCGCAGGTGATTAAATGGATTTTCCCTGTGAAATTAATTCTTGGGTAGGTGATTTTAGGTGGTGGTTCCATGCTTATAGTTTTACTATAAGCGGAAGTGGGCGACGACCACAACAGTTCTTATCTATCTTCTTTCAAAAAAACGGCCTTTCTGGTATGGACTTGGGACCCATACAAGCTGCGAATGCGAGGCCCTTTTGAAATTTGATAAGTTTTTTCTATCTGACGATCTTTTGCGTAATCTTACCGACAATGGATTTTTCCGTACCACTGATATTCAATTTAAAGCCATTCCATCGATTATGAAGGGTGAAGACGTATTAGCGATCGCCCAGACGGGGACTGGTAAAACGGCCGCATTTGCGATTCCGATTATTAATGCCATTCATGTGCAAAAAACCAGTAAGCGTTCGAACGGCGTTAAATGTTTGGTGATGGTGCCTACGCGCGAATTAGCCCAACAAATCGGTGAAGTTTTTAATATGTTATGTAAACACACTAAAGTAAAAGCCTTTGCTGTGTACGGCGGCGTTGAACATGATCGTCAAATTGAAAAACTGCAAGACGGTCTTGATATTGTGATAGCCACCCCGGGCCGCATGTCTGATTTGATTCATCATGGGCATCTGGATCTGTATAATGTGAATACCTTGGTGTTGGATGAAGCCGATCGTATGCTGGATTTAGGTTTTATCGATGAAGTTGAAATTATTAAACGTAAACTGGTGCAACGCCATCAAACCTTGTTTTTTTCAGCGACGATCAATCCTGAAATTAAAAAACTGGCGTACTCGCAGGTGAATTCAAACGCGATACGTATTCAAATCGCGCCTGAAGATCCAATTTCAAAAAACATAACTCATTTTGTGATGTTTGTTGAAACCGATGATAAACGTTTTTTTCTTGCAGAATATTTGCAGCAAAACCCAAACGGAAAATTTGTGATATTTGTACGTACGCGCGTGCGTGCAGAACGTGTGGCTAATGCCTTAGCTAAAGTTAACATCAGCGCATTAACCATTCATGGTGATAAAGAACAACAGGACCGAAGCGACGTGATGAAGAAATTCCGCGCCAATGAAAGTCGTATATTGATTGCCACGGATATCAGTGCTCGCGGTATTGATATCAATGATGTGACTCACGTAATTAATTACGATCTTCCCGAAAAACCAGAAAACTATGTTCACCGCATCGGTCGTACAGGACGAGGAATGAATAAAGGCATTGCCGTTTCTTTCTGCAGTAAAGAAGAAAAACCACTTTTGGAAGAAATAGAAAAACTAATTATGAAAGAGATCGTCGTATTCAATGTCAGTAAAACGGAATACAAAACGATCATTGCCGTTCCTCCCAAAAAGGAAATGAACTTTCAGGAATTGATTGAGTTTGAAGAAAGTCTGATGCAGCCGAGACGTAAGAAGAAGCGGAAGAAATAGCTTTCCTTTTCATTTTTTAGAGTTTTTTTGGCGCTGCGAATATTATTAATGTCAGCTTGATATACACGTTCACCTCCTGTGTCGCTACCTTGTCTTTGTATTCAAAGTATTTTGAAAGCACGCAGAGAACACTGGAAAACAGTTTTACTGTAAATTCCCCGAGTTTTGCAATCATGTCTTTTCATTTTCGATAACGTTAAATACTCTTTTATTTTGAAAGCAAACTAGGGACAGTGAGGCTTATATTTACGAATCAGAAAATCATTCTATAAAAACTACTTTAGGAATTAACTACCGCTCGGGCGGTGTCTTTCGTCCACATTCGATTGGTGAATTGATTAAAGAATTTAAGACTATTAGAGACTTACATCCGCATATTTCCGTGTACTCACGCGGGAACAACTGGGGTTATGGATGTCATGCTCCCAGCGCGGATGGTGATTTCAGTATCGATCTGAGTCTTTGCAACAGAATAAAGGACTTTGATGCGTATCACGGAACAATAACGGTTGAGCCGGGTGTATCCTACGGAGAGCTTGCTCGCTTTTTGAAAGAGAATGGGGATCAATGGATTGCACCCGTGCACGGCGGTGGCCCCAATGCCAGTGTTTTGGGAAATGCGGTGGAGCGCGGTTATGGGATCACTCCCCATGCCGATCATTTTGGCGCCGTGATATCGTTGACGGCTCTAATGCAAAATGGAGAGCTCTATCAGCGTCCTTTTAAAATTTTGGGATTACCCAAATTAGACAAACTTTTTAAATATGGATTAGGTCCCTACTACGACGGCCTTTTTACACAGTCAGGGATCGGCATCGTAACTGAAATTACGATCCGACTAGCGGCAAAGCAAAAATACGTCGAAATGTTTTATTTTCAATTGAAAAGCGAAACGGATTTAGCTGGGGCCGTGGAAGCCATAAAGCTGAGTAAACGGGAGCTCGGTTCATTGGTGGGTGGCATTAATCTTATTAATACTGAGCGCTGCCTAAGTATGGTTTTAGATTATCCCTTAGATAAAATTAAATCGGGTGCTTCTCTTAGTGATGAAGAAACTAAAAGGTATGCAAAAGAGTATCAAATACCGCCGTGGCTTATTGTGGGCATGCTCTACGGAGAAAAGAAGATTGTTAAGGCCGCTAAAGCTCAAGTCAAAGACAACTTTCGAAATTTTAAGAAACGAAGCATTTTTTTTAATTCTAGCAATCAGAAACTCTTTTTGATTTTGGCCCGTGTGCTGGAAGTCATCGGTAAACCATCTCTCGGCAAGGGAATAAAGGCCATGTCCCAGGCATTTGATGTCTTACTGGGAACGCCGAACAATGTCGCGTTAAAGCTGGCATACTGGAAAAACGAAAACAAAGAATTGGTCAATCAAACAGAATTAAATCCAAACCGAGATGACTGCGGTTTGATCTGGTATGCCCCCTTAGTTGAGATGAAAGGGGAAATAGTTACGTCTTACGTTCAGTTCATTCGTGAAAGTGCTAAGAAATTTGATGTTAATTCACTGATTACTCTTACCACCGTGGATGACTTGTGTTTTGATTCAACGATTCCCATTTTATTTAATCAGAAAAATAAAGTTGATACTCAGCGGGCCTTGGAATTTTATGACTACCTATTAGACGAAGGGCGTAAAAAAGGATTTTTTCCCTACCGTCTAAGTATTGAATCGCAAAAGAAACTGAATTTGCAAAACTCTTTCTTGAAAATTCCGGCGGTCAATCCTAATAGATATAAATAGGGTTGTGATGAATAAAAAAATAGAAAACGTTTATGACTTTTTGGATTACCGCATTTTACTAAACGCTGATTTTCTAGAACGCTCAAATAGCAATCATAGTTATTCTCTGCGAGCATACTCTCGCGATTTAGACGTATCACCGGGTTTTCTATCCGATGTTTTGCGCGGAAAAAAAGCGTTGAGCGTGGCCAAAGGACGCGAGGTTTTTCGCAAGATCGGTTTACTAGAAGATGAAATTATTTACGTTGAAAGTCTAATAACACTTAAAAGTTCAGATGATGAAAACCTGCGTGCTGATGCCCAGAAGTTTATTCAGCAGCGCTATAATAAAGCCAAATTCGTTCCAAATTCGACTCGCGACTTATATATAAAAACTCTAGCACATTTTATGGTTTATGGCCTTATCCGAAAAATTGACCGACTTGAAACCGTTATTCGAATGGCCGCAAAACTGGGAATTGAATCCAATGAGGTTGTCGGAATCTTTGAGGAGTTTAAACAGGAAGGCTACGTAAGAGAAACGGACGGCCTACTGGTGGCGGTGGATGAAAAAATAGTTATACGGGAACATGCTCGCATAGTACCGATTATGACTGACTTCGCAACCCATTTGGGACGTCTTATTGAAGCGAACGGGGGAATGATAGCTCCCGACCAAACCGCGCATTCCTTTATCATAGGCTTGGATCAAACTTCGTTTGAAATGGCCGTTGAGGCGCAAAAACATTTTATCCAAACACTTCATCGACTGTCTCAAAAAAATGAAAAGGCGGATCGTTTTCTTTTTTATGCCGAATTATTTCTAAAAATTGATGTTCAAGATAAGCCTGGCACCGTCGCTCAGACGCTGTAAAACGTCTTTCTTTTGAAGATGGGTAAGGCCCGTATATTCCTATTTCGACTCCACGAACTTAATTTCCAATCACTAAAGCTAACGCTCGAAGCATAAAAAACATGTAAAAAACAGTTTTTTTATATCTTTTTTACGCTTTAAAAATGCATTTTGTTTTAGACCGCTAAAAATAATTGGAAAGGATTTAAAATGAAAAACAGAAATGACTTTTTATCGAAGGTTGTAATTGGCATTGTGACCACGTTTGCTTTTTGTCATGTTAGAGCCGAAGAAAACAAAGTAGTGCCTTCGAATTCAGGAGTTGAATTGAACGGCTATTTTGATTTTTATTATCAGGGAAGTCCTCAGGGGCATAACTTTGGAAATCCGACAGGTCCAGAAGTCGTGGATGGAAGATACTTTGACCGTCATGTTAATCAGATGACATTAAATATGGCGGAAATTTCTCTCAAGAAAAAATCAGGTAAGGTTTCGTTTCGGGCTGACTTTTCTGTTGGTGAAATGGTTGATCAACTCAGTGGTGGGGGTTCTCAGTCGGTCACAGGTTCTGGCAGTGGACAAAATCCAACGAACACTGCGGCTAACGAGCCAACACGCAATTTAACTCAAGCTACCGTTGCATATTCCGCTAGCGATCGTCTTATAATAATGGCCGGCAAGTTCTATACTCATATGGGTTTTGAAGTTACTAAAGCTAAAGATAATTGGCAGTACTCAAGAAGTTACACTTTTAACTACGGTATTCCATTTTGGCATGAGGGGATTAGCGGCGCTTACGCCGTGGTCCCAGATAAATTTTCGACTACTATTTATCTGTTGAATGCTTGGGATGGCAGAATATCGCAAGAGCAAAATCAATCTACAACAGTTGGCTTAAACTTAAATTATACGGGAGTTCAAGACTTGATTGCTAACTACAACTACCTCGGTGGCGGCGAGTCTGCAGATAAGAGTCGACGCGAGGTTCATGAAGTAAATCTTTCCTACACAGTAAGTCCTACATTGTCTTTGGCTGCTGACTACGTAGCTGGAATGCAAAAAGATATTCCTACGACTGGTGAGGCAAAATGGAGTGGACTTGCTTTCTATCTAAAATTTGCAGTTAACGGTATTTACACAATAAGCCCCAGGTATGAAATTTTTGATGATTCAGACAGTGGGTTTGCAATTGCGGGCGGGCTTTCATCGCCGGGAACAAAACAAAAGATTTCGTCGTGGACGTTATCTAACAACTTCAACTTAGGCGATGGTCTAGAAGCCAGAATTGAAATGCGGTCTGATAAATCAGATTCTAATTTATTCTTCAAAGATAAGGCGGGTGGCAGCACCGACCAGCAGAACTCCTATGCCGCCGCATTTTTATACACATTTTAATTGTTTGTTTGTTCCAATGAGAGATTTTTACATCTTTTTTACGCTGATTAAATGTACTTTGAACAAATAGAGGATTTTACTCGGAGGATTTTATGGATTTTGTAATCGCAGGGATAATCGGAAGTGTGGTTCTGGTTTATCTAACTTACGCACTTTTTAACCCAGAGAAGTTTTAGAGGTAGATATGAGAGTTGTAGATTATATTCAATTTATTTTATATGTGGTCTTGCTGATCGGAATTACTCCTCCATTAGGCCGATATATGGCCAAAGTTTTCGAAGGAGAAAAAACCTGGGCTCATAAGATTTTAGGTTGGCTTGAAACCTTAACCTACAAGTTTTCAGGAATTAATCCCAAAGAAGAGATGAACTGGAAGGGATATGCTACGGCTTTTTTGGTCTTCCACATTCTTGCCATTTTAGTCGTTATGTTATTCCAGATGACTCAAGCCTGGTTACCATTGAATCCACAGGGGCTTCCAAATGTATCATGGCATTCAGCCTTGAATACTGCAGTTAGCTTTATCACAAATACTAACTGGCAGGGGTACTCGGGTGAAGTGACCATGAGTAATCTAACTCAAATGGCGGCTCTGGCGGTGCAAAATTTTTTGAGCGCAGCGTGTGGTATTGCTGTCGCTGTGGCGCTGATTCGTGGTATTGCAAGAAAATCGTCTGCTACGATTGGAAATTTTTGGGTCGATACAACCCGGGCAACGATTTACATTTTGCTTCCAATTTGTGTGATCTTTACAATTTTTTTGGTAGGTCAAGGTGTGGTGCAAACGTTCGCTCCGTTTGTTGATGTCATTACATTAGAAGGTTTGAAGCAAACAATTCCCCTGGGACCCGCGGCCTCGCAAGTAGCCATTAAAATGTTAGGAACCAATGGTGGTGGTTTTTTCAATTCGAATGCCAGCCATCCATTTGAAAATTGGTCAGCGCTTTCAAACTTTATTCAAATGCTTTCCATCTTTTCTATTGGGGCAGCTTTGACATATATGTACGGGGTCATGACCAAATCTCGCAAGCATGGTTGGGTTATTTTTGGAACTATGTTGGCGTTGTTTATTGGATTTACGGCGCTTTCTTTAGCATCTGAATATACAACAAATCCTGTGTTTAATCAGTCTGGAATAATGGAAGGAAAAGAAGCTAGATTTGGTGTGTTTAATAGCGTCTTTTTCTCGACGATTACAACATCGGCTTCGTGTGGGGCAGTGAATGCCATGCACTCGTCATTGTCACCGCTTTCTGGCGGAATCGCTATGGTAAATATGATGCTGGGTGAAATTATTTTTGGAGGCGTGGGCGCGGGCTTTTATGGAATGCTTTTGTTTGTCCTTCTTACCGTATTTATTGCGGGACTTATGGTAGGGCGTACGCCCGAGTATATGGGTAAAAAAATCGAAGCTCGAGAAATGACTATGGTGATATTGGCTATTCTGGCTCCGTGTGCGGCCATCTTAGTTGGCACGGGAATATCAGCGGTAAATGCAGCGGCCTTATCTAGTCTTGCTAACAAGGGTCCACATGGATTTTCTGAAATGCTTTATGCGTTTACTTCAGCGGCGGCAAATAACGGTAGCGCCTTTGCCGGCTTAAATGCCAATACTCTATATTATAATTTGATGCTTGCTATTGCGATGTTTATTGGCCGATTCGCGATCATCATACCCATACTTGCTGTTGCCGGAAGTTTAGCGCAGAAAAAGTATTCTCCTCCCTCTGCGGGAACGTTTGAAACTGATACTGGGCTTTTCGCGATTCTTCTAGTGGGCGTAATTTTAATTGTTGGTGCTTTAACATTCTTACCAGGTCTTTCATTGGGACCAATCGTTGAGCATCTAATGATGATCAAAGGTCAAACTTTTTAAGAGGTGATGAAAATGTCAGAAACTAATCAAAATCCATTATTGGATACAAAACTCGTAGTTCCAGCTCTTAAGGAATCTATTTTAAAGTTAGATCCACGAATTCAAATGAAAAATCCAGTCATGTTTGTCACCTTAATTGGTGCCGTGATGACTACTGTGTATGTCGTTTTTAATATTGGTGAGGGATCAAAGTTATTTGAATTGCAAATTGCGATTTGGCTTTGGTTCACAGTTCTCTTTGCCAACTTTGCTGAAGCTATCGCTGAAGGGCGGGGTAAAGCTCAGGCCGAGAGTCTAAAGAAAACCCGCACTCAAACGGTAGCTCGATTATGGGAAGGAAAAAAAGAATCTAAAGTCAGTGCTGCGAGTCTTAAAAAAGGCAATGTGGTTGTGTGCGAAGCTGGCGACATTGTTCCCGGAGATGGTGAAGTCATCGAAGGTATTGCCAGTGTTGATGAATCAGCAATTACAGGTGAATCAGCACCGGTGATTAGAGAATCCGGTGGGGATCGAAGCGCAGTGACCGGCGGAACTCGAGTCATTAGTGATCGCATTCTTGTACGTATTACTGCCGAAGCCGGGAATAGCTTTCTTGATAGAATGATCGCATTGGTTGAAGGTGCAAAAAGGCAAAAAACTCCGAACGAAATTGCACTCAGCATTGTTCTTGCTGGTTTAACAATTATCTTTGTTCTTGCGGTCATGACTTTGAAGCCTTTTGCTGACTATAGTGCGGCCGCTGCAAATCAAAATTTAGGTTCGATCGTGACGGTTCCTGTATTGATTGCACTTTTGGTGTGTTTGATACCTACTACTATCGGTGGCCTTTTAAGTGCCATTGGTATCAGCGGAATGGATCGTCTTATTAGACGAAACGTTATTGCAACTAGCGGTCGTTCGGTCGAAGCGGCGGGTGACATTGATGTTCTACTTTTAGATAAAACAGGAACAATCACTTTAGGAAATCGTATGGCTACCGCGTTCTTGCCAGTAAAAGGCGTTTCACCGGAACGACTAGCAGAAGCCGCACAGTTAGCATCTCTTGCGGATGAGACGGCAGAAGGTCGCTCGATTGTTGTTTTAGCAAAAGAAAAATTTTCTATGAGAGCCGAAGGCGTTCAGCCAACGCAAGCTCAGTTTATTCCTTTTTCTGCCAATACAAGAATGAGCGGAATTGATTTTCAAGGTGCAACTGGGCCCAAAAGTATTCGCAAAGGCGCCGGAGATTCCATCAAAGATTATGCTAAGAAATTGGGTGGCACTATTCCCCAAGATTTAGACGCGGTTGTCGACAGCGTTGCTAAAAAAGGAGGAACACCTCTTGTGGTCGTTGATGGAAAAGAAATCTTAGGCGTCGTTCAACTAAAAGACATAGTTAAAGGCGGTATTAAAGAGCGTTTCGCAGAACTCAGGAAAATGGGTATTAGAACTGTAATGATCACAGGTGATAATCCACTGACGGCGGCGGCTATTGCGGCCGAGGCCGGCGTTGATGATTTTATGGCCCAAGCGACTCCTGAAGCCAAATTAAAAAGAATTCGCGAAGAGCAAGCCATGGGACATCTTGTGGCGATGACAGGTGATGGAACTAACGATGCCCCGGCATTGGCGCAAGCGGATGTGGGCGTGGCCATGAACACGGGAACTCAGGCGGCTCGAGAAGCCGGCAACATGGTGGACCTTGATAGTAACCCCACTAAATTAATTGAAATTGTCGAGATCGGAAAACAATTACTAATGACCCGAGGCTCTTTAACAACATTTAGTATAGCGAATGACGTCGCAAAATATTTTGCGATTCTTCCGGCTTTATTTAGTACGCTATACCTAGTTCAGGGTACTAAAGAAGGACCATTGGCAGTGTTGAATGTGATGAAGCTAGTGTCGCCGCAAAGTGCAATTTTAAGTGCAGTCATTTTCAATGCGTTAGTTATTGTGGCATTGATTCCACTCGCACTAAGAGGGGTCCCTTATGTCGCACAAGGAGCATCCGCCGTGTTGAAGAGAAACCTTTTGATTTATGGTGTGGGTGGAATTGTCATTCCATTTATCGGTATAAAGTTAATTGATATTGTAATTACGTCAGTCGGTTTAGTTTAGTTAGACTATTTTTATAGTATGGAGTTTTTATGAAGTACATTATGCCTGCAATTCGTTTTAAAATTTTTATGACTCTTTTACTGGGTTTGATTTACCCCTTTGCAATGACGGGAGTGACTCAATTGATTTTTCCAAGTCAATCCAGTGGGGAATTTATCACTCGTGGTGGTCAAGTCATTGGGTCAGCAAAAATAGCTCAAAATTTTGAAAAGCCAGAATACTTTTGGCCAAGACCATCAGCCATTAGCTACAATCCACTTCCTTCGGGAGGCTCTAACCAAAGTCAGTCAAGCCAAGCCCTTAAAGAAGCTGTTGAGGCTCGACGAGCCAAATTAAAATTGGCACATGCTGACCAAACGATGGAGCCGCCTCAAGATTTGTTATTTGCTTCAGCCAGTGGACTTGATCCACACATCAGTCCAGAGGCAGCTCAATACCAATTGAACAGGGTGGTGAAGGCCAGAAATCTAAGTGCTGAACAGGTGCAGAAGTTAGTTAACGATGCGTCTGAGCCCAGGCAGCTAGGTATATTTGGAGAACCTACCGTGAACGTACTCGCGCTCAATGTCGCTTTGGATAAAGCGCAGGGTATCGAGTCAGCGCCAGTTTTGGCTCCCGTTGCCGAAACGACACCGGCAACCTCTACAAATTCGTCGCCTAGTGAAACACAATAAGATAATGTGAATATAATTTCGGGGGATTCTATTGAATTTTGATAACCGACCAGATCCAGATGCACTTTTGAGTGCACTGGAGGAACAACAGAAAAGTGAAGGCAAAGGATATTTGCGTATCTTTTTAGGCATGTCGGCGGGAGTAGGGAAAACCTATGCGATGCTACGTGCGGCCCATCAAAAACTCAATGAAGGCGTCGACGTTGTTGTTGGTGTAGTAGAAACACACGGGCGAGCAGAAACCGTAGCACTGACAGACGGAATTCCATTTCTGACGAAAAGAAAAATCGATTATCGAGGGTCTGAACTTGAAGAACTGGATCTTGAAGCGGTTCTGCGGCGCAATCCTGAATTGGTTATTATCGATGAACTAGCGCACTCTAATGTTCCCGGCTCGCGACATGGAAAAAGATACCAAGATGTGCTCGAGATACTAGATGCTGGGATTGATGTTTATACTGCATTCAATGTGCAACATTTAGAAAGTCGTAAGGATTCAGTAGAGGCCATTACAGGTATTCCCATTCGTGAAACAGTTCCCGATAGTATTTTAGAAAGAGCCAATCAATTGGAGCTTGTGGATATTGCACCATCGGAGCTGCTCAAGAGATTAAAAGAGGGAAAGGTCTATTTGGGTGAAAAAGCCGATCGGGCGGCATCCAATTTTTTTAAAGAGGATAAGTTAACTGCCCTTCGTGAGATTGCTCTGAGAATGACGGCTGAACGAGTCGATCAAGATCTGCAAAAATTTAATAGTGTTAGAGCCGAAGGGAATCCTTGGCAGACGAATGAACGACTTTTAGTTGCCATCAGCCATAGTCCTTATTCGGAAAAACTAATTCGAGCCACGCGACGATTAGCGTATAACTTGGAAGCTCCTTGGGTAGCATTGCATGTAGATACTGGAATTACACTGAATGATATTGATCAGGGACAGCTGGTAAAAAATCTTAATCTTGCAAGAGAATTAAAAGCGGAAGTGATTACAACTACCGACGTGGATATTCCCACTGCGGTCCGACGAGTCTGCAGAGTTAAGAATGTTACCCAGGTCGTTGTGGGACGCCCGACACGGCGGTGGTTCAGAGATATAATTGAGGGCGGAAGTCTTTTAGACAGCCTTGTTGGCAAAAGTCTAGAGGTGGATGTTCATATAATTCGACAAACGGGGCAATCATTGATGCGTCCTAGTTTAATTGATGAGATGTCTTATTATCGCTCAAAAACAGGATTTATTAAATACTGGTATATGATCTGTATACTGCTTTCCATTAGTGTTATGGGAGGAGTAATTGAAAGTTTTATTGGATATCGAGCTGTCGCGTTTTTATTTCTTTTAGCTGTTATTATTGTCGGAATGTTTGGATCGATAGGTGTCGTCTTTGCTTCAGCCGTTATGAGCGCACTTATCTGGAACTATTTTTTTATCCCTCCTAAAATGACTCTTACAATTAGCAACACAGAAGATTTTCTTATGTGTATTGCATTTTTTGTTGTGGCCTTGATTACAGGATTTTTGACAAACCGTATTCGATTTCATGAAAAGGTTATACGAGAGCGAGAAGAACGAACAAATGTCCTCTATGAAGTTTTACATGATATTGCCAACTCCGAAGAGAAGTCTGATTTACTAAGTAAGGTGACGAGTCGAGTTGGAACATTGCTTGATGCCACGTGTGGTGTGCTATTGCGAAGTACTCGTGGTAAATTAGAGTTTGATGATGCCCGAATATTTTCGGTCAGACTCAATGAAAAAGATCAAGCGGTGGCTCAATGGTGTTTTGAAAACAAAAAGTCAGCAGGATGGTCGACGGATACGCTGTCACAGTCCAGAGCTTTATTTATCCCCCTGAAAGGGGCCACCGAAACAGTTGGTGTTTTTGTATTTCAACCGATTAGAAAAGCGCGAAAGCTAGATCTTGAAAAAGAAAGTTTACTTCTTTCTATTGTACGTCAGTTGGGAGTTTCCATAGAGAGGCATTTCTTAACTAAGAGACTGGCAGAAGCGCAAAGAATGAAAGACTCCGAAGAACTACATCAAACTCTGCTGAATTCAATATCCCATGAAATGAGGACTCCGTTGACTGCGATTTTAGGCGCGGCATCAGCTTTGGAAATCGACGCCGCTATAATTGATCCAAAGTATGTAAAGGATGTGGCTCATGGGCTGCATGGTGCCGCCGATCGTTTGAATCGTGTTATTGAAAATTTGCTAGATATGAGTCGCCTTAATTCTGGTGTGTTATCGTTGAAACTAGAGTGGCACGATTTTAATGACTTGTTGAGTGTTGTGGTGAAGAAGCTTGAAAAGCCTTTGACTGGCTATCGGCTTAAAATTGATTTCTTAGAAGATATTCATCTGGTTAAAATGGATTATCGACTTATGGAGCATGCGATCGCCAATATCATTCTTAATGCAACTATGTATACTCCGCTTGGAACGGAAATAAAAATTACTCAGAAACGGACAGACACACATTTTGTTATTGAAATCGAAGACGGTGGACCAGGAATTCCCGAAGAATCGATGAGCAAAGTGTTTGATAAGTTTTACCGAGTTCCAGGAAGTCCTACTGGTGGCACGGGTCTAGGATTATCGATTGTAAAAAGTATTATCGAGCTTCATAAAGGACAAGTAAGTATACGTAGTGTGCAACCGCATGGAGCCTGTTTTGTTATTGAATTGCCTCTAGAAGCTCAACCTAAAGTGCCAGGAGAGTATCAAGCATGAGCGAAGAGATACGAATTCTTCTAATTGATGACGAGAAAGCAATACGAAATGTTGTGAGGATGAGTTTAGAATCCAGTGGGTATAAGATTTGTGAAGCGATCGATGGAAAGTCAGGAGTTTCTCAAGCCTCTGAGTTTCATCCACATTTAGTATTGCTTGATTTAGGTTTGCCAGACATGAATGGCCTGGATGTTTTGAAAGAACTTAGAAAGTGGACCCGAGTTCCAGTTATTATATTAACTGTGACAGATGATGAGCAGACTAAAGTGAACCTTCTTGATGCTGGGGCCGATGATTATCTGACTAAACCATTTGGCTCAAAGGAACTTCTGGCTCGAGTGCGAGTGGCGCTAAGAAATTTGGGATTGATCGAGGCCACTCCGATTTTTAAATCCGATGAACTTGAAGTGGACTTGTCTCAAAAAAAAGTTTCTGTTGCTGGCAAAGAAATAAAGTTAACGACTACAGAATATGAAGTCCTTTCTAGACTCGCGCGGGATCACGGAAAAGTTATTCCTCAAGCACAATTGTTAAAACAAGTTTGGGGAAGCTCTTCTGAGGATCAAAGTCATTATCTGAGAATATATATTAACCAGCTCAGGAAAAAGATTGAAGTCAATCCGTCAGACCCCAAGCATATAATTACAGAGCCTGGCGTTGGCTACAGACTAGTGTGAATTTTTGAAGAGAGAATTGTTTGGTTATGCTTCGAGTGTGGAATAGAAAACCACAGTATTAGTTTTTCCACGACCAAAAACCGGGTGATTTTGTAAGTGAAAGTCTAGACCGCCAGGTTCAGTTCGCAAAAAATTTACGGATTTCGTATTATTTTCAGGTTACTATATATCTATGAAGTCTATCGTAAGTTTTTTCGCAGTTTTATATATTAGTCTATTTTCCTATTCAGAAGTAATGTGGGTAGGTGATCCGAATTTTGAGGCTCGCGGCTGCTCTGGTTTTGGGGGCGCCAAGCTTGAAGAAATAAATTTTTTTCCCAAATGTAATATGACTAATTACTGCCAGGGAAAAGTTTCCTGCTACTTCATTCACAAAGATAAACTTAGAAACGTTTCAGATTGGAGAACAATCATGAGTAAGTATCCTCCCGGTATTGATACCTGGATTAAAGCTGATTCTGGCGTTCTTTGTTCAGCGGCTGTTAACGACAAGTGCGATACAGTCAATATTGATAACTGTGCAAATATGCCTGGCAGTGCAATGAACTGCACAATGAAAACAATAGTCTCTCCTTCACTTCAAGTGATTCCCAAAGAAGAAGGAAATGTAAAATGAAAAGTTTAATCGTTGTCGTACTTTTGATTAGTTTATTTTCACAAATAAATCACGCCGCCTTAATGGAAAATTTCTATTTTACTGGAATCGTTAAGGCCGTAAAAAACGAAAAGCTCACAGTGTTTTGCCAGGGCCAAAAATTTCAAATTGCAAAAACTGACGTACTCAGCGGCATAATTAGCCCTGGAGAACCAATCTATTTCCAGATTAAGGCCGACCAAATGCAAAACACTTTTTTTAAGCGAAAACCGTCTAATAAATAGTCTTTGGGCTCATTGGAATAGTTAGATCGAGTTTAAGTGCCTGTCTTTTTAAAACTTTTTGAACTTATATAAGATGGAATGTAGAGAACTAGAGAACCGAAACTTTTCGTCTCGGGTAAAAATTGGCGGGGTGGATTTTTTCGATCCTAAACCCGCGAAATCATTCAAATCACACAGTTACGAGTAGCATGAAATAGCTATCTTTTGCGATTTATCCATCCATGAATAGAAGTATCTTCAAAAGCTAAAACAACTTTTATAGTCGTAGCTTCTTCGATTTTTTCAGATCTGCGAACCAAAGATTTCAAAGGAAGTAAATACGCATTAAATTTAGAATCATACCAAATGGCCGTCTCCCATTTAGCTTGTCCTATATTAGCCAAGGCTTTTAGTCGTCCCCAGCCTTCCTCATCTAAACCATGGTTTTTGCGAATTTGCTTCGAAATGCTTTTCGGAACGGTTATGAAATGCCAGCCGCCCTTTCCTTTGTACTTCCAGACTTTCCCACTGAAGCTATAGTTTTTTTGTTTTGCCTTGCTTTTCTTCACTTCAATAAACTATCCAGCAATTTTATTAAAAATTTTAGCGACAATAAATGTGGCGCCAAATGCTTTTAAAAATGAGGCTAGAGCCCAGGATAGACTAATCGAAATTGGAATTGGTAAATAACTGTATGAAGAAATCTGTGGCATAGCCATAACTAATCCAAGGCCGATCCCAAATGGAATGGCTTTCTTGCATTCTTTATCTGGTCCTACAATAGGATAGAAAAATGCAATAGCCAGTGCAAATAGGAATTGGCTTAACATCATGATGGCCATATTGGACTCACTCTGTGGGCGCCAAACATTCATAGTTTCTTGATACATTCCCATCATTAAAAAACCATGAACCAAAAACTCGAACAAAAAGACAAATGCAAATGCGGCGATACCACCTAGGAACATACCCTTCATCATTCGGCTATTATTACTCATAGTGCTCTCCTCTCATTAAAATCAATTCATATTGTATTTGATCAAAGTATACATTTGTTTTTTAAGTAAACAAACTCAAACTTAAACTTTGATAGCTTCAATGATTACAGTGTACTTGAATGAAGTTAATGACAGGTCACTTTAGCCAATATTTTTCCGTTGGAGGTGAGGGTGCCATTCCTAGAAACTGGTTTTCCATGAAGTTGAAGCTCAAAATTATTATTTTCTGTAATAATGGAAATCTTTTCAAAATTATCCGTTTTGAAAACAGTTTTTGGTTTTACCTTCGGAAGTTTTTTGCCGGCAATATGAAGAACCGATTTTAGCGGATCGTTATTAATACTTTGATACAATTTAGGAAATTCAACAATTCCAAAGGCCGTTGTCGTAGACACTACTTTTATGACAGTGCATTCAATAGTTGGCTCAAAAAGTTCAAACCCTTCGGCAGTGGTGAATTTAATTAATAGTAGAAACAGTGCGATCGACCTCATCAGTTTACTTTATAGGTCGTAAATAAGCAGATCAATGATGAAATTGTTTCGTATCAAAAATTTTAAAAACGTTTCTTCGTTTGAATAGAAAAAACCATATTGGCTACCTAATGCAATTTCATTTTGCCATGAGAAAATGAAACCGTCAGATAGTGTTTAAGGTTCCTCATTTAAGAAGTTGGATAACTTGTCCAGTCTGACCCGACGGGACAGAATATCCAAGTTTATCAGTACCGCCCTTAACATCGACTCCGGCGCGTCTTAAATAGCCGTTTGTGGTTCTTAGCTCCGCATGACCGACTATCGACATCACTCGTGCTAAAGATTCACCTTGAGCCAGCAGATTCGTAATGAATGTAGCTCTTAAATCGTGAAACTTAATCGGGGTAATGCCAATGGCCAGGCAGAATTCTTTAATCACTTGGGCCTGTTCGCCGCGTTCCCATTCGGGGACTCGGGGTAAAACGAACTCAGCTTCGCCAGCTTTGATTTTCATACTTTTTAGAAAACTCAGCAGGCTTTCTGAAACTGGAACCACTCTAGTCTTTCGAGTTTTGGTGGGTCCGAATCCGTTTTTAGAGGTCCATTGTCTACTGACTGAAATAATTCGAGCATCAAAATCGATGTCGAGCCATTTCAGTGCGTAGAGTTCGCCGGACCTCATTCCCGTCATCAACGCTAGCGACCAAATTTCAAAAAATCTATGGTCATGCCTTCGCGCCTCGTGAAGAAGTATGTTGGCCTCGCTCGTAGTAAGAACTTTTTGTTCCACTTCGGGCACTCTGATTCGAATCCCCAAGCAGGGATTGCGTTCGATTAAACCTTCCTCAAGTGCAAGTTGAAAAATTCTTTTGGTGAATTTTAAAATACACTTTCGAGTATTTGGTTTCAGCCGGGAATCAACATCTTCAAATATAGTGCGATAAACATCGTCACGCTTAATGGTATGAATCTCACGATCATTCCAAGCGGGCGTCATCCATTTGTTCAGAGTCGTGCGGTAGTTGATGATGGTCGATGGTTGGAAGCTGCCTTTCATTCTGTGCAGACAGCGTTCCAGCCATTCTTCCCATCGATAGGGGACAGCTTGCTCTCGTAATTTTGCTAACTCTCTTTTTAGTTCAAACTCAATACTTTGGGCTTTTTTAAGTGTTTCGATATTTTGCTTTCGTCGTTGAACACGGCGACCGCCAGAATCAAAACCGTTAACATAAACCTCATATAATTTCTTGCCTTCGTCTTCGTATGACTTAATTGACATTCTTAAACTCCTTTCCGAATGAAAAGAGTTCTCAATTCATCTGTACGAAACCTAAGACGACGCCCTAATTTATGGAATCGAATTTGATCTCGGTGAACCATTATCCTTAGAGCATTTTCGGAAATTCCCAAGTACTTTGCTGCACTTTCAGTCGTTAGCCACTCTTGTGCGATTCGATTTTCAAAGAACAAATTTTTACCTAAATCAAACCTTACACCATTCTTACTATTATCTTCAAACCCTTGTGCACCTTGTATCATATATTGGATTCCTTTCTTCATCAGAACCCGACCGTCGCCTTTCCTTCTGTCTTCGTGACCACTTACAACCGTTAAACATCTTTAGATGTAGGGTGTGAGTGGTCACGAAGCGCTAGAAGAAGGATTGGCGACGGGCGGGCCGCATTAAATGCGGGGTTTGCTTGAAGAAAAGTGGAAAAGTAGGAAGCAAAGAATTGAGCGAGTTTAAATGGGAGGGCTCCCAGTTACTTAAAAACAAAAAATAATTTTCAGCCTATTTTTTGTTTTTGACTGGCATACGGAGTAGTAACTCCTTCATGGAGTCCAAGTGTGCTGAATAGTCTGGGACCCACAAAACCTGCGACTTATTTTTTTTCTCGGTGTCATTGTTACTCATTCTATTATCCTCCTTTTTGAAACCAAAAACTGGCTTCTTATTTATTTAAGCTGCAATAAATGGGACCAAAAGTAGATTGAAGAGGTAATTTTATAACTCATTGAAAGTTTTCTGAAATTTCAGGAATGGTCTAAAAAAATAGACTCGTGTCTAATAAAAAGTCTATTTATTTAGACTTTTTTCGAGACTAATCGGAGTCGTTGAACGTCAAATGTTTTCACCATTTTTCGCATTGAACTCACAGACTAGCTCTCTTAAAAGTTCTGCGAAGCCCTCTTTGTCCATTTGCTTTGTGGCTATAGAAATCATGGCATCGTACAAACGCTCTTCATTGGGTGGTACTTCATGACCGTTAATCTTGAGAAAAGTTAATGTGGCAACTAAGCCTACTCTTTTATTTCCATCCACAAAACACTGGCCCTCAGCAATACAAAAGCCAAGAACAGCTGCTTTGGAAAAGGCGTCACTATATAGTTCTTCTCCACCGAATGTCTGCTGTGGTTGTGAAACCGCAGAGGCGAGACCACCAGGATCTCTCACTCCTGGCATCCCACCGTGCTGTTGTATTTGGTCTTTATGGATATCCTTTACATCGTCTTCATCGAGATAGATGTATCCAATAACTTTCAAAGTCATTATTTCGCTAACTTCTTAAGAATAGGGGCTTGATCCTCAGAAACAGACTTTGCGGCCTTCTTAATCATGGCTTTTTGCTCCTCGCGAGAAAGTGGACGTAAAATCAATTCTCCTTTTTCAACTCTAAGAGCAAACACTGCTGTTTTTTCATCAGCACCAATTAATTCAAGAATAGTTTTCTCTAAAATAATACCTTGAGAATTACCAATTTGTCTTAAAGCTAAAGTCTTCATTTTAGTCACTCCATCCGATAGTTATAATATCGGTATAACTATGTTATAACTTAAGATTTGGAAAAAGTAAATACTTGTATTTGGCAGTTGGGATATCTAAATAATTTAAACTAGTTATAGGTTATTTGAGCCGTTTCAATTTGAGACATTAGTCTGTAACGAACTAACTGGGCGGAGCTTACGTCCGCCCAGTAAAAATTAACGATAAAATGTCCCCATTCTTCGCGCATCTTCGTCCCAATATCGTATTTGTTCTTCCCTCGACATTCTGTCAAACATGTCTGCTTTAGCCTCATTTTCGGGTGTCGCTGGAATTATGCCCGTACCACGATAGAAAATTCCCAGTGGTGTAGCCGTTCGATTCTTACTCCTGGTAACAGCCCTGCGTAATTCTAGTTCAGATGCTCGAATCAAGTCTTCCCATTTGAGAAAACCAGATTCGACCGCTATAACGTGCTGAACTCGCATAAGGCTTATGTCACTTGGATCCTTAAGCACCTTCAATACGCGCTCTTTGGCCTCGGGATTATCTGCCGTGACCTGTTTAAATAATTTTTTTGCTTCTCTTTTGAAATACTCGATTTGTGTAGACGTAGTCATACATCTCCTTTCGTTGTTCTCGTTTGTCCGCAAGTAGCGAGTGTCGAAATTAGATTTCTGAACTACTCATTACATATAGAATGGTTTGACAAAGTCTTTGCGCGAACGACAGGCGTAACCCACACCTTTGATAGCAATTTGCCCCAAGTTACTAGGTCGTGTCAAGGTAGGCGTTTGTTTCGCGGTCAGCCTGTTATCAAGTTCCATAATTTTTGAATGATATTGGGGTACCGACGAAGCAATGCTGTTAAAAATAGGTTTGTCTTATAGTATACTTAATTAGGAATCGCCCTAGAGGAGTTTTTCAAGTTCTTCAGATAAAGAAAGAGATATTGATTTTAGCTCGTTTGGTTTGGTCCTTATATGGTCATTGTCAATTTTTTCCCAAAACATAAATGATTCAAGGTATTCGGCAAAACACCACTCTAAGGACTCTCCCAGCATTATTGCAGAAAGGGCTGTAAGATTGGTTAAAATGCTAAATGTTCTACCATTTTCATGGTCTATCCCTGGTACTAACATAATTTCATTCGAACCCTTGGATGTTCGTATACCTCGCCCAATAGTTTTATGTGGCTCATGAGTAAATAAATTACTTAGGAGGCCATTTACTTTTCCAATCTCGTCAATGAAGTTGCGGGCCACGGTTACAGCATTTGGGACGTTATACTTACCTGCCTTATATTTTTCATAAATTTCAGGTTTTTGGTGAATTGCTACAGCTAAAGAAATATTTTCAACTACAGCCCTCAGCACTGTGCCGCCAGGCCGGAAATAGCCACATTGGAGTAGGTGGGCAGCTGCTGAAAGATCAGATAAGCAGTTTGCTAAAATTACTAATTTTGCAAATTTTTTCTCATCTAATTCTGTATCTGTTGCATCTAATACTTTAACTGAAACGTCGTATAGGCCATTCATACATTTCCACAGTTTTTCGTAATGAGTGACTATGGTTGAATTTGATTGAAGCGTGCGAAGATTATTGGAAAATCCCTCGTAGATTAGCGTTCTTAAATCTTGAGACAAATTAGTCCTTTCTGTTTTTTGAAAAAGGGGACTTCAGCATTCTAAGATTCTTTTTTACGTCTATCAGTAAATCTTTGCTGATCTTCGTTACTCATTTCCCTCCAAACAGACTCTCTAATTTCAGTTATTCGTGGGGAAACCTGAACAATCATCGATTTCAACATTTCTTTCAATTTATCAAAATACCTATCTGCTGAATCTTCCGAAAGAACTACGATTGGCAATCCATTTGATTGTGGATCGTAGTTTGAACGATAGTTCAAAGACAATACGGCGGAATCAATCTGATTGAGAGTTTGAGTTTCGTCCAGGTCAGTGTCATAAAACCAGATTGGGCCACTCACAATTACTATTGGAGCCACAAAATTCCAGTACATTTTATCAATGCTTTTTTCTTCAAAGATATAGGTTTGACCAATGAAATCTAATGTAGCCTTATTTAGTGGAGCTAACAGATCTTGTTTAATAGAATTAAGATTTTTGATTTCCTTTGGCGCAGTTCCGTCAATTCCTAGAATTTGGAAACCGCTTTTTTCAACGAGAAAATGGGGATGATTTTTGGACGCTTCTAAAAAATCACCAGGAAAAACTGTTTGGTTATCAATTCTCAAGCTTCCGGGATATCCTTTCGATAAGTAGTAGATGCTTGTACTGCTGGGAAAAAACTTTTCGTTTCTACCCATAATTACTATTCCATTTTTTTTTAATTTACATTCACCAACGATAGTTACACTCAGAGACATTACACCGGTGGGATCTACAATAGTATGTGTGGCTAATAAATCTATTTCTCTTTCTTTATCTGAATTCGAATCGATAAACGGCCAGCTATGTTCCACATTCCAACTTGAGTTTCTTAAATATTTGCCAATTTTACCCTCTAATAGAAAGCCGCTTCTATTTAATGCCTCCATAACTAGTTTTTCTGAATATAGATTTTTCATAATATTTTGCGCGCCCTTTTTTGAAAATATAATCTTTTCTCATTTGAATTTGGCTATATGATTCTCATCTAATTACTTTTTAAGTATAGGTACTCACCAAGTAAACTGTCAAAAAGTGCCTAAAAACTCCACCGAAAAGATACTAGTAGAAGAACCACACAAGAGCGCCAACAGCCACAATTCCAAGTAGCAAAAAAGTAGCATAGAAGTAGCAAACCAAGGAAATTTCACGAAATGTCGTCCCGTTTCACGAGACAAACCAAGAACCCAATTCGTGTGTTATCAGGTACTTAGAACCCACGGCGAATTCCGCGATTCCAGTTTTTTTAAAATTTTTGTGATTTGAAAATTGGCGGGGTGGGCTGAACTCGGAACCAACGAGCTGATCAATATAACAAAAGTACAGGGAAATACAACTGTTTATTGGGTTCTAGGTACCCATAGGATGTTTTATCAACTCGTGATGGCTGGGTGAACAAAGTGGCTAAATATATTTTGAGTTTTGAGAGTGTCTCAAACGGGTACGTTATTTAGATATTGGCGTAAGGTGAGATTTACTCAGGTTCTTGAAGTTCTCTTCACATTGAAGGCATTGTTCCCGGTGAAGGACTAATCCTGATGAGTTGGAGACTATCTTTTTGAATGATGTGGTTGGCTTTGCTTGGCGGCACTTAAGACAAACTTTTCCATATATCGGCTTTGTAGTTGGTTGATTCATTTGGAGCCTACGCTGACTTTATATTTTTAGAGTTATTAGATACTTTTAAGACTGACACTTGTTTCTTGGTATAGGGGCAGATCGAAGTCCCAGACTCGTAAACTGATCCATTGGATAATAACTCCTTAACCCGGGCACATACTGAGTTTATAAGCATTCCTGTGTCTTCAGCGATTTGACGTCTTGATACTCCATCATTCTCTTTAATGAATAAATAGATGGTGGCTCTAGTTGTTCCAGCGTTGGTAAACGCCTCTTCATAAGCTAATTTCTGAGTTGTCTTTGAAATAAGTGACATAATTTCTCCAATAAAGTGTATGTATAGAAAGGGATTTGTTATGTTGTTATATTGTTAGGTTGTTATAAATTAATTGTATCAAGATCTTTATTTAATTTTCTGTTAGCCTTGAAAGTTTGCTTTCATGCACCCATCTAGGTTCTTTCTCTGAGTCGAATTGGATTAATACCCACCAACCATTATCTTGCTTAACTTTTTCAATAACAGTTCCGTAACTGTCAGTATCTTTATCAAATTGTTTAACCGCCGAAGTTAAGTCGGTTTGGTCTTTTAGATTAGTCATAGATTCTCCTATGAGGAAATCTTATCAACTAGCTTAAAAATGTTTTTATGGTGCCTTGATGCCGACTAATTTTCGAAGCTTTTGAAAGTCTATTTTTGGTAACGGCTTCTGATAAATTGTTGAGTTACACTTTTTGAGGATGTCGTTTAATACTTTATGCTGCTTGGGCTTAAGTTGGGAATGTTGCTGTTTATAAGCAGTCTTCATACTGTTGAACCAGAATATGTCCTGAGGAGTTAAGTTGTCTAAATGCTTTTCAATCAGTGTTAGTTTTTGAAAGCCTGAGCGTTTGTTTTTAACTAGGTATTCATTGCTTACAGAATAATTAGAGTGGTGATAGTCAGATTGGCCGTGTCTTACACCACCAAATACACCTTGTTTATTAAAAGACTTGCGAGCCATAGAGTCCTCCAGAACAAGTATATTTAATTTTGGACCATTGGTAAATTAAGTAAGAAAACTAAAATAAATGCTCCAGTTTGTGAACATTCTCACTTCAAGTTGATAAGATTATAATTATAGATAAGGAGTAACCAATGAGAAGACAACAATATTACAACCAAACGATCTACGTAAGTGAAAGTATAGCCCAAATGATTCAGGGCCTTAAAAATGCAGATAAGAATATATCTGAGATTTGCAGAAATGCCATCGAAGCTGAATTTAAAAAGATAGCCGGTGATCAAGAAACTAATTCTAAGGAGGTAGAAAATGTCAATTCTAAGTGATTTAATTAAGAAACAAGAAGAAGACTTTTATCTTCGTAACACAACTTTCTTAAACCATATTCCAGAACGAGCATTGAGAGACGAACTTGTCGGACTTTATAATAGCCCTGATGAGCTTGCTCGAGCTTTGGGAACAATTATAAATGCAGTTTACACAAGCGGTAAGCCAACCTTTTATATGTCCATGAGATCGCTTACTACACTACTTAAGGAAGATAAAAACCTTTCCTATAAAGGAAGACCTGGCATTCCATCTACTAATTACAGAATTATATACGCTAAATTATTTGCTTATTTTGCATCTAACTCTACTTTTACAATTGTTAGCAAGGCTGACCAGAAATATATGACTCCTGCTTGTATCCAACTCCATGATCAAAACACTCTTTTATCAATGGGTAATCAAATCATTATCAAGCTAGCATCAAACTGGCATCAACAAGCTATCAAACACCTATCAAATATGCGTAAGTGCTATGAAATGACAAAGCAAAATGAAAAACAACAGCACATTACCTTTACCTCTAATAATAATATTAATACTAAGAAGATTCTAAGAATAGAAGATTCTATGAAGGAAGAAAATCTTTTTAATGGGGAAGAACAATCACATATCAACACAAAAGAGATCAAGATAAATGGTATTGAATGTGAACAGATCGATACAAAAGTCGAAGTTAAAAGTATTCCGCCCACGACTACACTTTCTAACCCAGCAGTTTCCGTAAAACCCAGTTTAACAAAATCTTATACTCCAGGAGACCGAGATGGAAATGGTGAATTAATACCGGCTCCGTTGAGTTATTACAGCAACCCCTCGATCATTCAGTTCAGTAGCCCCAAACCTCAAACATCAACCGATAAAAGTAGAGTTGAAGTAGATGAAGACGAATGGATACGTCAGGCTGCTAAAGAAGTTGAAGAGGAACTGGCAGCTTCAAAATAAATAAATCCTTACTTGATACAATGAATATGTAATCAAGTTAAAGGAGAATTTATGTTTGTAATAACAGCAGAAGAAGCAAGAGAACTTACAACCTCAGCAAACCCAGTCGAGCTAGAAATAGCAAACGCGATACAAGATACATTCCTAGTCATCAGAGCTCAGGCAAATCGAGGGTTCCCAAATGCAATCAAGTATCTTTACAAAGATCAACAATTCTACGCTAACGAAGTCATAAAAGCCTTAAGAGAAGCAGGCTTCACGGCTGAATCAATCAAAGAAAAAGATTCAACTATACTTTCTATCAGCTGGTTATAAAGCAAGGTTGACTCATGGCGAATCTTAAAAAGAAAACCAAGCACGTTAAAAACCTAGGTGGATATACCAAGATCGACCGTGATCAATTAAAAGATATTGATTACATGGATCGACTCACAGAAGAAGACTCTGTTTGGTACAACCGATTTCTAGATAATGAATACAACGCTAGAACCTTTAAAGATGGTAAAGATGTAATCAACGACCCTGAGACTTTAAGATTTAATAACAAAATGAAAGCCCGAAGAAGAAACGACCTTTATAATATTTTATGGGAAGTAGACCAAGACCCAAAATCCAATAATGTGATCATGAGCGTTTCAGATTCTAATCATAAGAGAAAAAGTAAAGTTAAGTCGTCAGGTAAAGTCGAAACCATTCCATCAAATAAAACCTACCAAACCCAATCACTAGAAGAGTTTCTCAAGAGTGGTGGGAAGATCCGTAAAGTAACTACAGATAAATAAGTCCAATTTTTCACTCCAGAAATACATGTATCAGTATGCAAGTTTGTAATTTGCAAATGTCTGCTTGAGGTTCAAGAGGAGTTAATATGGAAAGTGTAGTTAAACCACAAAGGATTCAAGCGTCTGCTTTAGAATCTATCAAGAGACAGCGTCGCGCTCAAGAACTCCTTATTCAAGGTCATACAAGCGGACAGGTAAAGAAAATCCTCCAAGACGAATTCAATATCGGTCGTCAACAAGCCCAAAACTATATTCATAAAGCTGAAAAAGCATTCGTTGAAGATAACCCTGAAAACAGAAAGTTACTTCGGGCCAAATACACTAATATGTACCTGGATCTATACCAGAAAGCCTATAAAGAAGATTATCACAAAACATGCCGTGAAATCCTAGATAGCCTAAGCAAAATTGGAAACCTTCTTGAACCAGATCAAGAATCAAATTCCCAAATAACTATTAATTATAA
>CAZCHT010000062.1:0-25754 GCA_964498705.1 uncultured Bdellovibrio sp. | reverse complement strand
TATTCAGATTTCTAAAAGTATTTTCTAAAGTTTCTGTATCATTCAAATGATGCAAGGCCACACTACTAATCGCCCCGTCAAATGAACTATCCTGAACACTGGAAAGCTTAGAAATGTCATCATAGATGAAATCAACATTTTCTACATTTAAATCTTTACAGTTTTTCCTGGCAATTTCGATCATCTGCTCTGATAGATCAACTCCGTAAAACTTAATATGCGGATTTAGTTTGGCAATGATAATAAGTTGATTTGCAGGCCCAGTTCCAAGATCAATAACTTTCTTACAGTTTTGTATGGTCCTTGAAGCCCATTTTGCATGAAATAAATAGGACGCTCTAAATACTGTATCCGATTGCCCATACTCAAAGTATTGTTGAGTTTGTTCCAAATCATTCATAATCATGGGCTCTGGTGTTCGAACCAAGACTTGTTGAGAAAAAATTTCTTTTAGAATTGGTACAATGTGATTCATATTTTCCTTTACTTTAAATCACCTTAAAGGATTAATGGAAAAGAAACTTGGCGTTTTTTTCCAATCCAAGGAATATAAATGAGCAAAACTCTGCTAAAAATAGAAACACGTAGCTATCAAAGCCAATTTGAAAAAATCTCAGACAATCTTCTGTTTCTAAAGAGAACTCATCGTTATCCGATTGGGTTTGAAACTATTGATACCTATGGTGATTTTAATATCTTAGCCTTTGCAAATCTTGAAAATGGTTCCGTTGAGTTAAAAAATAACAACCAAAGCCTTTCATTGAATGGAAATATCGCTTTGTTCATACCAAAGTACAGTATTATTCAGTGGAAAATTCATACGCCATTGCTGCAATGGAATGCTTTTGTTACAAATCAAAAATTAAGCACCGAAGGCAAACCAGTTGTCATTTTTGACCCTCCTACTATTAAGCCAAAAAGCGTTGAAGATTTAAAATGTATAATTGAAAACACAACCCGTTTTCACCACGTTAAAGAACTAATGCCAATTGGTTCAGATTTGATAGCTTATAAAATTAAAGAGCAACTAGATTTAAGACATAATGAAGATATTGAAATTAAAGAAATTTCTGAATTGTTCAAACTGACTCTTTCGCAAACTACCAAAATTTTTGCCAAAACGTTTGGACTTACACCTGTAGAGTATAGATCTAAAGTAAGAATTTTTAATTCTATGTTCAATCTTTTGATAAGTAAGGATAATACAGATGTCACAGAAATTGCTTACGAGTCAGGTTTTTCAGATTTAAGTCGATTCAATAAACAGTTCAAGAAAATTACAAGTACAACGCCTTCAAAGTTTAAATTCCGCTAACAGCCGCATTCACATCAACTTTTGATGATCAAGATCGGCTGTTGAACCTAACGGGACCTTTCTAAGACTTAGAACGTACTCGAGTCTAAAGATTCATCATCGTCTTCTACCGACGGCAATTCCATGTTTACAAGTATGTTGTGTTTTAGGAATGCGTTTTTAAATTTCGACGTGTTCAATTTTGAGACGCGTTTAATGCAGTAGCCTTGAGGCTGCGATGCTGGCAGTGCCGATGTAACTGATGCTGGGAATCTATATGACTTTGCCACTTTCTGCTGCGTAATAGCCTTTGGCGAAGCCTGACGTACCTTGCCGCCTTGCTTAGCGCAGGCCGAGGACGCTTTTTTAGTCATCGCCGAATGATGCAGGAATATCTCGCCGGCCAAATTCAATTCACACTTCAAAACCACAGACACATTTTTATGAGTCAGTTTGAAGCTGAATTTTTTTGAATCCCAGTCACTCCATTCAGAGTTACGCTGCGAGCGCCATTGGCTGCCTTTCGAAATAACAATATTCTTCTTAAGCAGCGGAGTTGGTGAGCTGATATAACAACGATTGTAAGAATCGATAGTCACAGGAAAACGAAATTTGTTTTTCTCTGACAATTTCACAGTTCTATCAAAAGCCACCGTTAAAGTCGCCGCTGAAAAATTACTTGGAGACAGGTCCGACGTTTTAGCTTGGGCAATTACGGGCAGTAGAGCTGTTATTAAGATTAGAAACGTTGTTTTCATGAATCCCCCGATACCTATTGCTTAGTATCGCACAGTTATGAAAACCTTGCGTGTATTGATTTTGGGGTTGGTTCACGATGATACAGAAAATTTTATGCTCATTTTCGGTGTCATTGAAACTGACACCTATAGTATTATTGTTCAATGGCAGTGTATCTAGCGGCTACACTAAAACTGCCAGTATGATTTGGGTTTCATGGGCCCAAACTGTAGGTATCGCTTCTTAGTTTCAAGGTAGTGTTTATCCGAGCTTTTAAGTTTTATATGAGGAAGCTCCAGCAAATAGTCCTCTGATTTCCAGACATTTCGCTTCGAAAAACGCCAATCGGCCTGTGTATCATCTAGATTAGCTTTTTGATACGCAGTGATCCGGCCTGTGTTATCAATGTAGGGTTCAAAGTAACTCTTTGTTAACTCAAGGATAGTTTTAAACACGGGTTTGCGACCCTTGATTCCTTGGTCACGAGAGCATCCGATCGAACCCCAGCGATTGTTTTTTTTGTAGATAAATATGACATGCTCAAGAAGGTCGATACTTTCAAAACTTAATACAAGAGGTGGGTACCCAAGTGGTTCCAAAATTGCCGCCGCCAGAAATGCGCCCTCCATACAATGAGCCTCTTGATGGCGCCACGTTTCTAAAGCGGAACGCATAGTGGGTTTTTTATTGTATTTCAGTTTTGATAAATATCTTTGAACTTTCTCGGGAGTATTGTATTTCTTCGAAAGCTTTTTAAATACTAATGCGCCTGACGGATTCATTTGATTAAATCAGGCGGGCTAGTAAAGAAGGGCCAGTGACAACACAAACACACCGGGAGTTCCATTGGGAGCCGATTTAAACACAGTCGTGTAATCTCCAGAAACTTCTAAATGTTTTGTAGAGGTTCTAAAAAAAGTTAGACCCATGCCGACTTTTCCAGAAAAACCAGACGCCGTTTCTGATGAACCTTTAGCGCTAGCAATTCCAAATCCGAAAAGACCTTTTACAAACATAGATGTATCTTCATCTGTAAAGAAGTACTTACCACCGATGCCGCCATTTCCAAACGAAGTGCCATCGCCAAATACTCCAGCCAATTCAGCCAGCAAAGCACCTTGTGCGCCGACTTCCCATTCATATCCAAAAGCCAGAGCATAGAGCATCTCGGTGTTATTCATATTTGTCGCAAATCCAGGGCCGAACGAAAAATATTTGGAATCTTTGGCCTCGAATCTGGTTCTGTATTTTTCTTTTTCTGCGGGATCAATATTTCCGACACGTTTTCTTGGCGCTTGAGAATTAGGTTGAGTATTAGGTTCTTGGGCCTGAGCCAAAGAGAAGAATAAAACTAAGCACGAAATTAATTTTAAAAGTTTCATAGTGGATATAGTTTTGAATACTTTCTTTTGAGACGCAAGAAATAGATTGCTAAATAGATTTTGGGCAAAAAAAAAGCCTCTTTTTCAAGAGGCAAGAGGGGGAAAAATGTGTTGCTCTTTCGAACAACCGAAACCTAGTTATGCCCTAGACTTTTGTACTTCTCCATAGGATTTTGAACGGCTTGAAGTAGTTTCCCGATTGTCAAAATTGTCGACACTCGGCGGGTATACCATAGCGAATTTATTCGCCGTAGAGCCATTCACCCAGAGCCGATACAGGATTAATCTTAATACCTTCGAAACGGGTACCGATGAATGCTCGGTATTCACCAGTAGTAAGACCCATAGTGTATTCGTTAAAATTAATGGACGTGTTGTCCATGACGTATTGAAATCCGCTATAAAATTTTTCACCATTATAGCCAAAGCCAACTTTCAAATTAGCGCCGTTGGCGCCAACCCAGCGATCGAAAGTTTCAGTGATTAAGTCAAATTTCTGTTGTTGTATCCCGTTAGAAACGCCAAATAAAAAACCTAAGTACATTTTATAGAATACAAATGTGTAACCATATCCAATCCCAATACGTACATTTTGAAAATGGCCTTCTTTGAAATTTGCAAATGTTCCATACCCGGAAGCCAGATTACTTGGAACAAGTGGGCTATCGCCTTTAATAGAGTGCTGCCCTATGTATCCCGAGTAAAACACGCTACCACCGGATTCAATTTGGCGAATATTTTGTTCAAATGTCCCACCCAAAGAGTAGTACTCAGGATTTGGAATATAAAAATATTGAACACCTGCGTGCGATGTTTTGATATCTGGGCGCTGAATCTTGGTTACGCCAGAGTAGGCGGGATCAATGTCCGCCGAATTGTCAATAAAGTACCCTTGATAGTTCTGATAGAAAAAATCCCAAGTTCCATATTTATAGTAAAAGCGAAATTGATAATCCTCTACACGAGAAGAACCCTTATTAAGTTTCTCTTCATCGGAAAGAGGGTTAGAAACACTGCCAGTTAAAGAAAAATGGCTGTAAAATAATGTAAGAGCCGTACGCGAATTAGAATTCGGTTGGTATTTGATGGGTGTTCCGGCTGCATTTGATTTATTGTCTTTAATGTCGGCAAATAATTGCGGAGACATAATTCCAATACGCACGCCCAAAGTATCCTTTGGAGGAGCTTGCCAGCGATACTGTGCGAGCCCCGAAACTGATATAAGTACAGTCGTAAATAAAACCCGAAAACGGCTCAAAGTCGGATCCTAAATTCGCTCGTGCGATAGTGGCCGACGAGGGGCTCGGAAATAGGTCCGCGGTGATAGCGCCAGCAAGTCAGATAGCTTAGACATGTATACGCAGGCATAACGTTCTACTTGGTAGGCGAGATAGCTTTCTTCATTGCCGGCTCTCATCAATTGACCCCACTGAGGGTTGTACAATGATTGCTGGCGTTTAATTAATTGAGAAATCTGCGCATCGATACCTGAAATCACGTTTTGTAAATCTTCGATCTCTTTTTCGTCGATGTTTGGATTCTCTGTACGTTCTGTCATCAGCGTTGTCAGTCGATCTTCCATAGGCTCTTTTTTAGCCATCAGTTTTTCAATTTCTTCAACTGTTGGTTCCGCTTTGGTATTGTTTTCTAGTTCAAACTGAAGTTCTTCTAATACCATTGCGGTTCTCCAGTTACAGTCTTTTTTCAATCGCAAGATGTCGCCGTAGATATGATCACCGATATAAAGAATCTCATCACCATCTAAGTTAAAATCTTCAGTGAACTTAAATGCATTCCCGCCTTGGTAGATGCCATGTTTAAGTGGCTCATCCATGTTGGTCATAGTTCCTGTTTTTTCATCTACTTTTAAGAAGTTTTGTTTTTCGTAGAAGAATCTAGGTTTGTGGGCAAACGTCACAACAATTTCAAATAAATCAACCCAGCTTTTGTGTTCTTTCAAAAATGGGTTAATGGCATAGTCCATTAACAATTTTGTGTAATTGAAATCGGAGTTAGTTAAAACGAATATTTTTTTGCCGTGCTTTTTAAACGTTTCTAAACGCTCAACGGTCGTTGGATCTTTGATAATGTATTTATCTAAGTTCCTTTTCACTTCATCTTTTAAAGATCCATCACGGTGAGACTCGTCTAACGAAGCCAAAACATCGTCAGCCATTTGAGTGTACTCAGGGTAGGTGTTAGCTTTATCTGAATCCTTTAGATCGACAAGCTGACCAAATAATACCGCCAATGAAATCGAGAAAAATGTGTCGACGGTCATGTACGCAGGATTGCTGAGGTCAATGTAGGTACTGCGGTACAATTTTTGGTGAGTTTTAAAATCGATTGGCTTTTGCCCGTGATAAGACGCGCGAATAGCCGTGTAACGATTTAGCTTAAGCAAATTTCCTTTTTGGCGATCCAAAACCAATCCACGTATAGCGAAATTATAGTCAAAAACTAAGTTTTTCAAAGTTTGAGGGTAATTTCTTTTCGCCATTAATTTTTCAACGATTTTTGTGTAAGATAGACGCTCGAAATTTTCAATATTGTAGCGTACTAACGTGTGGTCCATATCCAGACCGATAAATTTAATTTTTTTCAGATTCAAAGTTCTATTTACGAATACTTTAGAGTTCATCTCTATTCCTCTCATTTTCTACAGTCATATGAGTCTATAGGATAGCCCCATCCCATGGCAATAGCTTTGGCGCTACTGGTAAAGATAAAGGATCTGACAAACCCATTGAAGGGACGGTAGTGGTTGTGAGATACTGCGATAATGCTTACGGACATAGAGCTTCAAGGCGATCAGCTAGAGGCATTTCACTTATTATTATCAGGCGAGAATGTTTTTCTGACGGGTCCGGCGGGCTCAGGTAAAAGTTTCTTAATCAAAAAATTCCTAAAAGAGTTTAATAAAAATGAATTTCCCGTGCTGGCATCGACCGGTGCCGCAGCTGTTTTGGTTGGCGGGCGAACATTTCATAGTTTCTTTGGTTTAGGAATCATGGAAGGTGGACCCGAGCGAGTTTTTGAAAAAGCTAAAAAAGACAAGCGACTAAAAAAGCGAATCAAAGCGGTTGAAGGCATAGTCATCGATGAAGTGTCGATGATTTCCGGTGATGTTTTGGATATCGCGGAACGCATTTCCCGATGGGCCCGCGAAAATGAACATCCTTTCGGCGGGATGCGTGTCATTGCAGTGGGTGACTTTGCGCAATTGCCACCTATAAATAAATTAGGACCTCGAAACTGGGGTTTTAAACATCCGGTGTGGGAACGAATTCAATTTCAAAAAGCTTTTCTGACGACGAATCATCGAACACACGATGATGCCTTTTTACGAGTTCTTGGTGACGTTCGCGAGGGCCGTGTTACCGAGCGCGTGTTTGAGTTCTTGAATGAAAAAATTAAAGTTCATGATGAATCAGATACTGGAATTCGTTTATTTCCATTTCGTGATCAATCCGAGCAATTCAATATCAGGCAGCTTGCTAAAATTAATTCTGACACCCACATTTTTCCTACATTGTACTGGGGCGATTCAGCTAAATTAGAAAAAATGAAAAATACGTTTCCTGTTCCGGCAGAATTAGTTTTAAAAATTGGTGCCGAAGTTGTATTTACTCAGAACGATCCACAAAAACGCTGGATCAACGGCACTCAGGGTGTTGTTCGACAATTTGAAGATGGGCGGATCACTGTTGCAAAGCGCTCTGGTCGCGAGGTTACGGTCGACAAAGTTTCTTTTGATTTTTTAAACGCGGAAGGTGAGGTCGTTATGTCGGCTTCGCAGTATCCCCTGAATTTGGGCTATGCAACAACCATTCATAAAAGCCAGGGCGCAACCCTAGATAAAATTTGGTGCGATTTATCGCAGCTGTGGGAGCCTGGACAAGCGTATGTAGCCCTCAGCCGATTACGGGATTCTAACGGCTTAAATTTAATCAAATGGTCGTCCAAATCTATAAAGGCAGACCCTGAAGTTATTCGTTTTTATGGCGGGGAAATGGATGCCGAATTCGATCCTGATTTTGGCTTTAATCCTTAGAGTTTTTGCTTGAACTTTGGGTTCGGCAAGCCTAATTTGGTCCCATAAGGAGCCCTTTATGTCGAATCAAGATACCAATCCACTAGGTATATTAGGTGTAGAATTTGTTGAATTCACTGGTCCTCAAACTTTCGATTTCGCGAAGCTGTTCACTAAGTTAAGTTTTGAAAAAACAGCGCAAGCCGGAAAACAAGAAATTCATTTGTTCCAACAAGGTAAAATCAGATTTATTTTAAATAATGAAAAAGGCACATTCGCGCAAAAGTTCACTGAGCTTCATGGCCCAGCGGTTTGCTCGACTGGGTTTCTAGTACAAGATGCGGACTACGCATTTAAAACTGCCGTAGCTCGTGGCGCTCGCGCATTTGATACAAAGAGCGGCGTGAAAACTTTAGGTGAATTTCCCGCAATCTACGGTATTGGCGATTCATTAGTTTATTTAGTAGATAAAAAATCATTACAGAAATTTTATGAAACTACATTTGAAATCAAAGGCGAATTAGCTCAACCTAAAGGCAGTGGTTTGCAAATCGTAGATCATTTCACGAATAACGTTCCTAAAGGCGAAATGCAAAAATGGTGTGATTTCTACACGAACATTTTTGGTTTCCGCGAAGCTCGTTATTTCGACATCAAAGGTAAATCGACAGGTTTGATTTCTAAAGTGATGCGCTCTCCATGTGGAACATTCTCTGTTCCTATCAATGAACCAACAGGTACTAAATCTCAAATTCAAGAGTATTTAGATGAATATAAAGGATCAGGTATCCAGCATATCGCTTTGACAACAAATCATATCATCAATTCTTTGGGCGAGATTAAAAAGAAAGACATTGAATTCTTAACTCCGCCGCCAAAGACGTATTATGCCATGTTAAAAGAACGCCTTCCTAATGTTGTGGAAGCCGTAGATACATTAGAAAAAAATGCGATCTTGGCTGATGGTGATCACGATGGTTACCTATTGCAAATCTTTACTAAAAATATGATTGGTCCGATTTTCTTTGAAATTATCCAGCGTGAAAATCATTTCGGATTTGGCGATGGTAATTTCCAAGCATTATTTGATGCGATTGAGCGTGATCAACAAGAACGAGGATATTTATAATATGCACCAATACTCACAAGGTAAAAATACAACTCAAGGGCACAAAGGTATTCCTCAAGGACATTTTGAAGAAGAACAGGGCCGCGGCGGTTTCTTCGGTCCGGTATCGCATTTAATTAAACCAGCGCCCAGTACGCGATGGAATTTAATCGAAGGTAATCTGAAGCCGCATTTGTATGATCTTGTTGAGTTAAAAAAGCCATCTAACCATTGGCAGCGCATGTTCTATAATAACGATGTTGGATTATACATGACATCGATCCCAGCCAAAGTCGAAGGGGAAACTCTGCGCGCATTCAGAAATGCGGACGGCGATACATTGTACTTCACTCACAAAGGTGAAGGTACTATTCTAACTGAATATGGATTGCTACATTACAATCCAGGTCAGTACATCATGATGCCAAAGTGCTGTACGCACACAGTGGTTGCGAAATCGGACACTGAATTTTTAGTTATCGAATCAAAATCAAGTTCTTATCGAGAGCCTGATCGCGGAATGGTTGGAAAGAATGCATTCTATGATCCAGCCGCATTCGGTAAACCAAGCCTGGAAGAACTTCATGCATTTAAAAAAGCCGAAAATATTGATGTAACTCAAGTTCAAGCAAAGCGAGGTTATCATATGACTCGCTTTGAATACGATACGTGCATTTACGATACTGTAAGCTGGAAAGGTGATTTCTTTCCGTTTACTTTACATATCAAAGACATGATGCCGATGTTGTCGGCGCGTGTACATTTACCGCCCAGTGCGCACACCACATTCGTTGCCAATGGCTTTGTTGTTTGCACATTCTTGCCTCGTCCATTAGAAAGCGATCCAGATGCTCTAAAAGTTCCGTTCTATCATCAAAATATTGATTACGATGAAGTACTTTTCTACCACGAAGGAAACTTCTTCAGCCGCGATAATTTGCACGCCGGAATGTTATCGATGCACCCAGCAGGATTTCCTCACGGCCCTCATCCTAAAGCTGTAAAAAATGCGGGTACGAAAACTCATACGGATGAAGTCGCTGTGATGATCGATACTCGTCAAAATTTAGAAATCGATTCTTCTCTGGATGATGTTGAATTGAAAGACTACTGGAAGAGCTGGATGTCTAAATAGATGGTGGATGTTCGTTGTCAGAAACTCTATTCTGCTTTCGGTCTGAAACAGCTATTAAGCGAAATCTCCACCACGACTAAAAAGAAAATAAATATTTCCCAAGCAATGGCGATTGCTATCCATGAAGCTTACCAAGGGGCGCAGAATGTTTCGCCAAATCCGATGGTGGGCTGTGTAGTTTTAGATGGTCATGGAAATTTTCTTTCCAAAGGTCATCACCAAGTCTACGGCAGCGCTCATGCTGAAATTAATGCTTTAAAAGATTTAGATCGAGAACAACTACAAGACGCGACGGTTGTAGTGACTCTGGAGCCCTGTGCGCATGTAGGAAAAACGGGTTCGTGTGCTTTGTTCATCAGGGATCTTCCGGTTAAGAGGGTCGTGTATGGTTTAGTAGATCCATTCCATTTAGTTTCGGGCAAAGGTGCACAGATTATTAAAGACGCTGGCAAAGAAGCTATTTTATTTTCTGAATTTACAGATCGATCCGAAGGCAAGACAACCCCGATAATGAACCAAAGCGATACGACGTTTATTAATGAACAATTAGAAATCTTAGCCGAAAATTTTTTACTAAATGTTCGCAAAAGCAAACCATTTGTTTCTTTGAAGTGGGCACAGTCCTTAGATGGAAAAATGGCGTTAAAGAACTATGAAAGCCAGTGGATTACTAATACTACGTCAAGAACATACGCTCATTATTTACGAAGCATTCATGATGGATTGATCGTGGGCGCCGGAACTGTTTTGCGTGATAATCCAAAATTAAATATCAGGCTTGAAGGTGTTAGCAAAGAGGGCAAACTCTTAGTCATCGACCCCGATGCTGAAGTTTTCAAGTCCTATGAAAAGCTTGAAATAGCCAAAGCCCACAAAAAAGAAAATGTATTTTTCATTATCGATACAAAGGCGTCTCAGGCCGCAGATAGCACGCCGGGATCTTTTAAAAATGTATTGTTTCTAAATAAAAACGAATCCGGATTTTTCCCGCTAGAGGAAATTCATAAGTTTTGTTTTGAACGAGGAATGAAATCTTTGTTAGTCGAAGGTGGACCGGCCACATTGAATCAGTACATCTTGCAAAAAGCATTCAATCGCATCTACGCATTTATTGCGCCGGTTATTATGGGTGATGGATTAGGTTATTCCGACGAGTTGCAGTTATCTTCAATGTCTAAAAAAATGCAATTAAGAAATATCGAAAAACTAGATATGGACGACGATACGTTATTAACTGCTTTAGTGTAAGGCTAAGGCACAAAAGTTAGCTCGTGCGTAGTTGCAGTGAAAATCGCAGCGGCTTTCAGTAAATTATAATTATCTATTCCAAATAATTTCTTATTACCTTTGGCTTTAATTTCTTTTAGTGAGTTTAACAGTTCCGTTAATTTTTTAACTGACTCTGGTTTCAATTTATTACGTTCGGCATTTTGAATCGCTTTCTCGTACAATTCCATAACGACATCTAAATCGGAATACGTTGGAACTGGAAAGCCGGTTTTCAACATATGGTTTGTGCCGAAGATTTTCGTCAGCACACTTTGCAGAAACGAACCTTTATCGATAAAGATAGTGGGTTGGCGGTATTCTAACTCCGAGGCACTCATTTTTGATAGCTGAATACTTAGCTTGCGGATGACTTCAGCAATGGACGACACTTTTTCAAAATTAATGTTTTTTACTTCGTCAGACGACGAGTGGTACACCGGGCCGTCGCCATCAGAGAAGAATAAAAGTGGAACATTCAAGCCATGACGAATGAACGACGACATATCGCTACGCCCGTGTCCAAATGCATAACTCAGTTGATGGTAGGCTACTTTACTGCTTTCTAGGTCGGCCATTTCTTTTACCAGTTTTTCTAGTTTGGCGCCGCCGGTTTCGCTGCCAATGATCATGTGGTGGTTCTCGAGGCCTGCATATAAGTTCAAACCTATAATATCTAAATTTATATAGGCATTCAGCTGCGACAGATCAAAACTTGGCTCTTTCAGAAACGCATCCGAACCAAGCAAACCACTTTCCTCGCCATCCCAAAATGCAAGCGCTACAGGTGACTGAATTGAATCCGCTAAGTTTTGCGCAACAAATAGAACCACGGCGACGGCGACGGCATTGTCAGCAGCTCCGTTGCAGATTCTGTCTTCAGCGTCAAATTTTTTCCAGCATGTGGCAATATGGTCATAGTGCGCACCAATTAACAGATGTGGTTTTTCTTTATTCCAGTTTTTCCGCGGGTAAACGATACCCATGATATTTGTACCATGGATTTTTTCTTGGGCTTTAAAATCGTAACTATTGGCAAACGGATATTGAAACGATGTTTTAGCGGTATTGCCAGCAGGTCTGATTTTTAATTCTGTTAGTCGTTGAATCAACCAATTTTGTACTTCAAGATTTTCAGGAGTGCCAGTAACACGGCCATTTAATTTATCTGAAGCAAGATATGTAACGTCCTCTTTAATTCCGGCCTGTAAAATGAAACTAAATCCTACAGCCATAAAACCCAATAAAATTTGTTTCATCCATGCTCCTTAAAAAGTGGGAATACGCGGAAATTTATCCGAGGGAAGCTGCCTTAGTAAAGGCCAATTACGTCTAATGACAGAAAATTAACTCTTGGTTGAAATCTCAATGCCATATAGTAATTTAAATCTAAATGAACACTCCAAAAGATAAACTGATCTGCCTGTTGCAAAATGCTCATGCCGGCGAAAAAGCGGCCGCCTACGCCTACAATGGACATCAAAGATCATTGAAAATCCAGCGCGAGATTGCAGATTTAAAAAAAATTGAAGATGAAGAGTGGGATCATCGCCATCGATTGCACGCCATGCTGGTCGAGTTAGGTTGCGGCCCCCGTGCCAGTCGCGAGCGAATGATGAGTCTCGTTGGTAAAACGATTTCATTTTTCTGCATTATTGGTGGCTATTTAAACATATTTAATTTTGGGTGGTTCATGTCGATGTATGGTGCCGGAAAATTAGAAAGCGGTAACATCGTCGAATATGAAGTGGCCGCACAGATAGCTCTCGATGCAGGCTATCCTCAATTTATTGCGAGCCTCCTGGACATGGCCGAAATCGAATGGGATCATGAACTCTATTTCAGAACTAAATGCATAGAATCCGGTTGGTCTAAATGGATTTCGGTGTGGCCGAAACCCCCTCCCAGAGAGCGTATCCAAAAGAATTACTTACAGTATTTAGAACTGCATTGCCTAAATAATGCGCAGGTCTAGGTTGTCAATCTTGTGATAAAAAACAGGGAAATTTGCCATATCAAAGTCTAGGTAACAAAAACGTGAAAAAAAATTAATTTAGGATAGCTCCCTATAAGCTAATAGTTCTATCTCGCGCCATTAACGCGGGATTCAGGACTATACCAAAAATAGTAAACCGAGTTTGCCTTTGATATACTGATTCCATCACCAACTTCGTGTCGGGATTTTAAGACATCAGAGATGTCGGACAGCGAAGTGAGGTTAATCAGGCATCTAGCCGGGAGTTACTTCAAAACAGTATATGGACGATGGCAGTAGTCAGTCATTCCTTGGTTCACTAATCAAGACACTTAGTTCCGCATTATCAGAGCAACACGATTCAGAAGCTCATAACAACACAACAACCAGCCGTAATGTTCAAAGAACAATATTAGATAGCGCTGCCATAGATATAGAACAAGACGTGGCAGATGATTTAGATTGGGAAAGTCCGATTGAAGATCAAGACATGGTGGATTCAATGAATATCCACAAGCGCATTCTAGATTCAGAGATCGATACGATCGATAAAGAGCTGGATACAATATTAAAAAATAAAGAAACCGTAGACTACTTGGTCTCGCTAGTTAAGAAACGCGAGCGCTTAGAAACTCAGGTTCATCAATTAGAAGACAATATCGGTGACCTTCAAAAAGAAGGCTAACTAATCTCTGCCGAGGTTTACTGACCTCGGCCGTCTTTTTCTTTCTGTTCAAATTCTTTAAGACGTTTTAATTTTCGAATCGTTTGCTGAAGCATAGTTTCTAGCATCTGATATTCTTTTGGTGTCGGTGCATTTTGCAGAAGCATACGATGAAGAACAGTGTAGGCATTCACGCGACCCGCGTCCAAATTTAAACCTAAAGTCACTAACCATTCACGAAGTGTTGCGCTGATCAAAGAAATCGGCGCCGTTGTTTTTTCTTTTTCTAATTGCGAGCCGTCTAAAACCGTGCGTTTACCGCCGATGTTTTGCCTCAAGATAAATAGTCCCATCAAAACAGCATGAGATAAATTGAAACTAGAGTTGTCTCCAAATGTGGGAAGCGATACCGCGAAATTAGACATTTCCATATCAGCAGCGGATAACCCCGCATCTTCGGGACCGAAGATTAAGTACATATTTTTAGTCCCCTTTTTATCTTCCTCAGGCCCGTCTCGTAATGTTTCTAAATAGCCTTTTAACTGCGTATCGAAATCTTTAACCAGACGGCCTCGTCCATCGCGAGCCGTGAATGAAATTCGAACTCCTTCGGATTCATTTTTGTAAAATTCATCCCAAGAAGAATAAACTTTACGTCCTTGAAGGGCCGTTTGACCCGTGGCCGCGGCCAGCTGTGCTTCGTAGGTCACTTCACATTGAGGAGCTACAAGAATCAGTTCGTCCACGCCCATGTTGTTCATCACGCGTGAGGTAGATCCGATATTGCGATCGTATAGGGTTTTAACTAACACCACTTTGATATTAAATTCTGTATTCATATTTGGGCAGCCAATTGAACTCCCTGTTCAATTGAGTCAGCATTGTCCTTTGCTGACTTTTTCTTTAATTCTAATTCTTGGTGTACTGATTTTAAGAACTCACTATAGCCAGATTCTTTTGAAACTTCAGCTTTTCGGCTGACTAGAATTTCATAGATTTCTAAAACGACTAGCCAGTCCTTTGAATCCAATTCCTGCATTTTTGCAAATATGTTTTTCAAAGTAGGTAGGGCCGGCGATTCAAAATCGAACTTAGTTCGCATGTGACGAATATCTTTGTACAGTTGATTGATTTTGATATCAGTTTCTGACGGTGATTTAACGGCAATTCGCTTTACCACGAAATCATCATTCTGCCCATAAGCAATGCGATCAGCAGGTCCGCCAAATACACTGGTCACAACTGAACCTAGTAATAAATCAAAAGGTCCCCATTCTGGTTGATAATACTTTTTCGCGCCTTTAGTGACCGTCGCGTCTTTAAATTTCATCAGGAGAGTTTTGCCATCACGAACCGTGCGGCCGAAATAGATGCCTTCGACAACAAAACCGCTCTCGTAGGTCAGTGTTAGTTTTTGGCCAATCTGCAAACCTAGTTTTTCCCACGTTTCGTCAGATAATTCTGAAGGACATATCGAGATATCTTTGAGTTTGCCAATCGGAGAGCTAAAACCGGTCGCATGATAATCGTTACCGTGATCTGGCAATTGACTATCACTGATAGAAATTTGAGTCGGGCTCGAGAATTGAATAAAATCAACACGGTCATTAACATTTTCGAAGTTCGATAAAATACCGCTGACCTGCGCGCCTGAGTTCATAACTACCGTATTCACAGCTTGAGATTGCTTTGCTTTTTCTAGAGCCGAAATGCCGCCTGTTTTATAGGCCATGCGATCAGCCATTTCGAACAATACTTTTTCTAAATGTTTAAAGCTAGGAGTTACAAAAAGCTGAGGCTGTTGTTCTGTAATATCGTACGAGTACTTTAGGCAATCAATTGAAAGAGGTAGTTTTTTTACATTAGCTTTCAGGCAGTCTTTGGATTCACCAACGCTGGATAATAATCCCGCACCAAAGATTTTAGGATTTTCAACACTACCGATTAAACCGTACTCTGCCGTCCACCAGTTCATTCGACCTAGTTCCGCCGCTTCAGATACCGTTTTGTTTTGTTCAACAACGGCGTTCAGATGCTTTTCTGCCAGTGTAATTTGCTCGGCAGTCGATGTCGGATTTTCTTTTAAATCTGATAGTATGCGGATTGCTTCGTAGATATCTAAATCTTCTTTGCTGATAATCGCTTTCTTGGCAACTGTGGAGTATTTTTTCAAATACTCTGCAAATTCAGGATGTGCTAAGAATGGCGCATGGCCTGCGGCTTCGTGAACGATGTCAGGCGCTGGCGTATATTTTAAATGATCTAACGATCGCATTTCCGAAGCTATTGGTAATATGCTTAGTGATTGCAGTTCCATAAACGCGGCCGGAGGAATAAATCCACTGACGGGTAGGGCGCGCCAACCAAATTTTTCAATATGTGTGCTGATATCTTTGATTAAAGGAATTTCTTCTGACGAAATCCCAGTTTTTTCTAAACCGTCCAGATAACTTTCGTGCGCGTGATCCTTTAAATAGTTTTTTAGCTGGCGCAAAATAAAGCGCCAAATCGCTTGTTCCTTTGGCGTGTATTTTTGATCATTCTGATCAACGATGTATTTTTTTAAATGATCCGGTAGTTGTTTCAAATACGTTCCCTTTATACTTTCGCTTTTAAATACGGATCCGATGTATTCAAGTAGTTTTGAACGTAATCTTTGATTCCCGCTTCTAGACTCCATTGTGGCGCTGACATCTTTTGCGCTAGCCAGCGATTCATGTTGGCCTCAGTGAAGTATTGATATTGATTTCGAATATCTGTGGGGATTTCCATCCAGTCGATTTTTGTTTCTACATTCATCGACTTGAACGTTGCGCCCACTAAATCTAGCCACGTGCGTGCTTTGCCAAATCCCATATTGTAGATGCCATTGGCTGGTTTTTTTTCCATTAGCTCAACAATCCAGCGAGTAACGTCTTTCACATAAACGAAATCACGTAACTGTTCGCCATCTTTGTATTCTGGATTGTGAGAGCGAAACAATTTCATTTTTCCAGTAGATTTAATGGAATGGAATGATTTAAACACTACGCTGGCCATGGAATCCTTGTGATATTCCATCGGGCCATACACATTGAAAAACTTTAACCCGTACCAGTGCTTTGGCAGCGTCTTAGCGGTTTTCACCCAGCGGTCAAAAAGAACTTTAGAATCGCCGTAAAGGTTTAAAGGCTTCAAAACATCAGAGTCCGTGGCATCGTCAAAGCCATTCTCACCGGCACCGTACGTAGCCGCGCTAGATGCGTATATCACGTCAAAACCTTTCTCCGCGGCCGCCTCGAAGATTTTTTGAGTGTATAGGGTATTGTTTTGGTAAAGGAAGTCCCAATTCTTTTCAGTTGTAGATGAACACGCACCCATGTGAACGGCCCATGAAATTTCACCATTTGGCGCTTTGGCTAAATATGGCCAAAGCTCGATGTGAGATAAGAACTGGCTGTATTTTAGATTTTTTAAAAGGTTGCGCTCGGTCAAAGGAACGCTATCCACTGCAATAATGTTGGTAAAGCCCTTTTGGTTAAGCTCCCATACGATCACACTTCCAATAAATCCGTTAGCGCCTGTAACTATAATTTTGCGATCCATTTTTACCTCATTAGTTTTTGTACTTCACCCCTTTTAGTCTTGTCAAATTGTTAGACATTAATGAAAATTCACTAGTACTAACCGAGCGAGACCCCTTAAGAGTTATATTAGAAATGGCATAGTGGTTGCTCTTGGTAAGGTTGGGCCCGATATTTTTCGGGGAGGGTTTAAGTGGTACGTTTTGGGGTTGGGTTAATAGCCATAGTATTAATATTTATTTCATTCGAGCGTCAGCTCATGAATTCTTCGACGTCTAAGCAAGAAGAGTCGTGGGTCGACACGGGTTTGAAGACTCAAGATATTGGCAATTTCTATCAAAATTTCAATTGCAAAAGCACCCAGAAGACATACCTAGCGTGTGTGAACAGCCTATTCGCTATGGCCAACTACTTGGAACTAGAGCTAAAGTCGTCTGATGTGGGCGGGCTTTTACTTGAAAAGCGTAAATCTGTAGCGAATCAAAGCGAAAAAGTAAGATTAGTTCCTTGGTTAAAACTGTTTAAAGAGAACAAGTACCTGGCGATGAATTTTGAACAGGTTTGGAAAGAGCTTGAACTAAAAATAAGATCTCATAGGTTTGCGCCATACATCGTCGGTCTTGGGATTAACAATTACTTATCGATACATCGGGATCCGCATAGCTACTTGTTGCCTCGTGAATACTACGAAAAAGTTGTGGCAAACAGCAACCCTAGAATCAATTCATATGGTTTTAATTTAGGCAAAACTGAAACTGAGTTTGTATTTGCCCGTATTTACCCGGGCTCCATATTTGATAAGTTAGGTGTAAACAAAGGTGATGTGATTCTTGAAATCGATGGCAAAGACATCTCGCGTATGGCTTTAGATGCTGTGTCGGATTGGTTGAAAAGCAAAGACACTCATAAATTCAAAGTCAGACTGTCTAACAATAAGATAGAGACTTGGTCTTTAGATAAACGCAGTCAGGTTTTGCCGGCTGTTTCTATGAAACGACTGCCACGAGCTAATAATAAAAACTTGCACCTGATTAGTATTTTCAAAATTTCTGATGGTGTATGCGAAGCCACTAAAGGAAATTTGCGCCAAGCGATTAAAGAGAAAACCAGCGGTGTTATCCTAGATCTACGCGATAATTCGGGTGGATCGATGGATGAAATATTGTGTATCAGTGGTTTGTTTGTGGGCGAGAAAAAGATTTACGATCTGGTGTACTTTAATAAACGATTTAGAAAAGAAACGTTCATTAGCGAGCAAGTAGAAGAATACTTTGGACCACTGGTTGTATTGGTGAATCGTTCAACAGCTTCTAGTGCTGAAATTTTAGCGGGTGTGATTCAGCATTACGAGCGCGGACTTTTAATTGGCGAGCGCACGTTTGGAAAAGGATCTTTCCAAGAAGGCGAAGAGTGGCCTAAAAATAATAAGCTACTTTACTTCCAAACTAAGGGAACGTTTCATCTTCCTTCGGGGAGATCGCCTCAGTTGCTAGGAATTACTCCGGACGTTCAAGTCACCGAGACTATTGCTAGTATTTTTCAGCGTGAAGAAGAGCTATATTTGTACCCTGTCGGAAATCGTGAAGTGAGAGAAAAAGTTTCAAAGCGAATTGCATCCGTTCAGCAATGTGGTTCATCGAAAAAGGAAATCTTGACTGCCGATCGCTTGCTGGGTAAAGCCCTGGGTCACATAGATTGTATCCAATTCTAAGGGGACCCGGATGGATTTTCAGTTAACTACAAGTCATTTCAAGTACCAGTTTTTAGCGTCTAAACGTAAATCAAAAAAGATTATGCTGGTGCTTCATGGACGTGGCGATAGCTTAAAACCGTTCAAAAACTTCGATAAAGAATTAGGTGTTCCTGAAATGAACTACCTATTGCTAAACGCACCAAGAAAATATCTAAAAGGTTTTTCTTGGTTTGGTGAGCCTCCATTTGAGCGAACGGGTGTACTGCGCATTCGTTCAATGATTTTTGATGTTATCAACGAGTTAGAAAAACAAGGTTACAAAGCAAAGAACATTTTTTTATTTGGGTTTTCCCAGGGTTGTTTAGTCAGCGCCGATGTGGCTCTTAATTATCCTAAGCAATTAGGCGGCGTTATCGGAATCAGTGGCTACTTTCATTTTTTTCCGCGTTGGCGCCAAAGCCTGACTCTGGATTCAAGAAAAACGCCTTGGATTATGACTCATGGATATCGCGATGATATTCTTCCTTATCAAGAAACGAAATTCGGTGCAGAAAAACTAAAAGATAGCGGACTTGATATCGAGTTTGTTTCTTTGAATAAAAAGCACGATATGATCGACGAAGAATTCCCAATAATCAAACGTTGGGTTAAAACTCATCTCTAAATTCATGTAAGTTCATCATGATTTGGTCCCATAGCTTTTGGTTGACCTTATCGGCAGCGGCCACATCATAGATCGATTTTTTTCTTAATAAAGCCGTCTCGCCACTTACATAGAGTACTAGTTTTTCAACATTCAGTTGTACGATATCTTCGCGATTAAAGTTTCTGTACTGCTCCAAAATATTGTCTACGTTATGAATTAACGAATTTCCTGTCAAAAAGTTAGAAGGATTCCAGCGAGCTGCATTCTTTGCTAATGTTGTAAGAATATTTGTATTGCTATTTTTAGACATAAAATTAGTTACGCGATCATAACACTTCAAAAGATCTTCGAACCGCGCGCTGTTCTTGTAGAACAACTGCGTACTTTTTTTGGGAGATGACTGAGTCCACGTCATCGATATAAAATCATCGATGGCGAGTTTTCCAGCTTTGCCATCTTCTTTGTATGCCGGGTATTCACGATAAAAGTTGCGCATATTGCACAATGGATTTTTATTAATTCCATCGGCGACTTTCGAAAAACCAGGCTGAGTTTTCAAGTTTTCCCAGTAGTGACATGCTTTGAAAAGTTTTAACAACGCACGGTGAGTTTCTGTTTGTGCTGTTGCCTGTGCAAATGTGATGTCATTAAAGCCTAACTTTTGCGAGAAGTAATAGAGTTGTTTTTGATTAAACTGTTTTTCAAAACGACCCATCAAAGGATGCCGTCTGAAACTATCTAAGCTTTTCTTATTTTTTGTTTTTACATAATCGACGGCTTGAATCATCGTCATTACGATAGATCTAGCTTTTTGTTTTTGTTCTAACAGATTAGTCGAAAATCGTTCGACGTCATCATAGCGATACTGATTATGGCAGCTTCCGAAGTGGCGCACGCTACCGTAGTCGATTATTCCGGCGTCCATCAATACGTTATCGCCATCCCAATCTAGCCACACGAATAGATAGTGTTCTTCTAACTGAGCTGCAAAAGATGCAAATCGATCGCAGAAGTTAGTGAGGAATGCTTCATATTTGTCTGTTACCGGCGCAATATCTTTAGTGCTAGCGTTAATTGGTATACTTGGCCCTTCTTTATTGTCGATGAAAAAATCAATAACTTGCTTCAGTGGTTCCCAGCGATTTTGTTTTAGAAAAAGAAATGCATGAGCGGGTCTAAATAAATTTTCAGCGGCGCGAACACCTATACCGACACCATTACCTAAGTCGATAACAGTAAGTACGCGTTCTGTCGAGATACCCATTTTGTGAACGACTTCTGACATAATCGCGCAGCTAACTAGTTCGTCAATTTCTGCTTGGCCGCAGCCGTATCCTGTGTCGGTATTTCCAGTTCTAAGTGGTTTGTCGCTTTCCGCGCTGCCTGGAGACAAGCGTGTTACGCCCGTTCCACGTGAAGATACATCCCAAGATTTTTTACCATTCTTGATGAAGCCATTCCAAATACTGCGCCCATCGCCAGATGTTTTGCCCTGCTTGTTTTTGTGTTGCAGTTGCAAGTAACGTGTTGCCATGTATTTATTCGGTTTGATTAAATGATTTGGGATTCGTTTTTTTGAAAGAACATCGTATTCGTTTATAATTTGAATTGAAAATGCGTCTAAAATTTTCTGCTCTAATTTTGGAGTCAGCTTTTGTTTATGATCTTTAGGTATCAAACCCATTTCGCGAGCCAGATCATAGTTAAAATAGGCGACTTTCCCTTTTTTTAAATTGAATACTGGGTACTCAATATAAAATTCTTCACCAAGAGCCTTGTAAGGATGAGAACCATCGATCGCATCAAATGCTGAATACTCGCTGGTTTGGGGTTTTTTTAAACTCATTTTTACAGTCATGCTTAATACATCGGATCAACTACATTGAATTTAAGGGTTTTTTTGATTTGTGAATGATTTTTGATCAATTACTAGTAGAACGTCGTGCTGAATCTAACTACCTGATTCGGTACAAGGTTATTCAATCGATACGTTCAAAGTGCCGTTTCTTGTCGTTCTGTCTATTTCTCTACAGTTGAAATGAATTTCCATTTCCCGTACCTTGCTCAACGACTGGAGAAGTATATGAAGAATTTAAAAAAGATAACTACGTCTGTCCTTGCCGCAACATTAGTGAGCTCAATGGCACTTGCCTGGGGTGATTTAGGTCATCAAACTGTTGGCGAAATTGCTCAGCGAAACTTGAATTCTAAGGGTAAACGCCTAGTTGAAGAAATATTGGGTCACGGACCAATGGCAGAAGCTGCAACATTTCCAGATTTAGTTCGTTCTGATGAGGACTACAAAGAATTCGCGAGTTTTCACTTTGTTGAAATTGATCCACGTTATGACGGTTCATACAGCAAGATTCCGGCCGCATTGCTCGAGAAAATCGACGCCAATTCTTTGATTTCTGGAATCCCGGCAAAATTATTCGCAGGTAAATCAGCTCCGAAATTTTCTAAAAATCAGCGCTTGGATTTAATGCGCTACTTAATCCATTTGGTCGGTGACGTTCACCAACCACTCCACGTTGGTAACGGTTACGATCGCGGCGCCAATTGGTGTAATGTTAAATACGTTGTTGGTAAAGGCGATAAGGCTCAGATCAAATCTAGTAACCTACATTCATTCTGGGATTCGGCTTTAGTTGAAGAGATTTTCTATGCTCAGAAAGAAAAAGACCCGAAATATAAAATGCCAGGTTGGAAAGGTTTCAAAGAGTTAGCGGATCTAATTATCGCTGATCAAAAAGATTTGAATACTAAAGCTATTGTGTCGGCCCCGGCTGTTGAATGGTATAAAGAATCTCAAGCATTGCATTCTAAAGTGTACATTGATGGCACTACAGAATTACACCCGTCACAGCGTGAATACTGTATGCGTTTAACTAAAGACGCTAACGGAAAACCGGTTCTTGACGGAAAAGGTGTTGCTGTAACTGTTAAGGCAACAGGTGCTGCCGAAGCGACTCCAGCGTATATGAAAGAAGCTTCGGAAATCATCAAAAGTCAAATCATGAAAGCCGGGTTACGATTAGCACATGTGATCAACACAATTGCTCAAGCTCACTATAAAGGTGGCAGCGCTACTGAATACCAAAGCAAGAAAGTTAAAGAACTGGCTGACCTAATCAAAGAATTCGAAAATAAAAAGTGATTTTTAAATAAAGCTCTCACTGTAAATCTGTGGGAGCTTATAGTCCTAGACGGATTTTGAATTCAACCTAAAAAGGCAATCATTTTTTGCAGGCTTTTTTTTGCTCGCTTGTGGGTATTGTTTTTACCTTTTGTTGTATTTAAATCTTTTCAAATTAATTTACCTATTCCATCGCCTGAGTAGCTGGAACCAACTGTGTTGTTAGTATGTAGACGTCGTCCATGTTTTCGTTGATGGCGTAGTCTATTACTTTTTGGTGGGCTATTTTTATTTCGTCGCGGATGAGTTCGAAGTCTTGTTTTCGGATTCCTATTGTGGTGGATCTTACGTCTCTTTGGTCGGATGGAAGGTCTACGAAGATGTCTTGGACTACTTTCAACATGTTTCTGTGGAATTTATTATTTAATTGGGATTTTACGCCTACGTCGCCGGCGGCGATTACTGTGTTGGCTTTGCAGTATTCGTAGTCGCCTTTATTTGTGGGTTGAATGTAGTTTGCATTCATTAGAGTTTTGAAGGCTTGATCCAATTGTGTTTGCGTGATTTTGAAGCGAAGGCGTCTATTTAGGTAACTTATGGTGGGCTTGAAATCTTTTAAGCCCATCATTGTGTAGATTAATAATACGTGGGGTTGATTCATTAAATCGTACTGTTTTAGATCTATTATTTTCCATTCCCTTTGCGCTAGGAGTTTTCTTAATCCAGTTATGATCAAGTCGCGTTCTTCGAAGTTTTTGGCGCGTTCGTATTCCGCTATTTTTACTAGGTATTCAGTTTGGTGTTTGGCGTAGAAAAGTTTGTGTGACAGTTTGAGGGCCATTTCTACTGTGGGTTTTCTTTTTTTCCGTAGGATATCATTCATCAACGTAGGATTTCGGTAACCCAGGAATTTGGCGAAGGCGCGTACTGAATACGATGGATTTTTTTTCTTTCGTTCTTCGAACAGGTCTCTTACGTAGTCGCTGAAATAAATGTAGTCTGTGTAGTTCATTTGATTCCTTGCTTGATTTCGCGTGTACGCAGATGCGTTCACTATTCCTATTGAACTTCAAAATTAAAGTCAAAACATGTGGGGATACGCGCTCTAATTGAATCATGATGCTAGAAAAAACGTTCTTAGCCGACATAGTAGAGTTTTTAAACCAGAATAAGATTCATTTTAATGAAGATAGCGCCGACCTAGCTACGACAGATTTCGATGCGCATATGCCCGAGCTTACTATTTATCCGCGAAATCGCGATGACATGGTAAAGGTGCTGCGTAAATTGAATGATTTAAAGCAACCGTTTCACGTAGTTTCGGCGGGTCATAATTGGGGGTATGGCGATTCTAATTTAACCGCCGATATTTCGATTTTAATACATTTACATTATTTGAACGGGATTTCAAATTACGATGGCGTCCTGGGTACGGTTGAAATTGAGCCTGGCGTGACGCAAGAGCAGTTAGTGCAGTTTTTAACTGTTCAAAAATCAAACTGGGCGCTCGATGTTACGGGGTCGGATCGGTATTCATCCGTTGTGGGTAATTTTTTGGAACGGGGGTTTGGTCATACGTCGGCCGGTGATCACGAAAAAAATAGTAAAGTAGTCGAGGTGGTTACGGTTGATGGGCGTTCGTTCTGTCCGCACTTCGTTTCAGCCAATGAGTCCAAAGTGAAGGGTCTTTATCAACATGACTTGGGATTAAATTTAGATCGGATTTTCTATCAGACTTCATTTGCTATCGTTACGAAAATGACCATTCATTTGAAACCAAAAAATGTGCAATCGAATTTTTGTATCGTTTTTTTAGATACGGACGAGGCGGTAGGTGAAGCTATCCAGATCATCAGTCGTTTGAAAGTGCTGGATATATTGGCTTCGATCCCGCACATTGGAAATGCGGGCCGAATTCAAAAGACGACCCAAGGTAAAGTCGACGCACGCATGAAATGGGTCGCCACGATTGATATTTCAGGTCCAACAGAGCTTGTGAGTGCACGAACGAAAATATTGAAAGAGCACTTCGCCAATCGGCGTAAACTATTCTTTTCTAGTCGTCGCGTGAAATGGCTCGAACGATTGGTAAACTGGATGCCTGAGGCATCGTTACTTCGAAACCAATTTGAAAATATTAAGCTGTTGAACCAAATTTATTCGGGGGTACCTACCGATTCCTTTGTGCGTAACTCTGTAGGTACCGATGCTAACTCTCCAAAGAAAATGAATTGGATTGGTCCATTGTTTCCCAGTCAGGCAGAGCATTTTTTGAAAGTGAAACATATTGTGAATCAAATTTTCATTGAGCGGGGTTTAGTATTTAGCGCCACTGTATCTATAGTCAGCAGCCGCTGCGCCGTCATGATTGTCGAGATTACCGATAGCCAAGGTAAACGAATGTCTGAACTTGATCTGCAGGAATGTTATCGCGAGTGTCATAAGCAACTGTGGGGTGCTGGTTATCCTATTTATCGGTATGGATTGAGTAGCGGGGTCGCGCTTAAAGCACAGATGAATCAAAATAGTGAGTACTTAAAAATTTATAAAGGAATTAAAAAGCAATTTGACCCCAATGATTTGTTCTCTCGCAATCGTTGGGGTGTGCGTCTTTCTGATTAAAAAGAGTAAAAGCGCAATGGGGACCGTTCTCTAGATGTCTAGGTCGAGGGTCAAGTCAGGTCGAAATCCATTTTATTGCTAAAAAGTCTGCGCTTATTCTTTGTGAAACAGTCCGTCGCCACCGATATAGTTTTGCCATTTTCAGTGGTTTGGCAAACCATAAAATTTCTTAACCAGGTGGCTGACATTCTGTAGGCGCTATTGGCGACTGTCGGCAGAGCGAAAAAATTTGAACTATGCATACAGCTAGAAGTGAGCTCGATCGATTTATTTTTCAGATAGTTCGGCGTCGTGCAAATTTCTGAATAGTGGACATCTCCTGCTACAAAAATCATTTGTACGTCGGCCAAATTTAACTTTTCGACAAAGCTATTAAAATTGATTGTAAAGTGTTTGCGAAATGATTCTGCATAGCCAGCATTTGAAAACCATTGGGTGCCATTGCAAAACCAGACAAGCCCTTTGAAATCCTTAATCGATTCAAAGATCCACTCTTCTT
>CAZCHT010000061.1:0-26413 GCA_964498705.1 uncultured Bdellovibrio sp. | reverse complement strand
AACATGGGACTGCGTGGAATGACCGAAGAAGTCCTGCAATCAAGTCTATCAAAGAAAGCAAAAATATCTAATTGGGAAATTAAGACATTGTCACCGGAACAAATTCTATACGCAGCGACTGATGCTTGGATTGGTCTTAAACTGTATCAAGCACTAACGAGCTAGCTATCATGTTCAATTTTTTCAGACGTTTTTTTTCTCTAGAAATTTACACTGACGGCAGCAGTAAAAATGGCGTCGGTAGCTGGGCCTATGTAATTTCTCGACGAGGACAATGTCTTGGTGAAAACTCTGGCCGCGTTCGCCGTGCTAGCAGCAATGCTATGGAATTTCAGGCGGCGATCGAAGCATTGACATCGATTCCACCGAATTCACATGTGACTTTGTTTACGGACTCAAAAATATTAGTCGACACCATAATCTCTGGAAAAGGACATGCGTCCTTTCAACCTCAAATGGATCTTCTTTTTCCTCTGACTCAAAGACACACGATCACGTGGCGCTGGATAAAAGCTCACAACGGAAATAAGTTTAATGAACGCTGTGATGAACTTTGTGCTTTGATTCGCGGTAAATAGCTTTTAGAATAGCGCCATCGCAATTCGACGTGAAACATGAGGAACCGGGGGTAATTTTGCTTTTGGAATCTCGACTACCGGCTGGGGCACTTCATTTGCATTTTCATTCCCTTTTTTTCCAAGGGAAAGAGACTGCGGCACAAATTGTTTTTTTCTTAAAATGGTTTTCTGAATCAATGTTTGCAATTGATATGTCCTTTAGTGAATAACTTTTTTAGATTTACAGTTTCAGACTCGATTTTTCGTAAATAACTCTATCCACTGTATCCGGGTTATACTTTTCAACCCAATCAACAAATGAATTCATAAACTGCGACAAAAACTTTCGTGTTGCCTCACTCGAAAGGTTGCCGTTGGCTTCAAATAGTTTCGCGGCCTCCGCGATATATACTTCGGGCTGAGGCATTGTGGGTACATTTAGAAATACAAGGGATTGTCTTAGATGATGATTGGCACCAAAGCCGCCAAGAGTACCGATGGAAACGCTGACTACACCTCCAGGTTTACCATTAAGCGCATTTTGACCGTAGGGTCTTGAGGCCACATCAATAGCATTTTTTAAAACACCCGGAACGGATCGATTGTATTCGGGGGTCACAAAAACGACCGCATCAAATGTTTTTAATCGGTTTCTAAATTCTGTCCATTCTCCAGGAGGGTTGCCATCTAAATCTTGATTGTACATTGGCAACTGACCGATTTCTAGAATTTCAAAAATTATCGACTTAGGAGCATTGGCAATCAATGCCTTTGCAACCATTCGGCTAAACGATTCCTTGCGAAGACTTCCCACAATAATCGCCGCTTGAATTTTGTCGCTTTTTATTTTCACCATAGGAGTCAGAGCTGATGCCATAAAGGTTCCTTTTTAATTGAATTTCAATTGGGTGATTTGCAATGTTGAGTCCATTAGATCAAGTTCTCAATCCATTTGAAAAATTTCGATGGGACTATATTGGCACGTTCGATTTCACAGGAGACAATTCTTCTCGGTCAGGCAGGTTTACATTTTTATTATGTTTTTTGTTTACCATTTTTTTAATGGCGAAATTGACTAAACTGCCTATGCCGGCAATTACCAATGCAATTAACCAATCAAAGAAACTTATGGGGTAAAATCCAAACAATGGTCGCAAAGCTGGTACGTAAATTACTATAATCAAACCGACTATAGCCAAACTCGCAATTATGTTAAAAGGCCGATTTTTAAAATTGAAAACATGGGTTCGATTGATGGCAATCAAACCCAAATTGGAAAAAATAAAAGCGCAGAAGGCCAACGTACGATTATTTTCGTCTGATAAGCCCGAACGATGACCGGCAACGTACACTGCAAACACGGCAACGAGCATGATGAAACCCTCTAGCATATTCAGGTAAATTTCACGCCATGTGAATAGTCGGGATCCGATTTTTCTTGGTGGGCGCTTCATGGTGTCCGCATCGACCGGATCCGATTCAAATATCAGGGTACACGCAGGATCAATTATAAGTTCTAAGAAAACGATGTGCGCAGGAAATAGCGCGACCGGAAGACCAAACAGTACGGGCGCGATTGCCATTCCCGCGATAGAAACGTGGACAGCAAAAACATAAGACATGGCGCTTTTAATATTTTCAAATATTTTTCGTCCAGAGCTAATTGCAGATACTATAGATGTAAAACAATCATCTAGTAATACGATATCCGAAGCTTCACGGGCCACATCAGTTCCACGGCCACCCATCGATATGCCAACATCCGCCCACTGCAAACTAGGGGCGTCGTTAACACCATCGCCTGTCATCGCTACGACTTGAGAGTCAGATTTTAAAGCTTTGATGATCCTTAGTTTCTGCTCGGGAACCATTCTCGCAAATACGTTTGTCTCTTTCAGTTTTTGAACAAGTTCATTATCACTTAACGCCGCGATTTGATTTCCTGTTAAAACCACGTTCGGGTTAGTGAGTCCGATATCACTAGCTATTTTGGATGCAGTCCCTGAATAATCGCCCGTAATCATGAGCACTCTAATTCCCGCAACGTGACATTCGGCAATGGCGGCCGGAACTTCTTTTCTAAAAGGATCTTTTAGTCCAATTAATCCGATATATGTGAATTTGAAACCACTCTGATTAATAGGAAGTGTGGCCCCCTGAAAACTCGATTTTGCGACAGCAAGTACACGCAAACCCTGTGATGACATTGATTTTACATGCTCCAACACTTCGGATTTTTCTTCAGGTTTAAAACTACAAAGACTAAGAATAGCCTCTGGTGCGCCTTTACAGGCCACTTGAAAATCAGAACTATTCCCCGATTTCCAAACACATGTCATAGACATCAGTTCCGGCGTCAAAGGATATTCTTTTTCTAAGACCCAGTCATCGTGTACATACGTAGAACCGGAAAGTTTTAAATCCAGAACTTTTCGAATGGATTTCTCCATCGGATCAAATAGTTCTCGGTGACTGGCCAGAACTCCATATTCAATTAATGTTTTTATTTCGTCAGGTAAATCGACGCCCATGTTGGAATCGAATGCAATAGTTTGGGTTGATGTTCTACATTCCGTCACCGACATTTCATTCAGAGTTAACGTTCCCGTTTTATCAACGCACAATAGGGTGATTGCGCCCAGGTTTTCTGTAGCTGTTGATTGCCGGACTAAAACTTTTTTTTTAGAAAGGCGCCAAGCACCAATGGCTAGAAAGATCGTCATGATCACAGGAAATTCTTCCGGCATTAAAGACATGGCCACGGCTATTCCGGCCAAAGCCCCTTGCAGCCAATCGCCTCGAGTTAAAACATAAGCCATGGTCACTAATACGCTTGAAAGGACGGCTATGATGGTAAAAATGCGAACCAACTTTCCGATTTCAATTTGCAATGGTGTGCGCTGAACCGCGCGAATATTCAAAGACGCTCCAATTTTACCAACTTCTGTATTGATGCCGGTATTAACCACTTTAGCGATGGCGTGTCCTTTGGTAATCAACGTACTTGAAAACAAATGATTTGCTCTATCATCTTTGCTCTGCAAAGATTTAACTACAGGAACGGCTTCCCCAGTCAAAAGCGATTCGTCCACTTGAACATGAGACGATTTAACTATAACACAATCGGCAGCGACTCGATCCCCTTCATTAACAACCAGAAGATCACCTACTACTACATCGCGACTGGGAATCTTTTGTTCTTTGGCATCGCGAATCACCAAAGCTTTTGGACTCGACAGATCTCGCAATGCTTCAAGGGCGCGCGTGCTGCGAAACTCCTGATATAGAGTAATTCCAACAATTCCAAAGATTGATAAAAACAAAAATAAGCTATCGCTAGGCTTACCAATGACTAAATAAATACTGGCGCAGGCAATGAGCATTAAAATCATTGGCTCTTTGAAAACCATTAAAAGAAATTGAACTAGAGACCGCTTCTTCGTTTTAGGTAGTTCGTTATGACCATTAAGCTTTAATAGGGCTAAAGCCGCTGCGCTCGTCAACCCATTATTTTCCATCTAATAACTCATTTCAAATTGGACGCTCAAGCAAGTCATAGGAAGCAAAAAATTTTCGAACGGCAGCGAACATCTGTTTTTCCGTTTCGTGCTCAAAACTATCTAAGTTTTCAAGTCCCACTATCTTTTTTGCCAACGTGTGGAGTTGATGGTCTTTTATATACTCTTGTAGATGATTCTTTGCCAATCCCGGACCCATTATCAATAATCTCTCGGCGTCTTTGATCTCGGTCACTACATCCTTAAAAAAAGGTTTAATATGACTGTCTTGATGTTGGTCATTCTTATGACGCTTATGAAGATCTTTGTTATCTTTATTAACTACAGATTTCTCAATACCAGAGGTCTTTAGTGCAAATATATGAGCACTTTTTGAGTCAAGCCATACGACGAAGTCTTTCATCTTTACTCCTTCAAAAATAGTGTACCATTCCGAATGTTTGCAAAAAAATAGCCCGTAAGAGCTGCACGCTGAAACGATCTGCGGAAATAGTTAGGACATAATGTCTCATTTTCTACTTAAATGAGGCAATTTGGCAAAAACTTTTAGATACATTTTTTAGTGTCAGTGGAGTGATCCTCAGTTTTTGATGTCGCAATGTTTCCTGAACGTCCAGAAAAAAGCCTTCCCTTAAAATCTAAACAAATCACAGCAGAATGTAAATCCTTCTTCACTGCCGGAGTTTTGGATTTTTTTTCTTTGTTGTTTAATAAAATCAATTAAATCAGAACGCAATTTGTCCCAGTCCTTTTCATCTATCGTGAACACGGATGTATAATGGATAGATTCTAAATCCATAGAGTTCTGAACGGCCCTCAATCGCCAATTTAAATGATTGACGTGATTATGTATGGCCTCTGATGGTAAATGGATGCTTTGACCTGTGTGAGTATACTTTCCGTTTTTAAATTCAACTAAGCCCTGGTCTACTAACCAACTTAAACTTTGATTTACCATCTGCAAAGACAAATTCAATCGTTTTGAAATAAGCTCAGCTGTTTGAAACTTCGAACTTGCCGTTAAGGTATGAACAGAAGCCATATCTGTATCGCTGTAGTATCGATCCCGTTGTGCCAAGTTCAGTTTATTATCTGATTTTGTTAAAACCTTGCTTGTTTTTAATTGTCCATTTTTTATATTTTCTAATTTAGACTTCAAATTTAATTTCAATTTTTGAGTCGCGCTTCGATTGAACAAAACTAACAGAAAAAAATAATCACTCTCGTCTGTATTTAAATTTAGAAAATCAGTGGCAGCCATAGCCTGGTCTGGTGTTAATTCCGAGTTTCCATTTAAAACTTGTGATAAATAAGAGTGCGTACATGATATTGCCCGAGACATTTCAGAAATTAAACCACGCTTGCCCGAATTCTTTATATAATTAGACAAATAAGACTTGTAATCCTCATACTCAAATATCGACATCTGTTACCTTTTGTTACAAAACTACGAACATTTTTATAATAAAGTTCTATACATCTCCGTTTGGGTCAACTAGAAACTAAGCATAACGAAGGAGAGCGTATGCTAAAATATTTGTTACTTACGATGAGCTTGATCGGACCGGCCTCTTCAATGGCGTCTGGCCCCATAACAAGTGGTGGTGGCAATGTCGGCAACAGCCCCGCAGCAACCGCCGGACTAGTTGAATTCTATTTAGGGGGACGAGTTCCACAGATTCTAAATGTGGTCTTAAATAGAGTGTACAAGCAATTGGCCGACAGCGAATTTCAAGACGCTAAACCTTTATGGGATAAGTTTTTTGAAAGACCTGATATCGCATTTAAACTTTTGCAGGCTCAGCGAGTGTACATAAATAGAGATCGCCCTTGCAAAGATAATAACGGACAAGATACAGATGCTAGCATCTTTTCCCCAAGTGGATTTGATATCTGCATCAGTAGTTTTTCAGTCGGCCCCAAGTTAACCCAGCTCGATATCGTTCCACAATTAGTGGGATTGCTGGCCCATGAATATGGCCACGTACTAGCCAACATGAATGAAGAAGACGCGACAGAGATTCAACGTCGAGTCACTATTCTTGCTACTGAAGTCAGTGACATCCATGTTCCATTAAACAATGCACGTGACCATCTAAAAATAATAAAAGACTTGTTGAACAAGTCACAGACTATCGATGTCTACGCAAATGCGGCTGCCATCTGCCAAATATTTACCGCGCTACAAAGAGAACACCTACCGCAAGTTTCTGCCTGGAGCCCAAGATTTTCTATTCTAGATTGGCGTGGCCAAGGCGAAATCGATAGCCTAAGTTACAAAATATACAGTTTAAGACGACAAGCCTGTATCGAAGCTAAGGCTTACGATTGGGAAAAAGAAGCCGTCCCTGCCGACTTTCAAAATAACAACAAGGCTCTACTTGATGATACATTAAATGTCGATATCGCGACCTTTTACAAATTCTATCCCCGAAGACTCTTTCCGTGGGTAAGAAAAATTGCCATTGCAGACTCTAACGATTCGACCGATCTAAAACATAACTATCGAATAGAGATTCAAGAAATCCAATCCCTAGTTGAATTACTTAGTGCCAATGTCGAAGCATTATACTGGCTAAAAATTTAAACACTCATAAAATTCATTCAAAGCGCACAGAGAGTGCGCACTTTGAAAGGTGACCCCGTAGAAAAACAAATAAAATTCAGATATCTTCTTTTTCACACAAAGGAGAACAATATGAAAATCATGATTACTAATTTATTAGCTGCGATACTCTTAACTGGAACTCTTGCCAATGCGGAACCGGCTGAGGGATGGGCGAGTGGCAATTTAACTATCAAACACAAAGGCGTTGCTCATCAAGTGATTCTTAAAGATCGCGAGACTGGGAAATATAACTCTAATGCGGCTCGTGGATATTGCCGAGGCAAAGGCCATCTGAATGGCGGCGATGCGACTGGCAGCTATGGTGAAGGCTCAGGGCCCTATGTTTGGATCGACTCTAACGGCAAGGTCATTGAAACTTTTCCTGCAAAAGATAACGAAGGTCGATTTACGGTGCTTGTTCAAACGTTTTGTCATAGCCGTTATTAATACTACTGGCGAGGGTAAGTGTCTTTACTCTCCCTTGCCAATATATTCAATTAAGATGTCCGTGCAGTTGTTCAGTTCTACAATTTCTTCGTGATCGCCGCCAAGGTCGGGATGAAATACGCGAGCCAATTTTTTCTTTGCCGCACTGACAGTTTGTTTATCTAAAGACTCACTAAGATCCATTCCGTTGTCCGCAAAAAAACTTAAAGCGCGTTCGACGGCTTTGGGAAATTCTGGTTTTTTAGGCGCGCCTTTTTTAGATTCTTTATAAGCCTTCTGACGTTCCTTTTGCTTCTGATACTGCTCTTTGCGATAATCCGCCTGCTTCTGGCTATAAGCGGCTTGTTTAGCTGCGAACTCGGCCGATTTCGCAAAAGACTTTGTCGACGATGCCGCGGTCGACTCGGCTCTATACCCGTCGGCTTTGGGCGCAGAGGTTTCGGCTCTCTCTAATTCTGTTTTAGATTCGAAAAAATCTGGGTATTTATCTTCGGCGGCCAACAGTCCGGCCCAGGCATGCTTACAAAATTTATCTTTTTTCGCGATAGGGCAGCTACAACTGACGGTCGCCGACTGACTTTCCACCGAGGCCGTTTTTAATATGACTTTGAATCCTGGGGTCACGCGAATATAGATCACGATTTCCGTATCCGAGGGGTGAGCCAGCGAAACCTTACCCTTGCTAAAAAGGGTACGTCCGGCTGCGCGAACGTCAGGTTTAAAAAAATGTTCCCAGGTGCTAACAGACATCGACTACCTCTTGAGCGAAATTACAAAAATTTGCAGCCAAGCACAAGAATTAAATGCGCCATCCCCATGAAGCCGTGATACTCGAACGATTGAGCAAAAACCGGTCTGATGAAATAAAACATAGAGTTCGCTCACTGGGGCATATAAAAAAAGCCAAGTTGATTGACTAACCAGACCTCTATAGTATTAATCTCTACAAACCCATCTCTATAGGAGAGCCTAATGATTTACGATATTACTGTTCCTCAATTCACGAAAATGCTTAAAAACCTTGATGCCATTTTAGCTAAAGCTGTTCCTTATGCAGAAGCTAAAAAAATTGAAGTGGACGTACTATTAAATTCACGCCTGGCTCCAGATCAATTCAATCTTTTGCGCCAAATTCAAATTGCGACAGATACGGCTAAAATCGGTGTTTCTAAATTGACTGGCAAAGATGCTCCGGTTCATGACGATAAAGAAACGACTCTTCCACAATTAAGAGCTCGAATTGCAGACACGATCACATTTTTATCAAGCGTAACTGAAAAAGATTTCGCTGGTGCTTCTGAACGAAAAATCACGACACCACGTTGGGAAAATAAATTTTTATTAGGTCATGAATACGTTATTCAGCATACCATTCCTAATCTTTATTTCCATGTATCCGTGGCTTATGAAATCTTAAGGCACAATGGCTTAGATATTGGCAAAAAAGATTACTTAGGAGCGATGCCATTTAGAACTTAGTATTTAAACGAAATAAAAAGGCAAGTTCATGGCTCCTGAAAACACTTCTATCAAACAACTGACTTATGAAATTCAGGGGCAAACCGTTACTAAAAACTGGGTGACTGAAAATAGTTTTTCAATGCCCAAGAAAATTATGGTGATTGACGACAGTTTCAAAGCTGATCGTTATATTATTTTAGCGAGCGAAGGAACATCGTTCATATGGAACGGCGATTACCATAATGCCAAACAACTTTTGCAAGCGGTTCAGCGCCGAATTAAAAAACATGTGCCCGCATCTAAAGCGACCGATCCACAAACCATGTCCAAAGAATTTTATCGCTATCGTCAGTATCAGGCCTACAAGGCTCAACTCTTGTCGCGTCTGCTTGTCAGTGTAGACGACGATCTTTCTATTCCATTAGCGCGAGCTCCCGATTTAAGCCAAGCAATCAAAGAGGCCGCCCAGTTCCCACCCGGAGGATTTCTGATCAGCCTTCGTGAGCTTCAGGGTTTTGTGGGCGCGCATGAATGGCGGAAAAAAGGTGTCTCTATCGCTGCATTAGGTGGCCTGAAAATTCATGCGTATTATGGGGTTTTCTCGCCTGTCCGTGGCGAGTACTTGGATCTTGTGGCAAGTGCGCCGTTACCTGATCCTACGCAAATGGCATTTGATATCGGTACTGGATCAGGAGTTATTTCCGCCGTCCTTGCTCATCGCGGAATTCAAAAAATTGTCGCCACCGACATGGACGATCGTGCGATTCAATGTGCTAGAAGCAACATTAAAAACTTAGGCTTTGAAAAACAGATCACCATTGAAAAAAAGAATTTGTTTCCTGATGGCATAGCCGACCTTATCGTTTGCAATCCCCCGTGGTTACCGGCAAAACCAACGTCAGCGATCGAGCGCGCGGTGTATGATGAAGACAGCGGTATGGTGAAGGCATTTTTAATTGGTGCGCCAGCGCATTTAACTGAACACGGCGAAGCGTGGTTGATTATCTCAGATTTAGCCGAGCACCTTGGGCTTCGTGGCCCAGACGATTTAAAAAACTGGATCGCCGATGCCAAACTAAGTATTGTCGAATGTATGAAAATTCAGCCGAGACATTCCAAAGCTACCGATGAGGACGATCCACTGCACTCTGCTCGCGCCAAAGAAATCACGATGCTTTGGCGTCTTAAAAAATTATAGGTTTTGCGACGCAATCCAGGCGCCGGTCCACGCATTTTGAAAATTAAATCCGCCCGTAATGCCGTCGATGTCGAGCACTTCGCCAGCGAAATATAATCCAGGACAAATTTTACTTTCCATCTTTTTAAAATTCACTTCTTTTAAATCGACGCCGCCACATTCCACAAACTCATCTTTGTAGCGGTTTTTCCCTAGGACTTCAAACGTCGTCGCAAACAAAACATCGGCAATGGCTTGCAATTCCTTATTAGAAATATCTGCCCAGCGTTTATCTTCAGGCGTTTTCGCTTTCTCCAGCACTTTAACCCAAAAACGTTTGGCTAGTTGTTCTGGGTAGACATTATGAACTTGCGATTTAACACCTGCGGTTTTGGCTTTTTTCAAAATATCTAGAACCGTTTCTATTCGATCGGCGCCCATCCAATTTATTTTCAACTGCGCTTTATAATCAGAGTGAAGCATTTCCCTAGCCGCCCAAGCGGAAATCTTCAAAACCGCAGGACCGCTTAAACCCCAGTGGGTAATTAACATAGGACCTTTTTCTTTAAATGGCTTCTCGTTAGGAATTAATAGTTTAACTTCCGCGTTTTCAAAACTTAAACCCGGCAAGTCGTTCAGCATGGGATCTTCGATTTTGAAACTGAACAGAGAGGGCGCCAATTCTGTTATTGTATGGCCAAGTTCTTTGGCTAACGTGTGGCCAAAAGTGCTGCTACCGGTTGCGATCATAACGGAATCGGCTTCGATAGTTTCGCCTGTTCTGATTTGAACCATAAACTTACCGGTCTCTTGTTTTTGAAGGCTTTCGACTTTGTGATTTAGTTTAACTTGAACTCCCGAATTAGCCGCGGCTTCCTGAAAACATTTGATGATTGTTTCTGACGTATTGGTATCAGGAAACATGCGACCATCCGCTTCGGCGACTAGGGTAACCCCGCGCTTTTGAAACCATTCGACGGTATCTCGAGCTTGAAATCGTTGAAAGGCTGACAGTAATTCTTTAGCTCCGCGAGGATAGCGTTCGCAAAAAGCACGGACCTCGAACAAATTGTGAGTCACATTACAACGACCACCACCCGAGATAGAAACTTTTTTTAAAATGGCACCAGATGCTTCTAGGATTTGAACATCGACAGCCATATTATTTAATTTCGCGTTTTCGGCCGCATTAATCGCGGCAAAGAAACCGGCGGCTCCTCCACCTACAATAATAATTTTTCGAATTTTAGAATACACTATTGCGCCGTTAATACTTTGAAAAAATCAGAACTATGTCTTGGAAGAGCCAAGCTCAAGTTAGCTCCACCAGTTGAGCTCGCGCCCAATGGTATTCTAACGTAAACAGCATTCTCATCCAACTTCGTTACGCGAAAACCGGTTTGCAATGTTCTCGGAGTCAAATAGTAGTCAAACATATACATCGTTGGCGCTTTCTTACTTTGAACACAAGCATAACCGGCATTCGATGATGTATTATTATCTGCTAATTTTGCACACTCCATGACTTTGCTTATTTGAGCTTTGTTCAATTTATTAGAATAACTTTGGAATTCAGAAACGACTCCGGAATATTTCGCTTCTTTGAAATTCCAAAACTGATCCCATGACTGCGCTTGGGCAAACCGCGTCCACTGATTTGAATTTCTGATAATCCAGTCTTGCTTTAATGAAGCTAGTATAGATGATTCAGGGAACATATCGCGAATATCTTTGATGGAATCAATTTTCGAGTCACCAACAGCAACGATACGAGTCACGCCGCCATCGATTTTTGAATCTTCCATAGATTCAATTATGTCATAAGAAATATAATTATTATAAATCCAGTTTAGCTGGATGCTATAGCCAACCGGTTCACATGGCGTTTCTTCATTCGATTTAGCAAATTCTTGGCATTCAAGAACGCGCTCTGCTAAACGATCTTCAAGTGAAGTCAGAACCAAATTTTTTCCATTTCTACCTTTAACAGTTACTTTTTGAAACGACTTTACGGCTTGCAAAGGGCCCATATCAATGGCTTTGCTAGGCGATAAGCTTCTTAGGCTCGCAATAAATGCATTCATTTCTTTTTGATTCATCGCGGGCGAGTAGAAATTAACCTTCGTGCTGTTAGTCGTGTAAACATACGAAAGATGGCGCATACGGTATTGCGTATTTCCCGTTTGGCCTTTGGCATTTACCGATATTTCATAATAGGCTTGATCTAAATCACACGCTTTAGCGGCCTCTTTCCAATCTTGGACACTGCTCTCTACGGCTACGAAATCTCGCCAGTCTTCTTTAACTTTAATAACGTCTTCGGGTTGTTTATTTTTTAGTATTTCGATAACACATGTAAGATTTGAATTTCCAGGTTGTTTTTCGTTCAGTTGAGCTATCTCCAGTTTAAAATCAGATAGTTCTTTTTCCGTAAAAGGAATCGCACTATTTTCTGGCTCTTGTACCGTTTGTACTTGGGCAAAGGAAACCGTCGCTACCAATGTAGCCAAGCCTAATGCAATTTTATTCAATTCTCTTTTCATGTAATTTCCCTCTTTTAAAAAGGGATTATGGTAGCAATAGGTACGCCAGCCCGAATCGGGATTAGGGCGGACCAATTGACCAAAGAAATTACAATGAAACAATTTGGGCCGCCTTAGGCATTAGATCCTGCTGATTCGAGATAGCAAAACTACATCAGTACCACGAACGTCGTCCAATACTTTGAGATGCAATTTTCCATTGCAAAGCTCTTGAACGACTGACAATTGATTTTGTTTATGTTCAAGTTGATTACGGATTAAAACAAATGCAAATCCTTGTTGAGACAACCTTTTATCTATAAAAGCGAAGAGCGATTCTAAATCCGAGTCGACGAAAAAACGAGATCGTAATTTTAAATTCGACACGGGCAATTTTCCCTGATCCATAGAAAAATAAGGCGGATTGCAGACGATCAAATCATAGGTATCCGCTAACTTTCCAATATTTTCATCTGCATAATTACAATTGATAAATTGAAGTTTGGTTTGAACAGTTCCCAATCGACGAACATTTTCTTCAAAATGATTTCGATACTGATCCTGAACATCCAGAAAATCAAAAACTTGCGGCCTGTTTTTGCCTGCGGTTCGCAGATGAAACATCAGATCCAGTCCGATAACTCCACTACCCGCACACAGATCAAGCGCTGTTTTAGGATCAATATTTTTATCGCGCAAAAACTCAAACACCCGTCGTGCTAAAAACACAGAATCATGGGAAAAATGGTATTCATCGGGTTGAGAGTATTCAAAAGTGGGGAACAAATTAATAGACGACAATTCGTTTAACCTAATCTGACCGCTACATAAGATCAACTCGATAGTGAATGACTTTTATTCACTCGGAAAAAAAAGCCTGTCATATACCTGGAAATCTCTAAACGGATATCTCGTTTTGAAACGATCCCAAAATATCGATGCCTCAAACAGATAATTTTTGGCAAAAAATTTCGAAAAATCAATAACTAGCAGTATTCTATTAGTGGGTGGGATATGAGAATACATAAAGAATTACTAATTCGAGTTTGCGCTACATTGTGGTCGTTTCTATTCCTTGCAGTGTTTTTCCAAAACTGCGGGCAACCAGGCGATATCGCTTTGCAAAGCACGCTTAAAGAAGAAGGTGTTGGCGATTTGGCGAATCCTCCGGCGTCAGGACCCGATGCTGTTACGCTCATTTCAAATCCATCACTCGTTATCAACGACGGTCAGCCATTTACAAAATCTGCAGATGTCATGTTACGTTCCGGCACTGTGGGTGCTGACGAAATGTTGATTTCAAATTCTGCGGATTGCAGCTCTCAAAACGGCTGGATTCCCTTTTCACAACAGACAGCGTGGGTTCTGTCTACTCAAAATAAAGAAGTTTCTGTTTATGCGAAATTCAGAAAAATTGGTGCTCCTGAATCGGATTGCATAAAAGCTAGCATCGTTCATGACAATATAGCACCCGTGATCGTACTTGATAGACCCGCACCTAAATACACAACAGCAGCTTCCGTCGAAATCGACTTTAGCGCTCAAGACATAAATGGCAGCGGTGTCAGTAAAATTTATTGCAAACCATCGAACAGTGCCGAAGGTGGTTGTTCCAGTTCTGTCGTTTTTAGTTCCTTGGGTGAGAACGGCTATTCTTTAGTTATTCGCGCAATAGATAGAGCCGGTAATGAATCGTTACCAGTAACTGATTCCTTCATTGTCGATCGCACGGCTCCTGTTATTACTATCAATGGACCAACTGGGATCGTGGCAAATGCCAATCCTAAATACAAACTTGGATTGGTTGAAGCTAACCTTAAAAATATAGCTTGCCGTCTATCACCATTAGAAACTGACTATAAAGACTGCGCGTCCTTAGCTGTCGAATATTCTAATTTGCCATCTGGTGTTTATAAATTAGAAGTATCCGCTGTCGATATGGCCGGAAATGTTGGTAGTGCTAGTTCGTCTTATGAAAATGATATCAGCGTACCATCTGTTACAATCACTAAGTCTCCTTTAGCTTTGGGAAATTTAAAAGATGTGTCTTTTGAATTCTCAGGAGTCAGTGGTTCTAAATCCATTACCAAGTTTATGTGTTCATTAAATGGCGCTACCGCAATTTCGTGCGCGTCACCGTTTCCATACAGTGGCTTGACCGATAAAGAACATACTTTTTCAGTTTACGGGATCAATGCAGCGAACGTAGCGTCGGCGGTGCAGTCCTATAAGTTCGTCGTAGATACAACTCCACCAACATTAGCTATCATTTCGGCGCCAACGGGACGAATAAAAACTACAACTGTTACAATCGTATTAAGCGCTTCGGATCTAAATGGTATCAATAATATTAAATGTAGTTTAAACGGCGTAGTTTCTGACTGCTCGAGCAAGACAGTCATATATAAAGATCTTCCGGATCAAAATGCTAAATATACATTTCAAGCGGCGGCTACTGATGGTGCTGGAAACGTAACGATGACGACTCCAATTTCTTGGGTTGTTGATAATTCACCGGATTCAAAAATCTTGGCAAGCATGAAACAAAATCCAGTAGCTCAAGATGCTAAAGGCACTTTGAATATTTCTTTAACTCAAGTGTACAACCCTGCCTACAGATGCGTTAAGGTTTCGGACAACAGTGTTGTTGTAGCCAATAATATCAAGGACGCCGTCTCTGCCGTTGATTTTATAATTAGTGAAGACATTCGCTGCGATATCAGTGGCCTTGATAAACTGGATCAGCCGATGAAGGTTTCAGTACTTGCGGAAGTTTCCTGCGGAAATAAAATTAAAGAAAATGGCAAATGTGTCGACTTTAAATGTTTATCGGTCGTGAAAATCTCCTACTCAAAAACATTATCAATCCCGGCGCGTACAAGTAGTGGTGTTTGTTACGCTATGAAAATCTTCGATTCAATTGGCAATGGCGCTTCCAATTTAACAAAAGTGTTTGATAATGATGTTGTGTCACGCAACCATGATAGCGGCGGCGGCACTCGAAATCCTTATACGCTCGGCAACGACTTGCTAAATTTCATCCTGGCAGGTCCGCGTGTTGTTAAACTATCCGGCGGCATGGATACAACTAGCCCAATCTTAATAGATAACTTTGTTTTAATCGGTTTGTATCCAAAAGCAGTATCACCACTGCCGGCTCACTTTAGCGCGCATGGCACTGCCGATTCGGTTACAGATTCAAACGCGATGACAATTAAATACAAAAACTCGCCCGTGGTTTTAAAACCTTTTGGTTCGTCAGGTACAGCGACAGTTGCTCCACTGGATATAGTACGGGTGGCAGATCCAAATTTGGATTATATGCTAGATATTAGGGCCCTGGATTGCGGCGGTTCTAGAGAACTTTCAAACGTTTGGGTGCTATTCCAGTAATAGCGCCCCCAAACTATAAAAACTATTCTAAATAATAACGTGTCGGACTGGGACGGTCCTCTTCGGGCTTCCCGTCGGATTTACATGTCTGACGTTTAGGTTGGATATAGTCCTCAAGATCGCTAAACACGCTTTTACCGTTACATTTTTTGGTTTGAGAGTAACTAAGCCATCCTTTTCGTTCTAGCCATAGGCACGTCTTATCAAATGCAAACATAACGAAAAGAATAGAAACTATAGCCAATACATAGTCCATGGACACCTCACAAACTAAACCTGAGGCGCATGGATGAACTGTCAAGGGTCAGTAGCAAATTTATTTCATGGACAAAATATTATCTTTGATCCAAGCCATCTGAGTCGGCACAAAGGTATAAATCATGTCTTTAGTGCAGTAGTATTGTTCTTTGCCATTTTCCATCACACGATTATTTTTTGTCATACGAGAAGCAACTCCAGCTAGATATAGTTGCCCGTTTATTTCTATATAAGCAGGCCCTCCCGAATCGCCACTACATGTTCCGCCGCCCACAATGCTCATTAAGAATTCCTTTTGACCATAGTGGGACTCTAACACGATCTGTTTTTTCTGACGTAATATTCCTGTACCCGATTTTCCTACGAATGAATCTTTAACTACATTTCGTCCATAACCGGCTTGGATTAATGTCATGCCGTTTGTAATCAAGCTCGGATCTGTAATAATATTTGCCACTTGGTAATTGGCGGGAGCTGGTGTTTTTAATTTCAATACCGCAATATCATCCCAATCGAATGCACGATCTGTCGGCATCGTTACCCATGGGCGTAGTTGTTTAACAACTGGGATCACAGGACCCTTTTTATCTTTTTGATCTAATTTAAAATGAGCTTCTAATTGCGCCCAACCGGGTGCGCCCAAACAATGGCCTGCCGTTAAAATAATATCACGTTCAATTAAAACTCCTGAACACGTGAATGAGGCTCTTGCGATTTTTCCAATTAATAATACCGTGCTCTTTGCTACAGGATCTGCAGCAGTCACTGCGTCGCCATTGATGATGCCAGCTTTATAAAACGGATTTAATCCGGCTGATGACGCAAAACCAGAACACACCAATACCAAAAGAATATTTCGAATCACCAGTCCCCCTAATTATTATGGTTACCAAAATTAAATCGGGTTCAATAATGTCCGTCAATATATTCAATAAGCTTTCATTTACTATTTAACGATATTTAAATTCATAAATTTAAATAGCACTGACCAAAAAACAGTGCGTGACCGCCAGCCCAAGAAGTCTTGTCTGGGGATGCTTGACATCCAGTGGCCTGAATTGTTTTGCGTGTACAACATGATAGGCTGATCGCCCGTTTGATTCTGAGTCAAAACGTCGTAAAATTCGTACGAGTGCATTGGGTTAACACGCGAATCACGACGACCGGTAATCACCACAGTCATTGGATAGGCCTGTCTGGTAGTCCTTAACACTGGTGAAATCGTTCGTGCATTTTGTTGCGCCGCTGGATCACCGATCAAATCACCGTACTCTTGTCGTTGTAAGGGTGTAGAAATTGGGTCTAACGTTGGCTTGTCATGAAACGCGTGCGGACCGTATTGAGGAAACGCCAACCCAAATAAATCTGGCCGCTGAGTAATCGCCGCACCAACCAGCAAACCACCGTGAGAGGCTCCAGAGATAGCTAAGAATTCAGGGGTCGTAATACCGTTTGCTATCGCCCACTCGGCAGCCGCGATAAAGTCATCAACAACATTTTGTTTCTTCAAACCACGGCCTTGTTCATGCCATGTTTCGCCGAAATAATAACTTCCACGTACCGCCGGTGTGATATGTACACCGCCCGCCCGGATAAATTCGTGAGTCATTCGCTCGTAGGAAGGATGGAAATAGTTATTCAATGCAAATCCACCATAGGCTTCCATTAACGCCGGTGCATTCTTATTTTTCTCAGTACCTTCTTTATACGTGATACGAATCGGAATCATAGTTCCATCTTTACTGCGGTAAGAATCATATCGAGTCACAAATCGCTCGCCAGCTTCGACCATCATTATATCATTAGGAATCGCTTTGGTTCTGACTTTATTCGCATCTTCAGATGCCCATTCTTTTGTGCGTAGGTCATATACCCAGTTCATTTTACGCTTTACTGGTGATTGCAGAACCACGCTGACCGTTTGCGAGTCAGCATTGTATGTCGCTTTGGCGATCGCGCAGCAGTCAGGTGCTTTCACTTGCGCTAATTGTTTTCCATTTAGGTCAGTGAATGTGACCCAACGATCGGCACCTAGGTAACTATTATACTGAATCAGGTCCTTCGTAACGGTGACGTTTTCAATAACTGTTTTACCTTCCGGTAAAATAGTGGTCTTTCTTGTTTCGCCTGGTAGAATCGAAACTTTCTCTAATGTTTTAAAACCATCTCTACCGTTTGTTTTAATCCACACGTTTTGGGTATCATGCTCCACTGCCAAAATTTCTTCGATCGTCATATCTGGCAGTCTTGCTTTCTGTCCCGTTACCGTACTTTGTAGAATTAGACCATCAGTGGCATTTCGTGAATAGAATATCAATTGCTGATCATTGCTAGCGTTGAAACGACCTAACTTGTTCGGCTCAACACTGACATTACCGTCTTTTACTGTAGCTAAAAATGTCGGGATACCCACTTCATGAGTTCTGAAAGTAAACTGCGTGGATGAAATCCAAACAGCATCGCTAGATCCCGCATTTTTAATTTCTTGAATGATCTTTTTTGTTTTCAAATCGATAACAACCAATGTATGCCCATCAATACTGCCGGCTGATGAAACTTTGGCTAATAAGATATCTCTCAATGGACTAAGCTGAATGCCGACTGGTAAAACCGTGTTGTCATTCAAGTAGTCTTTAATAACTGGCCCATACTCAGCACGCTTTTCATTTTCTTTTAACCGCAGTTCTTCCAATTTCAGCGATGACAATAGCACCGTTTCTTTTTTTGTTGCTTTGTCAGTCATGATAACTTCAACGGGGGTATGCGACGCCAATCCTTGATCGACGACTCGAAAGGTAAATTGTTCTGTTTCCAGCACGGCGGCGATATCACGAGGATCTTGATTTGTTTTTAATAAAATATCTTCGATATCTTTTTCTTGTCGCGAATTCCTAACATAATCACGGACCTTAGCCGTTTGTTTCGATAACCACGCGCGATTAAAAAGATAGAATCCTCGGCATGAATTTTCGGCTTCCGCATAGGTATTTAATTGAAATCCAACTACCAACAAAAGGGAGATTATCGATTTATTCTTCAAGCTGGGCCTCGCTTACAATAAAAGATCATTTCTACTAGTGTAGATGAACCGGTTTAAAAATACCTCTGTAGAAAAGGCGACAACTAGCTAACAATTTACGTCGCTCGGCTACCTATTCTGGACTGGTAATGGGTTTTATTTCAATTGGCTTGCGTGATTTTGTGTTTCTGAATAACCTTTGCAAATGACCTCTAAAACCCATTCGATAGCCACAGGCAAAACACCATTTTCGATCAACACTTTGTTGATCATTGCAGTCGTGTTGCAAATAACTTGGGGTCTTGTTCCCAGTGCTTCGAAAATGGTGATTGAGGAAATCCCCGTTGAACTTTATGTGGCCTTGCGATGGACTTTGTCCGGATTTATTTTTGTCTCTTATCTTACACTCACTAAAAGTTGGAAGAAAATTTCACACTCTGATTTTCTGTCGGTCGTAGGTCTCGGGATTCTTGGCTATGGCGTGGCGTCGCTTGGAACTCTGTACGGCTTAAAAATCGGCGGTGTATCTAACTTTGCTTTGTTGAGCGCTTTGGGCCCCGTTGTTATCTCTTCCGTTTCGATTTTAATTTTAAAAGAAAGACCGAACCGATGGTTTTACATTGCCTTACCTCTCTGCGTAGCAGGCCTGGCATTACTGGTGATGGGGAAATACCAAGTTTCCACTTTGCAGATCGCTGGCTACAGCACTCTGGCCATTATAATGGGCTACACGATGGAAGCTATTGTGTTTGTTTTCTCTAAACGTTTTAAAGCTAAAATGCCGATTGCACAGTATTTAGGAATAGCTCAAAGTGCTGCTGCGTTTACATTTTGGATTCTGCAAGTCAGCTATTTTGGACAAGTCGAGCAGGTCCACCAATTGACTCAACGTGGACTAATTGCCGCTTTGTTTGTAGCCATTGTGGCGTGCGTGCTGTGTTATGCCGTACTCTACTGGCTTTTAAGCTATATCGATGGTCATAAGCTCGCACTATTCGATGGAATTCATGCTGTTTCGGCATCGGTCTTTGGTTATTTTCTATTTCAAGAACCCTTAACCCCACTGATGCTACTGGGCGGCAGTTTGATTTTTAGCGGACTTGTTGTTGGTACATTAAAAAGATAATGACGTCGGCACGTGGTCACCATAGAATTAGTTCTGCAAACAAAAGGAAACCTTTATGAAATTATTAGTTATCTTATCTTTTTTTGGTTTAACAGCCATGGCCGATACTTACCAATACACAATCGAAGGCATGAGCTGCTCGGGTTGCAAAAGCATGGTTAAATCGGCAGTATGCGGACTACCAGGCATCAAATCGTGCGAAGTAGAAATCGGTTCAATGAAATTAGTATCTGAGGAAGGTAAAACTTTGGATCAAGCTGCCATCACTAAAGCTCTTGATGAATTAAATAAAAAAAATAAAGAAGACTACAAAATCGCTAAAGCAACAAAAGTTGAAAATGCGAAACCAACAACAACCACTAAACACGCTGACCACAAATAATGTCGAATCTTTTTTGGATTGATCTAGAAATGACCGGCCTCAACCCTGAAACGGAAGTTATCATCGAGGCGGCCGCTATAATCACAGATTCTAATTTTAAAGAATTAGCGACGTATGAAACCGTAGTGAAACAACCACAAATCTATTTGGACAGAATGGATGACTGGAACAAAAAACACCACGGTGAATCCGGTTTATCTGCTAAAGTCCCAACCGGAAAAGATCCATCTGATGTACAGTCTGATTTAGTTCAACTCGTAACTGAGTTTTTCCCAGACAAAAAAAACAAACCAATCATTGCCGGAAACTCCATCGGCCAAGATCGCCTCTTTATAAACAAAGATCTCCCAGATTTCTCTCAACTACTACACTACCGAATGCTAGATGTAACATCTTGGAAGATCATCTTCAACGCTCGCAATATCGAATTCAAAAAACAAAACAAACACCGCGCCCTAGACGACATCCGCGAAAGCATAACCGAACTCAAGTTCTACATGAGCCACCTAAAACTTTAAAAGGCGCCACACCGGGCGCAACACATGGGTGCCAGGTCCTAAAAAAAGCCAAATATATCTCCAAACTCAATATATCCAGCACTGACCCACAATAGCCTGGCACTTTAAAAACCATCGGTGATACTCAACGGAATTTCTGGTCTTTTTAGGACCTGGCACCCACGGTAAAAAAAAAGCCGCATTTTTTATGCGGCTTTTTTTGATTCTGCTGTTTAGTGCAAAAATTAGTATCGATAGTGTTCAGGTTTGTAGGGACCTTCTGCGTTCATTCCTAAGTACTTCGATTGACGAGTGCTTAGTTTTGTTAGCTTCACACCTAGTTTGTCTAAGTGAAGAGCCGCCACTTTTTCGTCTAAGTGTTTTGGCAAACGGTAGACGCCGATTTCTTGGTATTTATCACGGTTATTGAAAAGTTCTAGTTGGGCCAAAACTTGGTTCGTGAATGAGTTACTCATTACGAAGCTAGGGTGACCAGTAGCGCAACCTAGATTCACTAAGCGGCCTTTTGCTAATATAATAACTTGGCGACCGTTTTTCAAAGTGTGGATATCTACTTGAGGTTTGATTTCACGAACTTTTGAATTTTTGTTTAACCAAGGCATATCGATTTCGATATCAAAGTGACCGATGTTACAAACGATCGCGTTGTTTTTCATTTTATTGAAATGTTTTTCAGTGATGATATCGCAGCAGCCAGTTGCTGTTACGAAAATATCAGCGTTAACACACGCTTCTTCCATAGTTGTTACTTCAAAACCTTCCATCGCTGCTTGTAGAGCGCAGATTGGATCGATTTCAGTTACCAATACGCGAGCACCAAAGCCACGTAGAGAATTCGCAGAACCTTTACCTACATCGCCGTATCCAGCAACAACTACTGTTTTACCAGCTACCATTGTGTCTGTAGCGCGTTTGATACCGTCAGATAATGATTCACGGCAACCGTATAAGTTATCGAATTTAGATTTTGTTACTGAATCATTTACGTTGATCGCAGGGATTTTCAATAAACCTTTAGCCAACATTTTTTCTAAGTTATGAACACCTGTTGTTGTCTCTTCAGAAACACCAATGATTTTTTTCAATTCTTTCGCAAAACGTGGTTCGTGCATCATGTTAGTTAAATCGCCACCATCATCAAGGATCATGTTGTAGCCCTCAGAGCCCCAACCAGTGATAGTTTGTTCGATACACCAGTTGTATTCCGCTTCTGTTTCGCCTTTCCAAGCGTAAACCGGAACACCCACTGCTGCCATTGCCACCGCTGCGTGATCTTGAGTCGAGAAGATGTTGCAAGATGACCAACGAACTTTAGCGCCTAAAGCGATCAAAGTTTCGATCAATACGGCCGTTTGGATTGTCATGTGCAAAGAACCAGTAACACGCGCACCTTTAAGTGGTTGTTGTTTACCAAATTCTTTTCTAAGCGCCATTAAACCTGGCATTTCTGTTTCTGCGATTTTGATTTCTTCGCGACCCCATAAAGCCATTTTTTCAAATACTTCTGGGTTTTCCATTGCTTCACGACAAACTTTGTAATCCGCATTGTGCGTTTGTTTATCGTAAGAACCTTTAGTAGGTTTCATTTTTGTTTTAGCGCTAGTACGTCCCGCTGCCTGTATAGATGCCATGTATTTTCTCCTAGGTTCCTATGGAACCGTTAAAATTTCATAACCTGAATCTGTCAGCAAAATTGTATGTTCAAATTGTGCCGACAGTTTTTTATCTTTAGTTTTGTAATAGTGATGCTGAGAACCCGCGATAGGAAACTCAACAATCTGATCCGTGCCCAAGTTCACCATAGGTTCAACAGTGAAGCAATGAAATGGAACTAATTTATCGCCTTTGCCTTTTTTCCCAAACGAAGGAACAAACGGATCTGTATGAAATACGCGGCCAATACCATGACCACCGATTTCTTTTACAGTTGAGCAACCGTTACGTGTAGCAAATTTATTAATCTCAAATCCAATATCCCCCGTTGTTCCGTTTGGAGTGATCGCCTCAATACCGACTTCCATAGCCCGTCGGGCGATGTCGACGATTTTCTTTGCGTCTTCAGATACATTGCCGATTAAAAATGTTTTCGATGTATCACCAAAAAAACCATCTAACTTGTGAGTGATGTCGACATTAACGATATCGCCATCTACCAACATGTAATCATCAGGAACGCCATGACAGATCACATCGTTCACGCTGGTACAGCATGAAGCCGGATACCCGCGGTATCCCAGGGTCGCTGGTTCACAGCCCAATGTTTTAGTGTGATCGTAGATGATTTTATCGATTTCACGTAAAGTAACTCCCGCCTTAACAAACGGAGCAATGTATTCACGAGTTTGGGCCGCTAGTTTACAAACTAGTCTCATTTTCTTCTGTTCGTCTAAAGAAAGCGGTCTATTAGCCATGGAAAGTCCCTTAAATGTCGTTTACTAGGCGACACTAGCAAAACCGCTGTTCAAAGTAAAGTGGGATGACAGAATACAAACTTCGGCTGGACCGGCCAAGGCAAAAAAAAGCCCGGGGTTTGCCCGGGCTCAATTCTAAACAATTATTAGATTATACTGACTTAAGGTGTTTCGCTAAGATTCCACCGATTTCTAACATACCGACTGAAGCTTTACCGAAAAGAGTTTTCAATTTGTCGTCAGCATTGATTTTGCGACGGTTAGTTGCATCTTGTAAGTTGTATTTTTTGATGTAGTCCCAAACTTTTTTCAAAGCTTGTGAACGTGGAAGTGGTGCGCCACCAACAACCGCTGCTAGTGCTTCAGAAGGTTGTAACTTCATAAGCAAAGCTGGATTTGGTTTTCTTTTAGCTTTAACTGGTTTAGCTGCTTTAGCTGCTTTTTTAGTAGCTTTAGCTTTTGGAGCTGCTTTTACTTTAGTAGCTTTAGCTTTTGGAGCTGCTTTTTTAGTAGCTTTCGCTGCTTTCTTTGTAGTCTTTTTTGCCATTGTCATTTCCCTTTCGTTAATGAGTTGTTATGACGGATGGACCCAGTGTTCACGATAACTAGAGGTTTGTCCAAAAAAAAATGCACGACCTTTGATTTTTTTTTAACGATCTATGGATTTTCTCTACGAAACCGAAGGGAAAATGACCAAAAAACGGCTCTCTCTGTGGTTTCTGGGCTATTTCTTATCGTTTTCTTACCGATAAAACAGTATGTCGACAGGGTCATTCGCTGAAATCCTTAGAGAAAAACTAAAGAAAACTGACGGAAATACCCGCTTTTCCTCTATGAATGATGACATTTCCTCTATAAACACACCTTCAAAAGAGAGTCTTGAGTTAAATCATTTGCATCAACGGTTGTTTGAACAAAACCCTAACTCATTCTCTGTTTCTAAAGCAAAGGTGAGTGAAACGCCGTATCGACGGTTTCAAAATCAGAACAAATACACTCCGTCCGATACTAATGATTGGGCAAAAAAGGTACATTCGAAGGTAAATTCTACCGCGACCGCGACAAAAACTCCGCCTCGACCAAAGGGTGCTGCCCATAAACTGAATGATAAACAAACGTTGGCGATGAGTTACTTCATCAACGAAAAGATGTTTTTACTTGAGGATTTCACTGCGGAAGAATTGAAAAAAGCGTATAGAAAACTAGCATTAGTTAAACATCCTGATAGAAATTCAGGCTCTCCTCAAGCATTTTTAGAGCTTAATCAGTCCTACGAATGCCTTTCTTCTGTATTTAAAAATAGTCTCTAGATTGATTGAAGAGCGTGAAAAGATCGCGTGTATCCCCGTTGAGAGGGAATACACGCACTTATAATAATTAGTTCAGAATATCACGGAATCGGATACGTTTCGGAGCTTGATCACCTAAACGCTTTTTACGGTCCTCTTCGTACTCGGTAAAGTTACCGGCAAAGAATTCAACTTTAGAATCGCCTTCAAACGCCATGATATGAGTACAAATTCGATCTAAGAACCAGCGATCATGGGAAATAACGACCGCAGATCCACCGAACTCTAACAACGCTTCTTCAAGGGCACGCATTGTATTTACGTCCAAATCATTCGTTGGCTCATCCAAAAGCAACAAATTCGCACCTTGTTTAAGGATTTTAGCCATATTCACGCGATTACGCTCACCGCCCGACAATGTGCCAACTTTCTTCTCTTGGTCGCCGCCAGAGAAGTTGAACCATGACAAGTACTGACGCGAATTGATTTCCCGAATACCCAACTTGATCGTGTCGCTACCATCAGAAATCTCTTGGTACACAGACTTATTAGGATCTAGTGTTTCACGCGTTTGATCGACATAGGCCATTTTCACAGTTTCGCCGACTTTGAACGATCCGCTGTCGACGTTTTCTTTACCAACGATCATTTTGAATAATGTAGATTTACCCACACCGTTCGGCCCGATAACCCCAACGATCGCACCTCGTGGAATTGTGAAATTCACGTGATCAAATAGGAGTTTTTTGCCGTAGCCTTTAACAAGGTCTTTAGCTTCAATAACGATGTCACCCAAACGAGGCCCAGGTGGAATGTAGATTTGCATTTCCGCAATTTTCTCTGGAGAGGCCTCTTTCAATAAGCTCTCGTAAGCCGACACACGGGCTTTTGATTTCGACTGACGCGCTTTTGGATTCATACGAACCCATTCTAACTCGCGCTCTAAAGTCTTGTTACGACGAGTATTTTCTTTTTGTTCCTGAGATAAACGTTTATCTTTTTGCTCTAACCAAGATGTGTAGTTTCCCTTGAATGGGATACCTTCGCCACGATCCAATTCCAGAATCCAACCAGCAACATTGTCCAAGAAGTAACGATCATGCGTAACTGCGATGACTGTTCCAGGAAACTTGTGCAAATATTGCTCAAGCCATGCCACGCTTTCCGCATCCAAGTGATTCGTAGGCTCATCCAGCAATAAAATATCTGGTTCACTTAATAGCAAGCGACACAAAGCCACGCGACGTTTTTCACCACCTGAAAGAGGTTTTACGATCGCATCGGCATCTGGACAGCGTAAAGCATCCATTGCGTATTCAATTTTTTGGTCGACTTCCCAGCCACCCAACGTTTCGATTTTTTCTTGAAGGACACCCTGTTTTTCAATCAAGTCGTTCATGACATCCGGGTCTAACTCGGGATCATTAAATTTTTCAGAAATCGCGTTGTATTCTTTCATTAATTTTGGCAATTCGCCCATGCCTGAAAATATATTTTCTTTTACAGTCGCGTTCTCGTCCAATTCTGGCTCTTGTTTCAAGTAACCTACGCGCATTTGTTTAGCAGGAAATGCTTCGCCTAAAAATTCTTTATCTTCGCCAGCCATAATTCTAAGCAATGAAGATTTTCCTGATCCATTCAAACCAAGAACGCCGATCTTGGCACCATAAAAATAAGACAGGTAAATGTTTTTAAGTACGTAGCGATTTGGGGGATATACTTTTGAT
>CAZCHT010000060.1:0-26783 GCA_964498705.1 uncultured Bdellovibrio sp. | reverse complement strand
TGCTAGTAAATGGATTTAAGCTGCCAAGTTCGTTGCTAATTTTAAATTTAATTTGTTTTTTAGAAATGAAATCGGCAATTGAATTAATTATTTCTTTCGCTATATCCGAGCTGATACCATCCTGAACAGTCAGTGTCGCTGTCAGACGCGAATGAATTTCTGATTCTGATTTTAATTGTCTTGAAAACGCATCACACGATTCCACAAACAAATCTAAGTCGAAGTTTTCGATCAAAGCCGCCTCTATGCAGCTTTCAAGTGACTTGAGCTTTCCAAGAAGTTCTTCGTGACTGATAATTTGACCTTGCCAAAAGTGCGTTCTCATACAAAATCCTTTAGCAATTCTGCGGCAGCAATTGCGCAGCTTTTGTTTTTTGAAACACCAGCGCGGCCTAAAACTTCAAACCAGTCCGTTTTTAACCCGCAGCTACACGTTTCTCCTTTGTGTAATGTGGCAAGATCTCCCATAGTAACGGCGTTAGCAGGAGCCGAAGTTATATAAGGTGAAATAAACTGCAAGAATCCAGGTTTATCATAGCCAACAGAATCCAGAGTTTTTAGATCTCTGATTAATACTTTTGAATACACGGGCACGTGAAAGTGATGTTCACTGCATTCAATATAAGGGATACAATGTTCAACAGAACCAAATCCATCACGCAATCGGTGATTCGGGATTCCAAGCATCTCCTCAGCCAGCGAATAAAGTTCAGATTTCTTAATTTCTTGATTGGCATAACCCTTCCAGCCACCACCTAAGAAAACCAGTGATTCTGCAGATAACTTTAAAGGTTTGTATTTTAGTTCCTTCATGCGCTGAAGTGTGAAATAGAAAAACGAAGGAAAGCCAAATATACGAACGGGTAATTCTTGAGTTTCGTATTCGTGTAATGTTTTAATGGCACCGAAAACATCAAAATCATGGCCACCTTTACCAGTCAATTTCAGAGTATATTCAGCACGGTTCACTGGTGCATATTTAGTGAGATAGTTATCAGTGAACGCAGTACCTAACTTAGAATCAATTTCCGTTTGATAAGTATATAGTAAGTAATTCGTTTTTTTCCCTGGCGTGATCCATCCGTAGTAGTCATAAATAAAATCAACCATTTGTTGAGCGCAGCCTAAGCTCCATTCATCGAAGAACATTTGTGATTTCTGACCTGTAGTTCCCGAAGATGTTAAACTGATATGAACATTATCATCTGATACGGACTTGATAGAATGATACTTAAAAAACTCAGCGGGGATACTTGGTATTTTACCTAAATCGCCATCCCATTTATTGATATCAAAATTAGAATCTTTTAAGAACTGACGGTAGAACGTCGACTTTTCTTGATGCCAACGAATGACTTCTTTCATCGCTTGAATAAATAGAGAATCGTTTTCCGCTGATGTAGAATAGGGACTTGAGATCTTGCAAATCTTCTCAACTGAAGCCAGCAGTGCACGACTAGGTGGAAAAAGTTCTTTATTTGTCATCGAATACTCCTAGGACGTCCAAATGCATTTGCTTCCACAAATCTACGTACTGATCAATATAAGGTTTAAATGTTTTCTCGATCTGCATACCGCGGAAATTTAACGGTTCCATTGAACGTGACATCAACACGAGGTCCATAAACTTGCCTTCGTATTCTAGCATCGCTGGGTAAATCGCAGAAGGTAAGAAGTTTACGTCTAACAGAGTTTCTAAAGATAAAATACTATCCATAGCCATCAAAATTTCTACATAAGAGACACCGTAATCATTCAGTTGCTGTAACAAAGGTCTTAAGCGTCCGGCCATTGAATAAAACGGTGCCGTTGCGGTAATCAAAGCGCAATAGCCATCTGATTTGCTTAAGTAACCATAAATATCTACCTCACCATTTTTCGATGCCAATAATAAGTTTGGTTCATGGAATGGAAAGAAAACATCAAAGGGATCCTTAAATGTTTGCGAGAATTTTCGTTTAACAAAATCGGGAGCCAAAATAATTTCAAATTCTAAATGCTCACCACTAGGTTTAGGACGTACCATTTTTAATAAACGCGGCGTTGGGTGCGGTGATTTGATATATTTCTCACTCGCTTTAAAGATTGGCCCGAGTGCTTCAGGAACTTCTTCGACTCGCGAGCGTTTTTTTAAAACTTCAGGGTCATGTTTTGCCATCAACGTTAGTGTCTCGTAATTGGCTAGACGATGGGCGTTGGGGAAAATACCAAGCGGCTTAAACTTATTTTTAATAAACACCAGCTGCGGACCTACGCTCAGAGTCCTAGTCGTTGCGTAAATCGAATGAACGATTTTGTTTTCCTTCATCAAATAGTCGGACGCGTGGTTAAGTAGAACAGACGCTAGTCCTTTACTTTGATAATAGGGATGAGTCACAAATCCTTCGGCGCGGGCAATTTTAAAAAGTACATCGACCTCAAACACAGCCGATGCGCACAGGGTATTTTTATCTGGATCGTGCGCCACTAACCAAAGGCTATCTTTGTCTTGGATAATTTTCTGCATGACCGCGCGGTCGGTGCCTAACGCTAGCGGGTAGTTGCTGCCATAGATAGTAAAGTACAACGTCAGCAAATCTTGAATATCAGAAACCTTCGCTCGACGCATAACTAGGCCGCCGTCTAATTTAATAACTTCATCTTGTTTCATTTGAAGATCTCCTGACCGAATCGGCGAAAAGTAAAATAAGATACTAACACAAAAAGAACTAATAATACTCCGGCAACACGTCCCACCAACGCGATAGCCACGGAATGTTGAAGCAAGCCAAGAAGTGCTAATGAGAACGGCAGAGTCGCCGTACTAATCAGATTAACAAGACTCATCACTTTAGGAACCTCGTTCGCTTTGGGTTGAGTTTGCAAAATATTTATAATTAGGACGTTGGCTAGGCCCAAAGAAAAACCCATCAAAAATAGAGCGACTGAACAGATTTGTAAACTGGTTGCAAATGTAAAGGAAAGAAACGCAAGGCTAAGCCCTACTAAAAAAGCCCACGTCCAAAACAAGGTTCGCTTCTGAATGGTAATGAAGCTTAAAATAGCTCCGCCAAGTAATATGCCTGCACCCAATAATGTCTCCAAAATCGCCAACGAGTTGAATGAGTTTCCAAATAAATTCTTAGCCATTGTCGGCATTAAAACTTGCAATGGGCTAAGCAGCAAATTCATCACTAAAAATACAATCAGCATAATACCGATGATTTTTTTAGTTTGAAATAGGCTAATGGAATTCACCGCAGCGACCTCGTCGCTAGAACTAAATGACTTAGAAGTTGATTTAGTTACCAGAGATACCGCATAAGCTGAAGCGATATAACTAACGCCGGCAATGATAAACAACCCACTCAAGCCAAATTGATTAAACGCAAACAAGCCAAGTACCGGCCCAAGAATCGTAGCAAACGATGTCACTGTTGAAAGTTTCGCCGTTAGTTTTTGAACATCATCGGATTCCTTGATCTCAACGGCCAAAGACAAAATCGCCGGATTGAAAAACGCAGAAAAAATATTAGATAGAAAAACTGAAATAAACAAAAGCCACAAAACATGGCCACTGCCGCTCGAAGGGTGTAGCCATTCAGGAAACATAAGTACTAAAGCAAATGCAAAAACATAAATAAATCCGCGAGCTAAGTCTGAGTACAGAACAGTTTTAAGCGCGCTTAGGCGATTGATCATCAAACTTGAATGTTTAATTAAAAGCGCGTGAGGCAAGCCACCAACAACCAAATACCAAATCAGGTACTGTTCGCCAAAACTAGAGGTGATAAACCAAATCAGGCCCAATTGAACCATACGATCCGAAACTTGCGAGAGCGTTTGCCCCACAAGTAGAAATATATCATCCAGCTGTTTTGATCGTTTAATTGCCACTGTATTCATAGTTTTTTATCCAGGATACAAGGTAGCGAATTTTTAGAATTTGGTTAGTGTTGGTGGATTAGACACTAACTTTTTCAATCGATCATAGGTGCTAATCTATTGGCTGCCGCATAGGGAAACAGAGACATTCTTTAGACTGTCAAAAGTTTGTACAGCAAATTTTTCAACCATGAAAAATAGTTCGTCGCATATATAGTAGGAAATCAAAGAAACATAACCGCGTAATCACAGATCGGTTACAAATTTCGCTAAGTAATAAATGCCTATTGTGGAAACGAGATATTTAAAATACAACAACCGAGATTTATTAAATTATTTTTTCAACTGGGGTGGTTGTATGAAATCAATTCTGATTTTGAGTTTGTCTTTGTCTTTTCTGTTTTTATCCGCATGTAATATCAAAGCGTCAGATAGTTCAGGTAATGACAGCGACAAATCCGGTGATGCGGGCAGCGCTGTGACCTATGCTACGTATGAAATGATTGAAGGCTGTTCAACTGGTGTAAAGAAAATTACCGGAGCCAGCGAGGCTGAATTAAAAACAGCATTTTGCAATTCTCTTAAAGATAATGCTGCTAACGGTAACTGTGCGGGCTATCAACGTGAAACTGCGTTTAAAACTATGCAGTGTGAAGGTTCGTGGCCACATATCAGTAGCACCGGGTACAATATCAGCAGTACTCAGTCCTATACTTTTAGAGTCAACGCCTGCAACACGGGTTTTCACTATTTCTCGTCTTCAAACGCTGAACTTGGACAAAAAGCCTATTGCGCAGCTTTACGAGATGATGAACGCAATCAAAACTGTGGCCGTGAAAAACGCCAAGAGCAGTTTAACGAATCAGGTTGCAAATTATAATCTGAAATTAAAAAAAAGCCCCAGGATCGCTGAGGCTTTTTTGTTTTTTATTTCTACTGCTGCGCTTGTTTCTTCAAGCGTTCAGACTTATCTAGGTAATATTCCCAAGATCCGTCATAGATACTGACTTTGTTTTTATCCACTTCGAATACTCGAGTTGTAATTTCCCGCAAGAAATAGCGATCATGGCTTACGATGATTACTGTTCCTGGGAAATTCTTAACGGCATCAAGCAATACTTCACGCGAAACGATATCCAAGTGATTCGTCGGCTCATCTAGAACTAACAAATTCACCGGACGCGCTAAAATACACGCTAGAACCACGCGACTTTTCTCCCCGCCCGATAGAACCGAAATTTTCTTATCCGCTTCTTCACCCGAAAACTTAAATGCGCCAAGCAAAGTTCTAATTTGACCCATGCCCGCCGTTGGCAAGTGACTATGAACTTCTTCAACGATGGTGCTATTAGGATCAAGGACATCGAGTGAGTTCTGGCTAAAGTAGCCAAGCTCAATGCTGGCACCCAGTTGCATGTTGCCTTCAGAGGCCTCTGTCTGACCTGATATAATTTTTAGTAGTGTAGATTTACCCGCACCGTTCACGCCGACAACCGCAACGCGATCTAATCGTTTTACAAGGCCGCTGGCTTGAGAGAAAACTAATTTATCTTTCCCTTCCGCGCCTTTCCAAACTTTAGTTAGGTTTGAAAACTTAACAACTTCGTCACCACCACGCGGAGGAACCGGCCATTCAAATTGAATTGTCTTTTCTTCTGCTGGGATCTCGATGCGATCAATTTTTTCTAATTTCTTAACTCGAGATTGAACTTGAGCTGCATGGGATGCGCGAGCCGCAAACCGAGCGATGAATTCCTCTTCTTTGGCCAGCATGTCGTCCTGGCGTTTAGCGGCCGCAATCAGTTGTTCCATGCGGATCGCTTTTTCTTTTTCGTAGTAGTCGTAGTTACCCGAGTAAACAGTGATAGTTTGGAATGCTACTTCGACAATTTTGCTAACCAGGCGATTCATGAACTCGCGATCATGGCTTGTCATCAAGATCGAGCCTTTAAACTGGCGCAACCATTCCTCTAACCAAACGATAGATTCTAAATCCAAGTGATTCGTCGGTTCATCCATTAATAGAACGTCTGGATTTAGCAAAAGGATCTTAGCCAGGGCGATACGCATTTTCCAACCACCGCTGAAGCTTTCTGTGGGACGGTTGTAGTCTTCGGGCCCAATTCCTAAACCAGTCAGGATTTCCTGAGCACGGTTTTCCAGGTCATAGCCACCCAGGCGTTCGAAATCGGCCTGCATTTCGCCGTACTTATCTAGAACCTTCATCATTTCGTCTTCACCTAAATCTGGGTCAGACAAGCGAGCCTCTAAACGTGCGATTTCTTTTTGTAATTCGCTGATTTTGCCAGCGGATGAGATTACTTCTTGAAGGGCCGTTTTGCCGCCCATTTCCTCGATATTTTGAGAAAAATAGCCGATGACTGTTTTATCAGATTTACTGATCGTGCCGCCATCAACACCTTCTTCGCCGACAATAATACGGAAAATCGTACTTTTACCTGCGCCGTTTGGGCCTACTAGGCCGATTTTTTCACCGGGGTTAATCTGAAAGGAAGCGTTCTTATAAAGAACTTTGTTCCCGTACTGCTTTGTAATTGAAGATAAATGGATCATATAAGCTGCTGGTTTTAACTAGAATTTCAAATTTTTTCAAAACTTCTTTTTTTTAAAAAAAGGGTCTCGACAGACCGAGTCGCCTATGATAGTCCATAGTACCGATTTAGTAATAAAACCAAGAGGTTCCTAATGAAAAAAGACATCCACCCAAAAGTAAATGCAGTAGTGTTTAAAGACATTTCTTGCGATTTCCAATTCTTGGGCAATTCAACACTATCTTCAAAAGAAACAATTAAATGGGAAGATGGTAAAGAGTATCCATTAATCAAAATTGAGATTTCTTCTGCATCTCACCCGTTCTTCACTGGTAAACAACGTTTACTTGATACTGAAGGCCGCGTTGATAAATTCAAGAAAAAATACGCTACAACTAAGTAGCCACATTCAATTTCATATTTTAGGAATGCGATTAGAAAGAATCTAGTCGCATTTTTTTTTACCTATACTCCGAGGACATTATGTTTTCAAAATTAGATGAAGTTGAATCAAGATATGAACAAGTAAATCTTTCATTACAACGTCCTGACGTGGCCAACGATCAGAAGAAATATCGTGGGCTTATGAAAGAGCTAGCCGATTTGGAGAAAGTCGTTGTTTTGTATCGTGAGTATAAGAAAAAAACATCGTCTTTAAAAGAAACCAAAGAGTTGCTAACGGCAGAGTCTGATAACGAAATGAAAGATATGTTTCGTGAAGAGATCAGAGATCTTGAATCGGCTATTCCTGATTTGGAAGCTAAATTAAAATTAGCACTGATTCCTAAAGATCCTAATGACGACAAAAATATTATTCTAGAGATTCGTGCGGGTGCTGGCGGTGATGAAGCTTCATTGTTCGCAGATGAATTATTCCGAGCGTATGCTTACTACGCTAGTAAAAATGGCTGGAAAGCTGAACTTATATCCTATTCAGCTGGTAACGTTGGCGGCGCAAAAGAAGTCATTGCCTCTATTTCTGGAGATAGCGTTTATTCTAAATTGAAATATGAAAGCGGTGTTCACCGCGTGCAACGTGTTCCTCAAACGGAAGGCGCTGGACGTGTACATACGTCTACAATTACGGTAGCTGTTATTCCTGAAGTAGAAGAAGTCGAAGTTAAGATCGATATGAAAGATATCAGAATCGACGTAATGCGAGCATCTGGTGCCGGTGGACAGTCCGTAAATAGAACAGAATCAGCGGTTCGTCTTCATCATGAACCATCTGGTATTATTGTACACTGCCAAGAGGGAAAATCGCAGACATCTAATAAAGAAAAAGCGTTTAAGATTCTCTATTCAAAACTCCAAATGCTAGAAGACCAAAAAGTTCTTAAAGAAGCCAGTGATGCGCGTCTTGAGCAAATCGGAACGGGAGATCGTTCTGAGCGTATTCGTACCTACAATTTTCCACAGACTCGTGTGACTGATCATAGAATTGGTTTGACCACTCATGCCCTGAATGAAATCATGGCGGGGGACCTCAGCATTCTAGTGGATTCACTGATTGCTCATTACCAAGCAGAAGCATTGAAAAAACAAACGAGTTAATTATGACCATCAAAGAAGTTCTGGATAAAACCACAACTTTTTTTAAGCAAAAGGGATTTCATTCTCCCCGTTTAGACGCGGAATTAATCCTTGCGCATGGTTTAGGATTGGAACGTTTGCAGCTGTATCTAAAATTCGATCAGCCACTAAAAGAACCAGAATTAGAAAAGCTGCGTGAGCTAGTTAAGCGCCGCACGACTGGCGAGCCTATCGCCTACATTCTAGGTAAAAAAGATTTCTACAAAAATAGTTTTGTTGTGAACAAGTCAGTTCTTATTCCGCGTCCAGAAACAGAAACTCTGGTCGAAATGGCCGCAAACTTTATCGAAAGCAAAAAACCACTCGACGGTTTTCATGTTTTAGATATTGGCGGCGGTTCGGGTTGCATTGGTATTTCTCTAGCGAAAGAATTTCCAGAGGTAGCGGTAACCATAATTGAGAAATCAAAAGAGGCCGCTGACGTTATAAAAGAAAACATGGCATTAAATCAGGTGAGCAACGTAACGGTTTACAACCTGGATGCAGATGATATCGATACGTTTGTTCGGCAGCATGCTAGCGGTAGACCGGTATTTGATTTAATCGTATCGAATCCTCCTTATATTGATATCGAAGATAAGGAAGTGGAAGAAAACGTCAGAAAGTTTGAACCGCAAGAAGCACTGTTTGCAGATGATCGCGGTTACGTGTTTTTAAAAAATTGGGCGAATAAATATTCAACTTTGTTAAATGAAAATGGCATGATGATTTTTGAAATGGGCTACACGCAAGGTGACGCTATTTTAGATCATTTAACAAAACTGAATATATTTAAATCTGTAAAAATAAAAAAGGACTTAGCTGCGATGGATCGTTTCATTGCTATGGCTAAATAGGTGGCGTATGGACAGAATGGCAGTCTCTGGTGGACAAATTTTAAATGGCCGTGTGAAAGCAAGTGGCGCGAAAAACTCAGCACTTAAATTATTATTTTCTACAATCCTAGCTGAAGGAACCCATCAGTTTAAAAATGTTCCTGAATTAAAAGATATCGAATCAACAGCGGCTCTTCTAGAAAGCTTAGGGATTCTTTGCGAACGTAAAGGTGAGGATTTTCTAGTTCACTCAAAAAAATTGAATAGCCTGCAAGCGAGCTATGATTTAGTTAGAAAAATGCGTGCTAGTATTTTGTGCCTTGGTCCCATGCTTACTAAATATGGTGAAGCGGTTGTGTCTCTTCCCGGTGGTTGCGCGATTGGATCTCGTCCAATTGATTTACACTTAGATGGCATGCGCGCGCTAGGTGCTGAAATTGAATTAAAAGAAGGTTTTGTTCACGCTAAAGCAAAAAAACTAAAAGGCGCGACGTTTTTATTTGAAAACGTAACTGTCGGCGGAACTGAAAACATGATGATGGCCGCAGCATTAGCTGAAGGTACAACGATTTTAGAAAACGCAGCGAAAGAGCCCGAGATTATTGATCTAGCAGAATATTTAATTAAAATGGGCGCAAAAATCACTGGGCACGGAACTTCGATTATGAAAATCGAAGGCGTGGAGAAATTAAAACCAGCTTCACATACTGTAATGCCGGACCGAATTGAAGCCGGAACTTTACTAATCGCCGGAGCGATCACAGGCGGTGAAGTGACAGTTGAAAAATGCGTACCTTCGCACTTAGATGCATTGCTATTTAAATTAAAAGAAGCAGGATTTAAAATTAGCCAAACAGATACAACGATGACGGTTGAGCGCGCTAAAACTTGGGAAGCGGTGGATATCACGACGTCTCCGTATCCTCAGTTCCCAACAGATTTACAAGCGCAATTCATGTCGTTGATGTGCGTTGCCAACGGAACAAGCGTAATTTCAGAAACGGTTTTTGAAAATCGTTTCATGCACGTTCAAGAACTGATGCGTTTGGGCGCCGATATCACTCCAAAAAGCCGAGTAGCTGTTGTTCGCGGAATTCCAAATGGATTAACAGCAGCTCCAGTTATGGCTACTGATCTGCGCGCAAGCGCCTGCTTAGTATTAGCAGGCCTTGTTGCCAAAGGTGAAACTGTTGTGAATCGCATTTACCATTTAGATCGTGGATACGAGAAAATGGAAGACAAACTAACTTCCCTTGGCGCCAAAGTTAAACGTATCGTTTAAAACTATTGTGTTATCTCACACAATGATTCATGAGTTTCAAAACCGCCGTCTTGGCGTGTTGTATAGAACTTGCACGAATCATAGCCTTGAGCTTCAATTTTTTCGCGAATCTGTTTTAACGTTTCTATTGGTAGAGATGGCGTTCGCGACAGAATCCAACCTGTTTTTCGAGTGGGATCGCCAACGACGGCCCAGTTATAATTCTTTTCTAACTCAAGAACCCAGTAGTTACCATTAGGTAAGAAAATCCAGCCACCTAGTTTCAAGAACGTAACTTTTAATTTTGCATTCGATTCAGTATCCACAACTTTGGCATGCCCTCTGGCATCGATAGTTTTGCCGTTTTTGTTTGCGCAGGAATTATAGACGCTAACATTCCCGTCCGTGTCTATTGCATACTGAGCGGCAGTATTGGCAACACAGTTGCGCTGGAAAAACTGTGGGATCGATGCGATTTCATACCATTTGCCAAGGTACTTATTCAAATCCACATAGGGCGCAGTTGTGACTTCCTGAGAGAAAGAAATTTGAGCGATTGTAAGTATTAAAAGTAAAATTGATTTATTCATATAACCATCCTTCGTTAAAAATAGAATTATACAATCTTTCAGTCGGAGCAAAAAAAACCGAAATTAAATTTTTCAGGGGTCAAATTTCTACACTAATCTGTGTATGTTTTGGTCTCTCCTTCTTTTAACACTTCAAAATTGTTAACATTGGCTGCTTTTTTTGCGCTCTCTAAATCAATGACCGGTTGATCGATCGCTTCGTCGGTCAATTGGAATGTTCCAAAATGTATTCCTACAGATCTTTTTGGAGATAAATCTTTATGAGCTTTTACGGCGTCTTCAGGATTCATATGTGCATCCTGCATAAACCAGCGTGGTTCATACGCTCCGATAGGAAGCATAGCTAATGTGATATTTGGAAAACGTTCTTTTGTTTGCTTGAAATGATCTTTGTAGCCTGTATCACCAGCGAAATAAATCGTTTTATCTCCGAACTCAATCATGAACGCACACCAAAGAGCTTCGTTTGTATCTAGCATCGATCGGCGTGACCAATGATGAGATCGCAAAACATGAATTTTAATTTCTAACTCAGGAACATCGACAAATTCACCCCAGTCTTTCTCTTGGACGCGTGTTTCTTTAGTGAAATTCAAATAGTGCGCATTTTTCAAAGGCACCACGAACAACGGAGAAAATTTTTCGTTTAGTTTTTCAAGCGAGTTATAATCCATGTGATCGTAGTGATTGTGTGAAACAAGTACGAGATCAATCGGAGGCAAATTATTTAACTCTAGTCCGGGAGGGCGAAATCGTTTAGGACCCATAAATTGAAACGGACTTGTTCGTGCTGAGAAAACAGGATCAGTAACAATATTAACTAATCTTTTTGGTGTTTGTACTTGGATCAGAAATGTAGCGTGATTAATGAATGTAAGTGCAAACTCACCTGGCTTTAGTGCATTTACTGGAGCCGGAGTCTTTTCATTTTTCTGTTCAATCCAAGTCGGCGAGTTTCTATTCAATTGCCACTTTAAGAAATCTAAAAATGTTTTGCTCTTTTGATCTACAGGATTAAAAAATTTTTCGCCGTCGAAATGATCAGACATAGAAGTGCCTTTTGTCGTGCAATGGATTGAAAACACAAGTGAAGTTAGAATTAGAAATCGTTTCAAACAAGTTTGATTAAGCATGTTTATGAAGAGTAGACAGGTAATTGGTAATAAAAAAGCAAAAAAAAAGCCTCTGTGGAGGGGACCAAGAGGCTTTGAAAGACAATCCTGGAGGGGTCCAAAAGATTGCATTTATAAGATTTATCCATACTATGTATAAGAAATTCTTAGCTGGCAACTATTTTTTTTCCAACTTTATTTGTTTTGGGTTGACTCTAGAGCTTTTACTGCAGACGAAACTGCTTCTACATTCACTGCTAGTAACAAAACAAATACGACGTAAACTATAACTAAGATTTTCAAACGCACATAAGTTCTAAAAGCAAACAGGAAGCCAATTTTGTGAAGGGCCCTTACCAGCCCAAATCTGTTATATGGCACTTGAGTGTAGAGTGAGTTCCAAAACCTAATTTAAACTGAGTTCTAGTTTGGACCTAGGTTCTAATTTGGAACTGTAGCTATTCTTCTTTTGTTGGTTAGCTCATGCATCTTCTAAGATAAGAGTGAGCTCAAATATGGCAAAAATTTCAATAACTTGGATAATCAAAAATCAACGCGGTCAGATCAAGGGCCCCTACACGACTATTGAAGTTTTAAATTTCATTTCAGGCGGTACATTTAGCGGTGAAGAACAGATCACTAAATATCCTGGCGGTGAATGGACAACGATTTCTAAAGAGCCTGAATTTTACGAAAAAATTTTAGAGACCCTGGAAAATCAACTCAAAGATCCAACGCCCATTCCTAAAGAGCCGAAAAATGAAACTAAAAATATAAACAAAACAAAAGTTAATACCCCAAATTTAGATGAAACGGTGGTGGTTCCTGCAGATCAACGCGCTATTGTTAAGCAGACGATTATACCGCAGCAGGTACCTAAGGCGCCTACGGCGACATCGTCACCGGAAAGCTTGAAGCAGTTTTTGAGTCAGCAAAAGCCTGATGTGATCGAACTAAATAGCATTGATACTGAACGGAAAAAAAATAACCTTGATACCCTTCGCTGGCCAATCTTTGGGGCCATTCTTATCGCAGCACTGGCATTGATTTACTTTGGCTTTTTTGATGAAGAGTCGCATGAAGCCTCCGATAAAATTGTACTTATTGCTCCCAGCGTGAGCAAAGACGTTTTGAAACAGAATGAAATTGATTCTCGAATTACAAAGGCACTTCAGCTTGTAAGCATGGACACGCCAGAGAAATACGCTGAAGCACAAAGTGTCTTGGTTTCCACGATTGAAAACTCGATAAAAAATATTAAGGCGCGTATGGTATTGTGTGCAGTTTATAAAGAACTGTGGCCGCATTCACGTCAAAATTCAAACGACCAAAAAGCTATTTTGCAAGTTGCAAAGCAAACCAAATCCATGAACAAAATTGATCCTGCGGGAATGTTGTGTGAAGCAGTGAAGCTAGTAACTGAAGGACGATATTCTGAAGCTCAAAGCGTTGTTGATAAGGCGATGGAGAAAGACTATACAAATTTCTTCCTTTACCAACTAAAGGGTGAAATTTTAGAACATGATAATCAAAAACTCGTAGCTGAAAATTTTTACCAAAAGGCAAAAGAACTTTCTGGTCAGTGGGTAAAACCCGTTTTTTCACAAGCGATGATCAATGCTAAGTTAAATGATGCGAACAAAGCGTATCAATTATTTGCAACCGCTTTGAAAATCAATAAGCAGCACAAGAATTCAATCTTTGGACTTGGCATTCTAGAAGCGAATCGTGGCCAACAGGATAAGGCGATATCTTATATCACCAATGGTTTATCTCTTGATGGAATGATGGATAAAAATATCGAATCTCAAGGCTTAGAGTCCCTGGTCGAAATTTATTTGATCAAGGGCGATAAAAAGAAAGCGATTGAATTGGCGAATTTAAATTTATCTAAGAATCCGAGCAAGAAATCAGCCATTCACCTGTGTGATCGCTTGGGCGGCTGCGATAAATCAGTCATAAAAAATGCGAAACCGGATGAAGAATTATTTTTCAGCTGCCAATCATTGTTTCGACAGAAAGAATACCTCCAGTCCCAAGCTGAATGCAAATCAGCGTTTGAGCTAAATAAGAAAAACGGAGCGGCAGCGCTCACGGCCGGAGAGTCGCTTTGGTCTTTGGGTCAAAGTATGGAAGCCATTTCATGGATTGAAAAAGCCATAAAAGCGGATCCAAAAAATTACAAAGCCTATTTGAAAAAAGCAGAATTTTTATCCGATCGATTTGATTTTATTGAGGCGGAAAGAGTTTTAATGCAAGCTGACTATGTGAGTGGTAAATCTAGCTACGAAGTTCAGCGTGGATTTGCCTATTTGGCCTTTAAGAAGCGCGATTACCCAAGCACTTTAAAATTAGTAGAAAAAGCATTGAAAAATTATGACGCCGATTTGGATAGCATCATTCTCTATTCGTCAGCGGCGCGAAATATGGCGGTCGCTTTTAAGGTTTCATCGCAAAAAGATCAAGAACAACGTCAGAAGCTAGCACAAGATGCCTACAGTTATGCACTTAAGGCGATAGAGCTAGATTCAACAAGTATCCAAGCGCAAATTAATTACGCGAAAGTTTTAGCGACTCGGCAAGGTGTAGAAATTGGCGGTGATTATTTGGTAGAGTTAATTAAGCTCTACCCTAGTTTGTATGAATACAGAACTGCACTAGCAGAAATTTACATCGAAGAAGAACGCTACAAACAAGCCATAGAAGAACTGCAGAAAGTATTGGCGATCAATTCAAAAGACAAAAAAGCTTTGATGGCAATCGCAAAATCTTACTTTCAGGTCGGAGAACAGGATAGTGCAACAACAGCCTATTTAACAGCAAGTAATTTGGACCCATCGGACGCGGAACCAATCTTCGAGGTCGCTAAGATTTATATGGAGCGGGGAAAAATAGATCAGTCTCTAATTCAGTTCGAACGTGTTTTGGGGCTCAATAAAAAGTACCCAAAAGCAAACTTCTACATTGGGCGATTGATGATTTTAAAAGGTAACTACTCAGAGGCTGAAAAATTCGCTGAAATAGAAAAGAAAATGTACCCTCAACTGACAGATCCCTATCTTTTAATTGCCGAGATTAAATATATCAGTAAAAACTATACGGATTGTGCGTCGGAATACGCTAAGGCGACTAATTTTGGGAGTCAGCCAGCGGCCGTATACGTTAAAGCCGCAAAGTGCTATCGATTATCGGGGCAGCTAGATATGGCACAAGGCTTTATCGATATCGCGGCAGAAAAAGAAAGCGGATTTGAAGAGATCTATAAAGAGCAAGGCGCTCTATTTGAAAGCCGCGGCGATACTGTTTCGGCGATAAGATCTTATTGCAAATATGCTGAATTATCACCAAACTCAAAAGACCAGGATTTAATAAAATCGCAGATTCAAGCACTAGGAGGCGAATGTGGGGATTAAAGATCAAGTTTCGTCAATGGCTCAGGGAGCGCAATCTAAAGCTAAAACGTCAGCGCAGTCCTTCATGCAAATTTCATTTCGATTGGTTACTGGGTTCTTCCTAGGTCTAACCCTATCTTTGATCGGCCAAGAATTAACTGGTTTCGGTTCCTTTTCACTGATTTTTTTAAATCTAGTGGTGATGGGATTGTTCTTTCGGCTATCCCAAAATTGGTCCATGATTAAAATATTAGTTTTCGATTTAGTTTGTCTTCTTGTCATTCAAATTTTGAAAATGTATATATTGATCGCACCCTAAAACAGGTACGCGAAACGACCTAGGAATCGATCATGATTGATATTAAATTATTAGAAAAAAAGCCTGAAAATAACGAACCATCTTATTTGGATGCCTACCGCACTAATCTTGCCAATCGCGGAGCGGACTCCGCGGTGCTAGATAAAATTTTAGAATTAAATAAAAAGCGAAAAGAACTTATCTTTTCCGCTGAATCTGAAAAATCTAAGCAAAACAAAGCCAGCCAAGAACTTGGAAAGCTAAAACGCGAAGGCGCAGATACATCGGTTCTGCAAGCAGAGCTCGGCAAAATTTCTGCTGAAGTTAAAGAAATGGAAAAAAAAGCTGGTGAAGTCGACGCAGACGTTTACAACCTACTTTTAACAATTCCAAACATGCATCACAGCACTGTTCCAGTTGGAAAATCGGCGGAAGATAATAAAATTGTAAAAACAGTCGGTGCTAAACCATCACTTTCATTCAAGGCCAAAGAACACTGGGAAATCGGTGAAAAGCTTGGCATCATTGATTTTGAAAGAGCTGGTAAAGTCACTGGTGCTCGTTTTGCCTTTTTAAAAGGCCATGGCGCACGACTTGAGCGCGCGTTGATTCAGTTCATGATGGATCTTCACAGTGAATCTCACGGCTATACGGAAATGATTCCGCCATTTATCGTTAATACGAATAGTTTAATCGGGACGGGTAATTTACCAAAATTCAAAGATGATTTGTTTCACTTAAGTGGCCAGGATTATTATCTGATTCCTACTGCCGAAGTGCCGGTTACGAATTATTTTAATAATGAAACGTTAAACGAATCTGATTTGCCTAAAATGTTTTGCGCCTACTCACCGTGTTTCCGTTCAGAAGCTGGTAGCCACGGTCGTGATACAAAAGGCTTAATTCGTCAGCATCAATTCAACAAAGTGGAATTGATGATTTTCTCTCCACCAGCGCGGTCTCATGAGCTGCATGAGAAACTAACTAGTGATGCTGAAAAAATTCTGATGGAATTAGAGCTACCTTTTCGTCGAATGCTTCTATGTACAGCAGATATGGGATTTGGATCGGCAAAAACCTTCGATTTAGAAGTTTGGTTGCCGGGGCAAAACGAGTTTCGCGAAATCAGTTCGTGTAGTAATTTTGAAGATTTCCAGGCCCGCCGTGCGAATATTCGTTACAAGGGCGCAAATGGAAAACCTCAGTTTGTTCATACACTTAACGGGTCTGGATTGGCAGTTGGTAGAACGTTGATTGCTGTTTTAGAGAACTATCAAAATGAAGACGGTTCGGTTCGAGTCCCTAAAGCCCTACAAAAATATATGAGCGGCGTGACCCTGTTGAAATAAGAACCACGCTTTTTAGATAAAACTAATAAACTTCGCAAGTGATGGAATGAGCACCGGGAAGGTCGCTGTTTTTCATCGTTACGTAGCCACCAAATTTATGGCCCACAATCGAAGTTAAATCTGCGGGTATAACCAGGCTTAAACATTGGTTATAACGGCAGTCAGTTTGAGTTAAGTTCGTGTATCTAACATAATTTTTCCAATAAGAATTGTTACCTAAACCATTAGTTGAGCCAAGGAAGGGACCTTTTTGGGAGCTCAATGTGCTTGATAGGCCACCTGTCACGTTAATCACTTTGAAACTAGCGAGCATATTTTTTCCAACTACGTTAGCTTCGTAATACGTGCCACCCATGGTAGCGCTATTGAATAGTTTGCAGGCCAGAGTTAAATTCTTGGCAAGCACGGGGCTCGCAACGAAAGAGATCGCCAATAAGAAAGTAAAAATAAATTTCATGAATGCTCCTAGATCGATATTTAGTTTTCGAATAACTCAGAGACTATAGACGAATTGCCTATTTTTTCAGCTCAAATATGTGAATTAAGAAATCATTTCAATGTGGAGTCTGATAGTTAAGCATTCTTTACAAATTGGAAAATCCATAAGCAAAACTGTCTATTAACGCGCAAGCTAAATCCAAAAAAGCCGTTGATACGCTATCTGGTTTCCAATAGAACTGACCCCGGAGCGATGGTAGAGCGGTTGAATACACCAGTCTTGAAAACTGGCAGCCCTTCGCGGGGCTCGAGAGTTCGAATCTCTCTCGCTCCGCCAATTAGGACAACCTTGTCCTTGATTTCAAAATTCACCTTAGTCTTTGTTGAAAACGATTTCCCAATTAACAAAAATTTAAAACATAAAGAAGACATCAGCTCCAGTCTTGATTAAATTTTATAATAAAAAGCGAATTGATAACGTGAATCCCCACTGAGATAAGTTTGGGGCTTCTACCTTTGCGGGCAAATCTAAATACTTCATTTTATCATAACGAAGTTCCGGTAGGAAAAAATACCGCGTGCTACTATAGATCGGAATCCTAAACGATGCGGCAAGCTCTATCACTTCAGTTTTGAAATCGGTCCTTGGCGAAAAACCTGCCATTGAGCTGGATTCTTTTCCAGGAGTTACATTTGAATACCCAAGCGACATATTGAAATGGGTTTCATCGCGATACTCGAAAAAACCTAGTAATTTGGGGGCGCTCCCAGCAGAAATATCTACGGTGCCGGATTCGTCGAGTATAGTTCGAGTGTAACTGCCAGTGCTATAAATGGGATTGCTAAAAATAATTCCGTAGTAGTTGTCTTGGGTTGGGTGTATCCAGCCGATCTCTGCCAATATCGTTGTTGGTGGTGTGTAGGATACGTAAATTGTTTTATCCAGATTTACCGAGTTATCGTCCAGATTTTTGGAATAGCCCGCCAGGAAATACATTGTATCCGTTTCGAAACTTACGTTGCCTTTGTATACAATTGTCGCCTGGGGTGAACCTTTTGCCGATGCCGATTGGCTTTTGTAGGTAACACTGGCCTCCGGCATTGCGTATTCTATACCCAGAGCTTGATTGGCGGTTAGTCCGTAATATCCTTTAAGAGTGTTACTTGTGTGCTTCGTATCAATCGATTGAGTGGCGTCGGAAACGGATTGGCTATTCGATTGATAAGAAAAATAGAAGTCAAATTTATCTTCACGAGGCGTCAGTGTATAGTAAGTTTGATATTTTTTTTCTTTCTTTTTTCGAACGGGTAACTTTTTAGGTACCAGATGGGATTGCGGTTGAGGCTTTGGCGGAGAATCCACTTCAATTGCTGGATCTGTCGGTGTTTCAACCGGAGCGGGATCAGTAGAAATTTCGCTTTCTAATTCTAGTGAGTCTTGCGCGATTGCCAACGTGGACAATAAAAGACAGCTAAACAGCACAGTATTGAAAATTATGAAAACGTTTTTACCCACATCTAATTATTTTTTAAATTCTCATGTTGGGCAAATGATAATCACATAATATCTAGACTAGATTTTTGAATTGAGCTCATGAAAAAATACCGAGTAGAGATTTTGCCAAATTACGGTCCAAATCTCTAGTCGGTTTCATAGCAGGAAACTAGTTACACTGATCTGTCTTACCTAGAGGTAATGGATAACCTTGAACTACCCAAATTACTGAGTATTGGCCAGGTGCAAATTCGAAAAACATTAATTGAGTTGGTTTTTCAGTGCCTGTCGAAACGGCCAGGATGCTGCCACCAGTAAAGCTAGTGATGTTGGCAACAGTATTGATAATTTTTGTGTCGTCTGCATTGAAATCAGCCGCAGTGAAATCAACAGCGCCAACGATGTTATAAGTAGTTGTCCCTTTGAATGGTTTACCATCTTGGTCTTTGCCTTCGATATCGATCGCGATAGTTTTATCAACAGTTTTGTAAGCTACTTTTAAGCTTGAGCTAGGTTCACATGAACTCATATCGGCAGGAACAGCTGCGAAAGACGCTGAAGCAAAGCAAAGTGCTAAGCCGGTGAAAAATAATTTAGTAGAAGAAAACATAATTAAACCCCTTTTTGTTTGTTTTTAGATGCAAAGATATTTCAATAGACGAAAAGATCAATGGCAAGAAAAATACTGCAATTATTTTCTGTAGGGAGCGAGGCCACACGCAGTAAAATTTGAACTTTCACACAATTGCGGACACACTTTATACATATGAGTAAAAGTATATCGATGAAGCGTTTAAGAAGTGTGGCAAAACCCGAATATACATCCCTGGGATGGGGTTTATTTTTCTTAGTGATTTCCAGTATTTCCTCATTGATCTATCCTCAGGTTATACGGTGGATGGTGGATAATGTTTTGCAAACAAAACGTCTCGACCTGTTGTGGTGGTCCGTTGGCGCCTTATTCGTGGTATTTATTCTACAAGGAATCACATCGGGTGTGCGTTATTACCTGTTCACCTTAAGTGGCGAGAGGATCGTGCTAAAATTACGTCAGCGTCTGTTCGGAAATTTAATGAGCCAAGAAGTTTCCTTCTTTGATTTTCATCGTACAGGTGAACTGATGAGTCGACTAGCCTCGGATTGCACCACTTTGCAAAACACAGTCAGTGTTAATATTTCTCAGGGCTTGCGAAATTTGGGTCAGGCCATCGGCGGTTTAGGATTTATGTTTTATACTTCGTGGCAGTTGACGGCGATCATGTTTTTGCTAATTCCGCCCATCGCGGGCTTCGCGGCTATATACGGAAAAAAAATTCGCGCTCATTCAAAAAATCTACAAGAAGCTGTGGCTAACTCAAGCATCGTCGCGGAAGAGACTCTATCAGGCGTTAAGACCGTAAAATCATTTGTTCGTGAGTCTTTCGAAGTTGGACGCTATACATCTTCATTAGATCATGCCTTGTCCTTTGTGCGCGCTAGAATCAACGCCATCACGGTATTTATGATTGTGGCGATGTTCATCGGTTTCACAGCGGTTTGTGTTGTTCTTGCTTACGGAGGCTATCAAGTCATTGATGGTCAAATGACTGTAGGCGATTTAACTCAGTTTCTTTTATACTTAATGTTAGTTGCGATCGGGGTTGGAAGCTTAGGAAGTTTGTGGGGCGATTTCGCTGCGGGCCTTGGCGCTACCGAGCGCATTTTTGAGATTTTAGAAAAACAATCTTTAGAAATAACTAATGGTGCACGGCCTAATCAAGTATTGGGAAAGATTGAATTCAAGAATGTTTCTTTCAGCTATCCGACTCGAAAAGATATCCAAGTCGTCAAGAATCTAACATTTCAAATTGAACCCGGACAGAAAGTAGCTTTTGTTGGATCTTCTGGTGCGGGCAAATCGACAATAGCTAGCCTTATCCCCGGTTTCTACCCGATCGATTCGGGAGAAATAAAAATTGATGGTCAGGATATTAAGGCACTGGATGTATCTTGGCTGCGAGCTCAAATCGGGATCGTGTCACAAGAGCCAATCTTGATTTCGTCGACGATAGAAGAAAATATAAAGTATGGACGAGAGTCTGCCAGTTCTGAGGAAATTGCAAGTTCTGCAAAATCGGCTAATGCATGGGAATTCATCCAGCGCTTTCCCGAGAAAATGCAAACTAAGGTGGGCGAAAAAGGTCTTCAATTATCTGGTGGGCAAAAACAACGTGTGGCTATTGCGCGAGCTCTGCTAAAAGATCCTAAAATTCTAATTTTGGATGAAGCGACGTCAAGTTTAGATACTGAAAGCGAAGCCTTGGTGCAAGAGGCATTGAACCACTTGATGGAAGGCCGAACGAGTTTAGTGATTGCGCATCGTCTGTCTACAATAGTGGATGCGGATAAAATTTTTGTCTTAAGCAACGGCGAAGTCGTTCAAAGCGGTAAGCACGAGGAACTTGCAAAAGATAAATCAGGAATTTATTATAAACTGTTACAAAAACAATTCTCTGGAGAAAATGAATGAGAAAAATTTTAAATGAATCGAAAATCGCACCTAAAGCGCAGGAATCAATGGCCAGTTTCTATGCACCAATCATAGCTGAAATTGAACAGGCTATTCAAAGCAATGAGTGGGTTGTTGTTGGAATGGCTCACAATCCGCCAGTGAAGAGAGCACGTAAATTTCTAAAAGAAAAAAACATTAAGTATAAATATATCGAGCACGGTAACTATTTTAATGGCTGGAAATTAAGATTAGCGATTAAGCTTTGGAGTGGATGGCCGACGTTCCCTCAAGTCTTTCATAATGGAATTTTGGTCGGCGGATCCAGTGATCTAAAAGCCTACTTAGCTGGTAAGTAGACTCTTAATTTATAAACTATTTTGCAGAAGCAGTGCCGATATCACGTGGATCGGCGACTGCGGTAAATTCTGAATTTTTGGTATCAAGTGATGCCGACATCACTCGACATGGGATTCCACCCAATTCAATTTTGTAACCCATATTTTTAAGTTTCTCTAGTTCTTTTGGAGCAGGTCCCGGTTGTTCGATAAACAATGTATCTGGCTGCCATTGATGATGGACGCGAATATTTTTTACAGAACTTTCCAAAGATTGTTTGAAAAATAAATGATTGAAAATAGTCAGCGCCGTGCAACTGATAATACGTGTCCCGCCCGGAGCACCAACGGCCATCACCGGTCGACCAGTTTCATCAAAAACAATAGTCGGAGACATACTAGATAGCGGAGTTTTAAACGGCGCGATTGAATTAGCGTCAGATCCCACAGCACCGTATAAATTAGCGGCGCCTGGTTTCGACGAGAAGTCGTCCATCTCGTTATTTAAAACAATACCTGTTCCTGTGGCCACAGCGCCAGATCCCATCCATCCATTGATTGTTTGAGTAGAACTGATCGCATTGCCTTCTTTATCTAAGAACGACATATGCGTTGTTTCCGTTGATTCATATTTTTGATCGACATTACCAAAACGAACTTCGTTGGCTGCACGAGCTTTATCAAGGGTAATTTCTTTTTTACGCTGATTTAAATAAGATTCAGAAATAAGCTGTGTTATTGGGACTTTTACGAAATCGGGGTCACCTAAATATTGAGCGCGATCAGCAAACGCCATTTGGAAAGCAGAAGCTTGATAATGAATTACCTTAGCCGTGTTCATATCCATAGGTGTCCAGTTTTCTTTTTCTAGCATTTTTAGGAACTGAACGACGTGAATGCCGCCAGAACTTGGTGGTGGCATCGATACGATTTTATAATTCATGAATTTAGATTCAACCGGCGTACGTGCAATTGTTTTGTATTTTTTCAAGTCAGATGCGGTGACTATACCGCCCGTTTTCTTTAAGAAACTCACCATTTTTTTAGCGGTTTCGCCTTGGTAGAATTCTTTTTCGCCATTTTTAGCAATAGCTCTTAAGGTGTTGGCTAAATCCGTTTGAACTAGAACATCGCCCACTTTATATGTAGTTCCGTCTGCTTTGATAAATATTTTTTTAGAATCTGGAAACTTAGCTAGAACAGCTTGTCTGTCTTTTAGGGCTTTTTCTAAATCTGGGTATACGAAAAATCCTTCGTCAGCCATTTTTATTGAAGGAGCCATTACGTCAGCCCATTTCATTTTTCCATATTTCTTGTGAATTTCCCACAGGCCTTTCACTAAACCGGGAACGCCTACTGATAAAGCGCCGTCTTTAGATAGATCGCTTAGGTAGTTTCCTTGTTTATCCAAATAAATATCACGGAATGATTTCATCGGTGCGCGTTCACGGAAATCAATCACTACATTGTCTTTAGATCCGGCTTGATGAAATACTAAAAATCCGCCGCCGCCAATGCCAGTTGAATGGGGACGCTCGACCGATATACAAAACGAAGCTGCAACAAAGGCATCAATTAAATTACCACCTTTATCTAACACGTCAGTTGCGGCTTTCGTAGTTAGGATTCCTTGGGTCGCTAGCGCATATTTTTTGCCCGTCATCACGAAATCTTGGCGATGTGGTTTTGCAAAATCAGAAACAATGACTGAACTTTGTTGGGTCTCTGTTGTTTTCTGAGTGCTCGAGCAACTTACTAGTAAAAAAGCACTGATGGCAAAATAGGACGATAGTTTTAGAATAGTGTATTTCATAGTATCCTTTTATTTAACGAGTTGAATGTGTTTATAAAAATTTCCGGTTAGTGAAAATGTATGGTCTCTTTTTTCTGTGAATGAGTGATCGATAGCCAGCTCTTCATATTTTGTATCGTGGCCAAGCAGAGGCAAAACGGCACGCGTTCTTTCTTCCGGGGTCAGCAAATCGTTTTTAGCTTGCAGAATCAGGCCCGGGCGTTGCCATTGAAGGGGCGCTAGAGTTTTGGGATAATCGTAGTTTTGTTGAATCATTTTAAATTCCGCGCACACTTCAGAATGAGTGCGATGAAAGAACATGTGCGGATATTCCTTCATTAAATTTTCCGCGAGTTCTTCGATACCTTTGCCCGCAGGAATTTGAGTGAACGGCGAGTACAAAACCAAAGACGCTAGATCATGTGCGAAGTGTGGTAAAAGATTTAACGAAACAAATCCACCCCAGCTATGTCCTAGAAAGTGTATGCGTTTTAAATTAAATTCTTTTTTAATATGATCAACATAGCGCTTAGCCGTCGATAGTGATTTTTCAAAATAGAATTTTCCTAATGATTCCCCGATACCTTCATAGTGATGAACAAATATACTCGCTTTCGTAGATTCGAAAAGAAAATGGGCCAAATCTTTGTTACGATTTTTTTGCGAGGGGAAACCATGGAATATAAAAATCCCATCGCTCGAGTTTTGATCGTACATATAGTTGAAACAGGGGCCAAATTCAGGCAAGCAGCGAAACATCGTTAAAATATTTACCAATTCGTTCGGCTTTGGTATCCTATTTTTTATGAAAGCACAGAAGTCTAAATGGCTTTATTTAAAAATCGGTCTCTATGCGGTACTTCTCTATTCGGTCGTCTCAATAATGCAATACGTTAAGTCCCCGACATTTTCCAGTAATGTGGATGCCGTCATGGGCTCGCCGTCTCAATCGCGGCATCTCACCTGGTGCTCAAACTCTGTGCAAGTGGTGTTCATAGTTCAAGGCGATCAAACCATTCGAGATGCAAAAACGATTCAAGAGCTGTGTCACCTGGCTTATTCTAGTTATAAGTCTGATGAAGTGACTAACCTACAGTGGTCGCCGTTTATGAAAGCTATGAACGAAAAAGGCGAAGAGATTATTTTGGAAGCGTCACCTACCCATAATTTCGTAAAACAAGGCGGTTTAATCTATAAAGTTGAAGGTTTAACGAGCAAGCTGGTCTCGCTCGGAATCAAGGTCGACTAAGGGATAAATCCCAAGGAATCGATTCTTGACTTCAAAATTCAAATCTACTAGTTTCAAACTTCCAGTGTTCAGGAGTAGCTCAGCTGGTAGAGCAAGCGGCTGTTAACCGCTTGGTCGGGGGTTCGAGTCCCTCCTCCTGAGCCAATTTTTTCGTAAGCTCGCATTTCCGAGCAAAATTAAAAATTACAATTCGTTTTTCCAACATATCTTTTAGAAAGCATAGATTTTTTTCAGTTCACTATACATCTTTGAAGCCGTCGTCGTCTCGATCTGGCATTGACGAGTCATCCCCGGACGCCTTTTGCAGTGGTTTGGATTCAAAGCGAGCAGGTTTCATAACCGTCGGCTTTGCAGCCTTAATATGCACGATGTTTGACTTAGGCGTTTTCCTGACCGTTGGAGCTGGTCGTGAAACCACGGCAGAAGTGCTTGAATTACGATTTCCAGTAATTACAGCCATAAGTTCCGCGGCTGACTCTTTTAATGATTCTGCTTGGCCGGAAAGTTCCTCGGCTGCGCTGGCGGCTTCTTCACTCGTTGCTGCATTCTGTTGAGTCACTGTATCTAGCTGTGACATTGCCTTGTTAATTTCGGAAACGCCTTGTGCTTGCTCTTTTGCTGCCTGCGAAATTTCTAGGGATAGACCAGACACGCGCGAAACATTTTGAACGATTTCATTCAGAACGTCCGAGCATTGTTTTGCTACTGTTACGCCGGACTCGACTTTTTCTTTTCCTGACTGAACCAAGCCTTCAACCTTCTGCTGGGTATCTCTAACGATACCTTCGACTTTCGAAATACTTGCATCTAGCATGTCAGTAATTTCTTTAGCTGCGTTTCCTGACATTTGCGCCAGATTTCCAACTTCTTCAGCCACAACAGCAAACCCTTTGCCGTGCTCACCAGCGCGGGCCGCCTCAACAGACGCATTGAAGGACAATAGTTTCGTTTGGAATACGATTTCGTTAATAACTTTAGTTCGATTTCCAATGTCTTGGATGACTTTGACAATATCTGACATTTGACGATTACTCTCGTTAATCTGAGTCAAGATGGCCTCATTGCTCTGGCTTATTTCATCCATGGACGATAGCATCTGATCGACAGATCCGCGGCCTTCTTCGGCTTTCTTGTGAGATTCTGATGAGGATTCAGAAGTATTTTGGGCATTCTCAGTCGCCTTTGCAATCATAGCGGTAATTTCCTCTAGCGACGCTGCCGTTTCTTCCAGCGAGGCCGCTTGTTCGGTACTTGCTTCGGAAAGCTGCTGCGAAGAAGAAGCAATTTCTGCAGAGGCGACAGTTACTTGTTCTCCGACCTGTGAAAGCGTAGAAGCCAAATTTGTTAGGGTTTTAATCGGCGAATTAATAATAAATGCCGCGAGAATAAGTGCGAAAACTCCTCCTAGAAAAATAAACAATGAGAGCATTGTAGTCGATGACGTCCCACCGGCTTGAGCTTGAGCCTTTAGAATTGTAGGAATATCATTAGAAACAGCAAAAACTCCATGAAGTTTTCCGTCTTTCCAGTTTTCCATTTTGTACCCTAGAATATCTTTGCCATTACCCCAAGGGCTTGTCGATGGATTACCATGACAGGTTAAACATCCGCGGCTTTCATAAAGTCGAACAGGTCGATAGACAGTTACAGCAGTTGTCGTCTCAGAAACTAATTCTTTTAAGTTTGGATCATTTTCAAACTTGCTAAAAATATCCATTTCCTCTTTTGATGCTGTATTATTTGTATTTCTTGCTTCATTTGAGAAAACCCGAAAACTATAATGATCGTTGCTTGCTCCATCGGCCCCAATTTTCATGGCAGCATAAATTGGAACTTGTTTAAGTATTACAGATTTGTCTTCTTCAGTCAGTTCACTTGAGTCTTTATATTTATGGGTGAATCTCTCGATTATGGGCTTGAGACCCCCTTGCTCTGCAACATAGGCTGCTGCCACATCTAATCGTCCATGTATAATTCGGGACTTTTCGACTAAACCGTCATGAAATTCATTATTGTTATAGTGTATTGCTACACCTACAGATATTGTGCCGCAAATAATACAAGCAAGCGCAACCGTTAGCAGCAATTTCGCCCGAAAAGATAACTTTTCAAAAAAGTTCATAGTTTCTCCAATTTCTCAATTTATTAATTCTAATT
>CAZCHT010000059.1:0-26949 GCA_964498705.1 uncultured Bdellovibrio sp. | reverse complement strand
ACTCGTTTTTTTCATGTCTTTAAAAAGATTTCCCTCAAAAGGAAGACCGAGCTTGATTTGCGCTTCTTAAAAGAGGCCATCGAAACCACTCAAAAAAATACCCCACGCCGGGGGCGCCTAGCTGCAACCGGTTTTTTGGATTCGCAATGGGGATTTTTATTGAATGCGCGGTTTTTTTCTAAACTTTTGCTGGTGCTGGAGTAGGGCGGATTTTGTTGAATGCTCTTACTAGCAAGAAAACGGCGAAGGCGATGATTCCGAAGGAAATAATTGAGGTTATGAATAGACCTACGTTTATTGTTACAGCTCCTGCTTTTTGGGCATCCACTAAGGTCGCGTAGGGGGCTGCTATGGTTGCGCCTTCTTTTAGAGTGATGAATAGGTTTTTGAAATCGATTCCGCCGATTAGGAGTCCTACTGGGGGCATGATAACGTCGTTAACTAAAGAATTTACGATTTTTCCGAATTCGGCTCCTATGATTAATCCTACGGCTAGATCTAGGACGTTACCCTTCATTGCGAACTCTTTAAACTCACTCATTACAGACATAGATGCTCCTTGTGGCTTTTGTTTGCCACAGGGGGCCTAGAGTTTCAATTAAATTTTATTGTTGGGACTTGATTTCGATGCGATCAGAACTCGACCAACATACGGGTATCCAGGGGGGCGTGGAGTCATGGAAAAACAAGCACTGTAATTTTTTGGTCAGGAACTAGAAACCGGTCTCATCATAATTACTAATCGCCCGATAAATCAATATCTTCGGAGATCGATATTGTGAATTGGTATAGTCAATTATTTAGCTCCCTAAAACATCTCAAAAACAAACTGTGGTTTGTATTTGTTGGTAATTTCATTTTTGGAATTACCTACTATTTTGTTGCGGTCGAGAGTTTGAAGTTGGCAACGCTAAATACCAATGTGTCACCAGTCTGGCCGCCAACAGGTCTTGCCATTGCGATGTTATTTATTTTCGGCCGTAAATTTTTACCTGGTATATTTCTAGGGGCCTGGTTAGTTAATTTTCTAACTCCGGTGTCACCAATTATTGCTGTGCTTATCGGTGTTGGTAACATGTTTGAAGCTCTTGCCGGCAATTATTTGTTAACCCGAATCCGCAGATACAAAGTTCAGCTAGCTCATTTAACTATGCCGGTTTCAATTGGCGCGTCCTCGGTTCTTGCGACTCTAGTGAGCGCAACCATTGGAGTTGGTTCGCTTTATGTTTTTGGAAACTTAAAAAGTGATTTGGTTTTAAATGTTTGGCTTACCTGGTGGATTGGTGACATCGTTGGAGCTTTACTTATTGTTCCTCTCGTTGTTTCGGTTCATGATGGCGATTTCCAAGAACTTATCCGTGCCGTTAAGGAATCTCCGCAAAAGTTTTCGGGGGTGATTGCTGCATCGGTTTTTGCGATCGGAGTTATCTCGTTCTTGCTTTCAGATTTACATAGTTTAAAGTATTTGATGCTGATTTTACCGATGTTGTTGGTTTTTTCACTATCAAAAAATCGGTTCTTTATTTACCTATTTGGGACAACGATTCCGGTCATCGCTCTTTTTTATACGATTAATGGGCTGGGTCCGTTTCATTTATCTTCGTTCAATCAAAACCTATTAAACTTAGAAATTTTTGTGGTCGGAGTTTTCGTTACCATTTTCATTTTGGCAGACATTGCTAATTATACGTTTCAAAAACGTATTCTGACTGTGCTGATAGGCGGCTGGTTATTTTGGGCGACGATTTTTTATAACTTGCAAATGTCGCATCAGCAAAGCGATGCAAAAAACATGGCCATCGTAACCAAAGACATGGAACTACGATTTTCCGAGCGCTTAAATGAATATATCGACGTTATTAGTGGCGGGCGCAGTTTGTTTTTAGCTTCTGATCACGTGGATACGACAGAATGGCGCGAGTATGTAACGTCTTTGAATTTGGAAGAGCATACACCTGGACTTAATGGCATCGGTGTGATTTTTCGGGTGCCAAAAGCTAAACTCGATGAGCACTTTAGCTTTTATAAACGTTATTTTGATATCGATTTTAAATACAAAGCGGTATCGCCAAATCATGGGGCACAGCTGCAGCTCAATGAAACAGACAGCTTAATCGTAACCTACATTGAGCCTCTGGAAAAAAATAAAAACGTATTAGGGCTGGACGCGGGAACTGAAAAAATACGACGGGAAACGGCAATGGAAGCTCTGCGTACGGGAAAAGCTCAAATCTCGCCGGCTATTTATCTATTGCATGATAAACAATATCGGATAGGGTATCTGCTATTTCTTCCCGTCTATAAGAAAGGCGCTAAAACAGCTACTGTTGAAGATCGCCTAGCCAATTTCTCGCATTGGATTTACGCTCCATTTTTTGCGGACAATTTTTTAAATACTATTTTTAGTCGTTTTAACGAGAAGCTCATTTTTGAAATTTATAGTGAGCCTAGTTATTCAGAATCTTCGATTGTATATTCAAATTCATCCGAAAAAATCAATCCGGCCGGTGCTTTGATTACATCTCATGTTAGTCTGGCTGGTCGCTCGTTTTACCTACGTTGGGCGCAAAGCACAGCGTATGAAGGATCTCATGACTTCTTGTCGACGTGGATTGGTTTGATTGGCTCTATCTCTGTTCTTATGATCGCCTTGTTTATTATAAATATCCATACGACGGGTGAAAAAGCTCATCGATTAGCTGATCAATTGCATAGCGAATTTTTAAAATCTCAAATGATAGTTAAAGAACAAGAAGCAAAAATTGCAGAGTCGGCAAAAATGGCGTCCCTAGGTGAAATGGCCAGTAGTATTGCGCACGAGATTAACAATCCATTGACCATTATTTACGGCAAAGCTCGTCAAATTCAAAGCTATATGGAGAGCAAAAATCCACAAGCTATGCATGAAAAAGCACAGCAGGATGCACTTAAAATTATCACTACAGTGGATCGGATTTCTCGTATCATCAAAGGCCTAAGGAAAATTTCACGTGATGCCAGTTCTGATTCAATGGCGATAATTTCGGCAAAGGATCTGGTTGAAGAAACGCTGTCGTTCTGTCAGCAACGGTTCCAGCAATCCGATATCGAATTTAAAGTTTCTATGAAATACACGGGCGATGTATATTGTCGTCAAACTGAGCTTTCACAGGTCATTTTAAATCTATTAAATAACTCTTACGACGCCGTATTAAACCTAGAAGAAAAGTGGGTTGAGCTCAGTGTGGATAATATAGATAACACGATGGTGATTACCATCACAGATAGCGGCCGCGGAATCTCTAAAGACGTCCAAAATAAAATATTCCAGCCGTTTTTTACAACGAAAGAAGTTGGTAAAGGGACGGGGCTGGGTTTAAGTATTTCAAAAGGGATTGTGGAAGCTCACTTTGGTCGTTTCTATCTAGAGGAGCGCAGTGTGAATACTAAATTCGTAATTGAAATTCCACTTAATAAGGAAAAAATTTCTAACGCTGCTTAAATGAGCCTATCGACGATATTCACTGATTTTTCCCATAGAAAAAATAACGAAAGCCAATGCGGCCAATGGCGCTGCCAGTAGATTTAAAATAGGTACGTAAAAATACCCACCCGTTAAAAGTGCCAGAGTCCACAAAGATTGTTTTTCTTTCAACATGAACCGTTCAAATTCAGATGCGGTAGCATAACTTTGCAGGACATCATATGGAAACACTCGCCGAGCCAAATGGGCATTTAGAAAATAAGGTACTATCACTTGGCCTAGTGGCACAAAGAACAATATCGGAGACAAAAGAATCAGTAGGCCGAAATAAATCGCGATAGATACAACTGAGTTTTTCAAACTATCAAAGAATGTCAGCTCCGAATTTTCAGTTAGGTTAGGAAAGTAGAGTTTTCGGATGATCGGATTTAACAGAGGAACTAATAAAATCGATGTTAAAATTATAAGAAAAAAATACGAAACGGTGAAAATTAAAACCGTAAATACTAAAAGAGCCACGACATTTAAAACAGAGAATCCTAACAACAAATCCAGTTGGCCAAAAGTAGATTTCAGAACAGAAAAGCTTTGCAAGTAGGGAACAAATTTCGTTGCGATCAGTGGCCATCCCCAAAACAAAATACCTATGCAGAAACATAATGCCAGAAGAACGGGCAATATGAGGCGGATTAAAACAGAGGTGTTTGCTAAACTTGCCCACGACAAACGGATCGCTTTGGCGACGGTCATTGGCGGCAGATAGTCTGAAAATAAATCCATTTAATTCTCCTTTCCTAAAATTAAATCTTAGGAAAGGAGGAAATGCACTTTAAATAATTAAAAACGAGGACGACGTGGACTTGGAGTCGGAGTCGGTTGATTGCTGTACTGACATTTTCTCCAAACCATTCCCACGCTTTGGCGCATGCTAAAGTCTTTAGAATCTAAACTGATGATCGCGTTCGAACGATCGGACAACTTAGGATAAAAACTAACACCCAATTGCGAATAAAAAATCATCGTGTGGGCACCTGAAATACATGATGACCAAACATAACGTGTCGGACTTGATTCAACATGGAACGTGTAATCCTGATTGATCGGCCCTTTGTGAACTACTTCTCGCAATGTTGGAACGATGCTGTTTGCCGACATAGTCGCTAAACGGTGAAAACCATACGCGCTAGCCGGTAGTGCTGCGAAGCCGCGATAGTCGACGCTTTTAAATGCGTATTGCCAACCACGTGGTACGGCGATGTCTACATCAACACGACAATTTTTTTGAAGCGTTAACAGTTTTGGATTTGGACTGCCGTTACCGATTTCGACAGAATGATTGTCGAAAAGTAGTGATAGATCCTTAAAATCCGGCGAAATTGTAACAGTCGCAGCGGAGTCTTCACAGCCCGAACCCGACATGGTTACGCCGCGAATTTCTGCGCGATCAGGCGCACTTTGCCCCCAACTGATTAATGACCAGCCGAGTAAAGATACTAGTGTTTTCATTGGTAGTTTCATTTTTCCCCCTTAAAAGCTCTTTTTATTTACAATATGGGATTTTTTACGATCAGAAAGACACCGAATCGTCCAAAAAATTCCCCCGAATGGTTTATAAAGCAATTGGTCTGCCAATTTTTGAATTTTTTTTCTACCGGCAAGTTGAGTGCGCCTTAACACAAACCTAACAATGGCCAATATAGATAAACAGACCAAAATCCAGTATAAATTAGGCTATAAATTTCAGAGGAAAAATAATGCTTAAATTATCCGCGTTGTTGCTATTCGTATGGGTGTCACCGGCTTTGGCTCAAACTGTTGTCGTGGACGGATCAAGTACCGTTTATCCCATCACCGAAGCCGTGGCGGAAGAATTTCAAAAAGAATATAAAGGTAAATACAAAGTCACTGTAGGAACCAAAGGAACTGGCGGCGGCTTTAAACGTTTTTGCCGCGGCGAAACGGATGTTCAAAATGCGTCTCGTCCGATTTTAAAATTGGAATTTGAAGCGTGCAAAGAAACCGGCATTAAATTTATCGAATTACCAATTGCCTATGATGCTACCGTTGTCGTCGTTCATCCGAAAAATGAATGGATCAAAGAAATCACGGTTGAAGAACTAAAGAAAATCTGGGAACCAAGCGCTCAAGGCAAAGTGACTAAGTGGAATCAGATCAATCCAAAATGGCCAGATCAAACATTTAAACTGTTCGGTGCCGGATCCGACTCAGGTACATTTGACTACTTCACCGAAGCGATCGTAGGTAAAGCCAAAGCCTCTCGTGGAGATTATACAGCCAGCGAAGATGACAACACATTGGTGCAAGGTGTGTCTCAAGAGAAAAATGCAATTGGATACATCCCGATGGCCTACTACATGGGCAATACAGCCAAATTAAAGGCAGTAGGTATCATTACTAAAGATAAAAAGGGAAAAGTCCTTCCGGGTGTTTTGCCCAGCCGCAAAACAGTAGAAGATGGATCCTACCAACCTCTGGCGCGACCACTCTTTATTTACATAAGCCAAAAGGCATTAAACAAACCAGAAGTGAAAGAATACGCCAATTTCTTTATGAAGAATGTTGCGACCCTGGTGCCAAGCGTACAATACATACCATTGCCAGCGGCGGCTTATGAATTAGCAACGAAAAATTTGAACTCAGCAAAACTGGGAACTGTTTTCGATGGCCATTCTGAAGTGGGTTTGAAAATCGAAGACCTTTTAAAGAAAGAATCAAAACACTAGGAATTTATGTCAGAACTAAAGGCATTTACATCAGCTAACCATCCCACTCGTCGGTGGAGAAAAATCAAAGACCGTTTGATCGAGACGGTTTTGTTTTTAGCCGCGTGTAGTTCCGTTTTTGTTACGATGGGAATCGTGTATGTTTTAGTTTCTGAATCTTTGCCATTTTTTGAAAACGTTTCGTTCACTGAATTCTTAACGGGCCGAGAATGGACCCCGATGTTTAGCGAAGCTAAATTTGGAATTCGCCCTTTGGTGGCTGGTACGTTTATGGCGACATTTATTGCTGTTTGCGTTGCTATTCCACTGGGCACGATCGTATCAGCCTATTTAAGTGAATATTTAAAACCAAGTGCCCGTGAAATATTGAAACCAATTCTAGAATTGTTGGCTGCGGTTCCCAGTGTAGTTTATGGCTATTTTGCCTTGCTGTTTGTTACGCCGATGCTTCAGAAAATTATGCCTAATCTGGGCGGGTTTAGTATTTTAAGTGCGGGTATCGTAATGGGTATCATGATTATTCCTTACGTAAGTTCGCTCAGCGAAGATGCTATGGGAGCAGTTCCCGCGCATTTGCGTGAAGCTTCGGCAGCACTGGGATCGACCAAATTTCAAACGACGTTGCGAGTAGTGATTCCGAGTGCCTTTTCTGGAATTAGTTCTGCTTATGTTTTAGGGATTTCACGCGCGCTGGGCGAAACCATGGTTGTTGCTATTGCTGCAGGTATGCAACCAAATTTAACTTTGGATCCGTCAGAGCCAGCGGCCACTATTACCGCTTTTATCGTACAAGTTAGTTTGGGTGATTTGCCTCATGGAAGTATCGGCTATCAATCCATCTACGTTGCTGGTTTGACTTTATTAGTACTAACTTTAATCTTTAATATCCTAGGGATGTGGATCAAAAGCCAAATTCAGGAGAAAGAATAATGGAGCAGTCAATGGTGCAAACCCAAACGGCTCGAATACTAAGGGAGCCTATGAGCGAAGTCGATATCGCACGAAATTTAAAATGGCGTCGGTTGAAAAATTTTATGTTTTCGGTCGTCGGCCTTTTGACTTTGTTATTTGCGATTTGCACATTACTTGCATTATTTATTGATTTGGCGATGACTGGTGTCCCACGAATCAGCGCCGAATTTTTTACGAATTTCCCATCTCGGTTTCCTGAAAAAGCGGGGATTTTGTCCGCATGGGTGGGCTCTTTAGCAGTGATGGTGACGACGGCATTCGTAGCAATTCCTATCGGCGTAGCTGCAGGAATATACTTAGAAGAATACGCACCTAAAAACTTTTTTACTAAAATTATCGAGCTTAATATTATCAATTTAGCGGGCGTTCCTTCGATCACGTTTGGTTTGATGGCCTTAGGGCTGTTTGTATATAAATTTAAATTTGGCCAAAGTATTTTGACGGCCGGAATGACTTTAGGTCTGCTCGTTTTGCCGATCGTTATCGTAACGACTCGGGAAGCGATTCGCACCATTCCTAATTCTATCCGCGAAGCTTCGTTTGGATTGGGTGCCAGTCACTGGCAAACGATTCAGTACCATGTTCTGCCGTATTCCAGCGGTGGTATTTTAACGGGCGTGATTATTTCGTTATCACGGGCCATTGGTGAAACGGCACCTTTGATTACAATTGGTGCGTTAACATTTATTGCGTTTTTGCCAACGGCTCCGGTTTCGGACGTATTTCCTTATGTTAGTTTTCAATGGTTGCATGATGCGTTTACTGTAATGCCAATACAAATGTTTAATTGGGTATCTCGTCCACAACAGGAATTCCATGTGAATGCCGCTGCGACTGGTACTGTATTATTAGTCATGACTCTGTTGATGAACGGTGTGGCTATTTATATTCGCTATCGATTTCGTCGCAGAATGAAATGGTAAACTAAGAAGGATAATTATGAGTCCACAGTTTGAAGTTCCAACAACATCGACGACTAAATTCAATTTAGGCGTTCAATCCGATTTCTTGCGATCGCAAGTTAAGAATTTATCGTTTAGTTACAATCCAAAAGATAAAGTTGTTTTAAAAAATGTGTCCTTGCCTATCTTCGATAAAAAAGTGACGGCACTGATTGGTCCATCGGGTTGTGGTAAGACAACATTGCTGCGTTGTTTTAATCGTATGCACGATTTATATAACGAAGTGTCTTACGATGGCGAAATTCTGCTGTATCCCGAATCAAAAAATATCTTAAGCCGTGACGTGGATCCGATGGAAGTGCGCATGCGTATTGGAATGGTTTTTCAAAAACCAAATCCATTTCCAAAAACTATTTATGAAAATGTAGCTTATGGACTGCGTGTTCGCGGTATCAAGAAAAAGTCCTACATGGATGAAAAAATTGAACTCAGCCTACAGCAAGCCGGCCTTTGGACAGAAGTAAAAGATCGTCTGCATGCTCAGGCGACATCGCTATCTGGGGGGCAGCAGCAACGTTTGTGTATCGCTCGTGCACTGGTGACAGATCCAGAGATTTTACTTTTGGATGAGCCTACCAGCGCATTAGATCCTATTTCTACATCTCATATTGAAGAGTTGATTGTTGAACTAAAGAAAGATGTGACGATTTTGATCGTGACGCACAACTTGCATCAAGCGGCTCGTTGTTCTGATTACACAGCGTTTATGTACTTGGGTGATTTGATCGAATACGGCCCAAGTAATTTGATTTTCACGAACCCGTCTGACAAGCGAACCGAGAATTACATCACAGGTCGGTTTGGTTAGCTCGCCTGTGGCGGGACTTGGTTCGCTCGCCTGTGGCGAGACTTGGTTCGGCTCGCCTTTGTCTTGGTGGCTAGGGCTCACCATGGGTTCAGTTAATGTTGCTAACCCGCATTGGGTTGGAAACAAGTAGATTTATTCCTTTTCCTGGGCTACGTTATTCAGTGAAAACTGAGGTTAAATCGTATGCAAATTAGCTATATTTCTAGTCACTCTTCCAATGCGTCTAACATTCAATTAACGCCGCCACAATGTTTAGATAAATTGATGGATCGTAAAGAGGTCGGCTTTTACAAATTAACTGAGATGAACAACATTTGGAGCCAAACCGAGCAAATCGGCGAAACGTTTGCTAATAAATTTAAGCATTTTATTTGGGTAGGAATTGGCGGATCTAGTTTAGGTCCTAAAGCGATGGTTGGAGCATTGAACGTAAATCATATCCAAGTCCTAGAAAATCCCGATATTCAGACGTTGCTAGCGGCCAAGAAAAAGTTCCCATCTTTCAAAGACGTGGGTTTCGTATTCGTTTCTAAAAGTGGAACAACAATCGAAACTCTGGCTACATTGGATTTCTTTTCTCAAGAATTAGCGGCGGAAAATTTACAGTTAAAAAATCAAACCGTAGTTATCACAGAACTGAAAGTCAGCAGCTTATACGATTGGGCAAAAACAAATGGCGCTCCCATCCTGGAAATTCCACTGAATGTCGGCGGCCGTTTCTCGGTGTTGAGTTCGATCGGTCAGTTAGTTATTAAGCTTTGTAAATTAAATTTAGCTGAATTCCGTCACGGTGCTGAATCAGTAATGAAAACGGAATACAAAGAACGCACTCTGTACCCAATGGCGCAGTTCTTTATGGAAAGTTTCAAACGTAAAGATGTGCTGTCGTATTTCTGGTATTACTCTGATTCCGCATTTCAGCTAGGTAAATGGTTAGAACAACTTTGGGCAGAATCCTTAGCTAAAAGAGAATCACCCCTGTATGTAGCCACCGCACCGATCGCAAGCCTTGGTGCCAACGATCAGCATTCTATCTTGCAGCAAATGATGGAAACGCAATTAGGTAAAACGGTTGTGGTTCACCGATTTAAATCCAGTGAAGAGCATGACTATCAATTGAAAACGACTCAATTTCCTGAAACGAGCGTTTTGAAAAATCGTCCGTTAAGTCATCTGTTAAAAATAGAAGCACAAGCGATGACGGAAAGTCAGAAAGAAAGCAAAAACCCCGTATGCGAAATCAAATTTGATAAATTGGATGAATTCGCGCTTGGTCAGTACTTTATGACGTATCAATTGATCGTCGGTATGATGGGCGAATTCATGCAGATCAATGCATTTAATCAGCCGGGCGTTGAGCTTGGAAAAATTATCACGAAGAAACTTTTAACTCAGTAGCTTGAACACTTTTAGGCTAATCAACATAGGCTTTAACAATTTTAAAAACTAAGAGGCACTTATGAAATTAAAATCTCCGTTTCAGAACAAAATCAAAATCTACACCGATGGCGCCGATAAAAAATCGATGCTTGAAATGGCTGCCAATCCTTACGTTCAAGGTTTGACAACTAATCCGTCATTGATGAAAAAAGCCGGAATCACTAATTACACTGAGTTTTGCAAAGACATTCTGACTCAGATTAAAGACAAGCCTATTAGTTTTGAAGTGTTCGCAGATGACTTTAAAGAAATGCACCGTCAGGCGCAAATCATCTACAAATGGGCAGACAACGTTTACGTTAAAATCCCTATTATGAATTCTAAAGGCGAGAGCTCAATTCCACTAATTAGAGAATTATCGGCTCAAGGTATTAAATTAAACGTAACCGCATTGTTTACTTGGGATCAAATTCAAGAAACGGTGATGGCTGTAAAAACCGGAGCTCCATCCATCGTGTCCGTATTTGCAGGACGTATCGCTGACAGCGGTCGTAATCCAAACCCTTTGATGAGTGCCGCAGCCGATTTCTGCCGAACGCACGGCGATCAAATTGAATTATTGTGGGCATCCACTCGTGAAGTATTTAACATCGTAGAAGCGGAACTAGACGGTTGCCACATCATCACAGCACCACCAGACATCATCAAAAAACTAAGCGGCTTCAACAAAAGCCCATGGGACCTAAGCTTAGACACAATCAAAACATTCAAGTCCGATTCCGAAGCCGCCGGCTTCAACATTTAAGTCAGCTGCTGAAAGTCAGCTGCTGCCTTTTTGAAACGCGGCTAGTTAAAAGGAATAGTTATGAGTCCAACTTCTGTCATCATGAATTTGCTTTGGTTGTTTTTTGGCGGGTGGACTACGGCGTTGTCGTGGTTTACCTCGGCGTTCTTTATGCTGATCTCGATTGTTGGTATTCCTTGGGCCAGAGCTGCGTTTAACATTGGATTGTTGAATTTTTGGCCATTTGGATCGGAAGTTGTGAATCGCAAAAAACTGAGTGGTTCTGACATCGGAACGGGTGGGCTTGGGACAATTGGAAATATATTGTGGTTTATCTTTTGTGGTTGGTGGTTAGCCTTAATTCACTTGTTCTGGGCTGTTTTACTGGGCATCACGATCATAGGAATTCCATTTGCTGTTCAGCATTTTAAGCTGGCTGGAATTTCTCTGGCACCGATTGGTAAGTCGATAATATTTAAATAGTCAGGATTAGCGGTTGTATTTCCGTTTAATAAGAAAAAGTTCTTTCAGTATACGAAATGCTTCTTTAAATATTTTAACTTTTGATCCCGGAACATCGACCCATTCAACCAGTGGGTATTCGGTGATATTGTTTTCACCCACGCGAAGCATGATCTCGATATCAAAAATCCAACCGCTGATAAATGGTTCAGCAAACGCTTTTTCGGCCATGTAGCGAGACATGATTTTAGCGCCGCACTGACTGTCATAGCTGCCGATGTTAAGCATTAAATCCGCCACGGTCGCAAATAGGCGACCTAAGTAATGCCGTGATGGTTTACGCACAATTTGGCTGCCCATGCGCAAGATTCGGCTCGCAAAAACAACTTCTTTGCGCGCATAAAACAATTCACGGAATCGGATCATGTTTTGTATTTCAAAAAGTGGCGTTGCCAAGTCAGCGTCCCAATAGCCATACCAATCGTATAACGTCGGAACGACGTTTCCATCCGTTTCAATGGTCATCCGTTTTTGGAAATCCACGGCCACGGTATTTGTAGTATCTGTTTTTGACGGAATGTGTTTTTTAGACCAATGATAGGCATTATAAATAACACCAGCTTTGCCCGTGTTTTTTGGATTATCAAACACGAACCAATTGGCTCGCAGTCCATGTTTAGAAATATAACTTCGAATTAATTCTGAAGTTCCATCTTTGGAACCATCGTTAGCAAATAAAAAATCAATATTTTTAACATCCAGACGATCATGGTACGTCTTGAACAATTCCAAATTGAGTCGGGTGGCTTCGTTGTAGCAGGGAATGATAAGTAGTATTTGGCTCATGGGTTATGCCGAACGTATCAGCTAATACATATGATAATCAAATAAAATACGTGTCTCAAAATAAAGCAATCACTTGCATAACGAGGCCGCAAATACTCAAGTATTTGTCGTTTTTTGACGATACTTTAACATGGCGATCAGAACGTTTGTGGGTATTAGAATCGTAGCTCTTTTTTCAATTTTGGTTTTTGTGACCAGCGGTTGTACGATCCACGCGACTATTAGCGATTTATTGAGTACGGGAACTCCGGTTTCAAAACTCGTTAATGCACCGTCTGTTGCCGATAATTCGATTTCTTTAAATGTTGGCGTTACCGGTGATTGGGTTGTTTCCTATATTTATAGATTAGGGGTCGCTAGCAGCATGGATTGCTCATCAGAGAGTGGTTATTCATCGACACAAGATATTGGTGCTGCCATTGCTGATTCTTTGGCGGCCTTGCCGGATGGACCTCTTAAGCTTTGTGTTTTAGGCGTGAATAACCAAGGCTTACGTCAAAGTTTAGATAACGTAACGACGGCTGAGTGGGTGAAGGATACCGTGCCTCCGGCGGTTACTGTAACATCGCCGACCACATTTATCGATGCGTCCAATAAATCTTCATTTTTAATTTCGGGAACGTGTACAGAAAATGGAATGCCCGTTTTGATCTCTGGGTCCTATCAAGGATCTACGACATGCGCCGCCGGCATTTGGAGCAAGATTGTCGATTTATCAACCCTTCCCGACGGACCGGTTTCATTTCAAGTTAAACAAGAAGATTTAGCGAAGAATCAACATACTGTGGCCCTTGCCGGTATTGATAAAGATGAAGGGGCAACGGCAGAAATCAGTGTGTCTTCCAGTTTTGAGAAAGTAGCCGAAGGCAATCAGACGATTGCATTTACGATTAAAACCAATGTGGTTAAACTCTATGACACGGTTGTAGGATACACTTTAGGCGGTGATGCCGTTGCTGGGACTGACTATGATTTTTCGGCGGGAACAATCACAATTCCAGCAGGGCAAAGCAGCGGTTCTGTAAATATTAGTATTAAAGAAAATGCGGTCGTCGGTGACGTTGCACGCTTGGGTGTGAATATTATAGAAGTTGATAAACCCAATGTTCGAATCGGTGCGGGGTCTTCAAAGCTGATTGAAATTATAGATAATGATAATGGTGGAATTGGATTAACGATCGTAGATTTTGTGGTTGGTAATGGTGGCAATACGTGTTTTGTATATAGTTCAGGTGTTCTGAAATGCTGGGGTGCCAATGAATATGGCCAGCTGGGTGATGGAACGATAACAAATCGAACCACGCCGACATCAGTTAATTCCGCGCAAATTTTTAAAAAGGTCATGGACAATGGCGGTCCGAGTACGTGTGGACAAACGACATCGAATAAAGTGTATTGCTGGGGCTGGGGCGGCGGTGGTCAGTTAGGTAACGGCGGCAGCTCTCAACAATTAAGTCCAACACAGGTCGATGGCGGTGCTGTTTACCTTAAAGTTGAAACTGGCGGAGGGCAAGGTTGCGGAATCAATGCGTCTTCTAAACTGCGATGCTGGGGATTTAATTCTTACGGTCAAGTAGGAGACAATTCGACGACCGCGCGATTTACTCCAGTGAATGTTGACAATGCAGAAGATTACCAAGCTATCGGGTTGGGATATCAACACTCGTGTGCAATTAGTTCCAGCGGTGCATTGAAATGTTGGGGCCGAAATCAATATGGACAATTGGGGGATAATTCAACCACAAATTCCATTGTTCCCAAAGTCATAGATACCGGTGTGAATTATCAGTCCGTTTCTGGTAGTAGTCGCCATACGTGCGGCATTACATCGACTGGAGTATTAAAATGTTGGGGAGACAATGCCAACGGGCAATTGGGTGATGGTACGACCACTGCCAGTTTGGTACCCAAAGTAATTGATTCGGGAGTGTCGTATTCCTATGTCGAGACCGATTATAATGGCATTCAACTGACCTGCGGTATAACCACGGCGGGAATACTGAAATGCTGGGGAAAAAATGCTAATGGGCTTGTGGGAGATGGTTCTTATACGAATCGATTAGCACCTGTGGTAGTTGATGCCGTTAATACATATACAAAAGTTAGTATTGGTGTTGGGCACGCCTGTGCTTTGACGACGGGGAATACGTTGATGTGTTGGGGTAGCAATACTGATGGGCAAACCTATGGCGTCCCAGTTCCGAATGCAACAACTCCAGAAACCATTATTCCCGCAAAAGTATGGAAGACATTAAGTCGCGGAAGCAACGCTACATGTGCAATTGATTCTAACGACAAATTATTCTGTTGGGGACCAAACACCCATGGCCAAGTGGGTGATGGCACCAAGTATGTACGAGCAGAACCCGTACCTATAATGAAAGATAAAAATTTTATTTCCATTAGCACTGGGCAGATAAATACGTGCGCGGTGGACAGTAATAAAAAACTTTATTGTTGGGGTGAAGGTTCATATGGACTTGGCGATGGAACCACGACATCGCATCTGTCACCAGTGCTGATTGATAGTGTAGTTAACTATTCAAAAGTTTCCGTCGGTGATAAATTCATATGTGCTTTATCTATGGCGCAAGCGATACGTTGTTGGGGTTCCAACGATCTTAATCAGCTAGGGGATGGTACTACAAACCCAAGCTTAGTTCCAATCAATGTCGCCGGTGGATTAGCTTTTAAAAATGTGTCGGCCGGTTTAGGTGCTGCTTGTGGAATTGATTCCAATGATAAACTCTATTGTTGGGGGAATAACAATTCGGGACAGGTGGGTGATGGTACGACTGTAAATAAATCGGTTCCAACTGCAATTGATTCGGCTAACACGTATTCATTTGTTTCAACAGATGGCGGTGGCACCGGGTCCACGTGCGGCATTCTGGTGTCGGGAATTTTGAAGTGTTGGGGATCCAATATCGTTGGGCAATTGGGGGATGGAACTACAACTCAAAGAACGACTCCGACTACAATTGGTGCGGCCACGTTTAAAACAGTGAATGTGGGAAACTGGAGTACCTGCGGTGTCATGACAAATGATAAATTGTATTGTTGGGGATCTAACGGATCGGGCCAAGTGGGTGATGGTTCTAAATTTGAGCGCACTTCGCCGGCGGCAGTTGATTCCGGTAATTCATATATACATGTCGAAACCGATGGCGACACAGCTTGTGGTATACGTTCCAATGGTTCCATGTACTGTTGGGGAAGTAAATTTAAAGGCCTATTTAGTAATGGCATCATCGACATGATACCTCATCCGGCACATAAGATTAACTACTTCTTACCGACTTCGTAGTCATGGGAAAGAACTACGCTTTTTAGATTATAAAATTTAGCAAAAACAATGTTACGATAGTCATCTGGTTTTATCATGACGTCCTCGTAGTAAAATGTCGTAGGGAAATACGCCAGCGGCGTTATAATGACGTCCTTGCCTTGGCCCGAAGAAACAATAACTTGTCGTTTTTTTTCTGATTCCACGTACTTGGGTAAGTTAACTAAGTCTTTCCAAGCGTAAAAGTTATTGAATAAAATCAGCAATGAAATTGCAAAAAGAATATTTAATTTCTTTCCCGAGAACCGATCCGACCAGCGCTTTAAAAAATCTAATTTATCAGCGAACAGTATAATCAGGAAAGTTCCATAAAGAAGAAAAAATAAATAAGTGTTATTAAGCACTCGGCGCGGAGGCAATCCGCCCATGGTCCAAACTGAAGGAACAAATGTTAGCGCGAAAACGCCAAGACCAAATAGTCCTAAGAAAAGTCGACTTTGTTTTGATTTTATTTTTTCAGATAGATTGTGATGAAACTCTTTTAATATAGGGAATGTGGCAATAAGTAGGACTAACCCGGCTAAGCTCAGATAACGAACCGTGGTTTCAATAATTAATCCCCACGGTTTAACTAAAAGCAAAAGTATGTCGTGGCCACCATGCAGTTCTTTTCCGCGCACAGCATTTCCAGGGGCAAAATACAAAATCAAAAATCCAATTACGGCCGCCGCAAAAGGCAGGATCAGCACCCGTTCGCGTCGATTAAAGATCAACCGTTGGTAAACGAATACGAAGAACAACGTGAATATCCATTGAACCGCCAAAGTTTCATTCGATCCCGAAGCGATAAAACTAGCGACGGTCACGATGACAACGGAAAAGGGTCGCATCGATCCAAGCGGTAGGGTCAGTCCCCGTAAATACAGACCGGCTGAAATAAACAGGAAACTTATCGGCAGCAGATGGGACGAGGTCCCCGAAAACCAATAGAACGTATCTGTCACTCTCGGCATTTTGTGAAAAAATAGCGCTGTTAGAATCAGCGTTACTGGAAACGCTAAGGCTAGGTAGGAGACATTTTTCTGTGATTGGTCCCAGGTTTTAATCAAAGTGCGAATCAGAAAAAACAGACTCAAAATAAAAACGACAAATAGGGAAATCATCATGAAGGGGTAAACCTTCACATCGCTAGATAAGGTAAAGGGATTGACGGCCATCATTAAGTTCGAAAAATAGCGCCCAGTCCACGTGTTATAGTGATGAACCATGAATTCCCAGGTTGTTTTGTCCTGAGCGTAATTATGATAGAAAATATCGTCGGCTAGGGGAGTCGTGAAGAAAAAGAACACAAAAAATGGCATCAGCGACGCGAGCGAGATCCAGAAAAAGAATTTGAACGTCTTGTTGCCTGTCATCCGCCTACATTGATATCTGACAGGGTAAAAATCAAATAAATTATTGCCTAGCACAGAATAAAATACTTAAATGGCAAGATTCATAGATACCTAAAAATTTAACAAAGAGATCGAAAAAATGGCTTTAAGTTTTGGTACCAGCGGCGTCAGAGGTTTAGTTACAGAATTCACAGATCAACAGGTGTATTTGTTGGTGTCTGCGTTTTTAAAATATGCCGATACGTTGAACGTATCAAAATCAGTTTCGACTGGCCGTGATTTACGCGAAAGTAGTCCAAAAATGCTGATGGCTGTTCATCAAGCGGTGGCTGATCATTCCAAAACCATTTTGAGCTGCGGTGATGTGCCGACGCCGTGTTTGGCTTTTTACTCGCAGGAAAATAAATCTCTGGCCGTGATGGTTACCGGTAGTCATATTCCAGCCGATCGCAATGGCGTTAAGTTTTACCTAGAAACGGGTGAAACGTTAAAGCACGATGATCAGGCCATTTTTAATCAATATTTAAAATTAAAAGAAGAGAATTACAAAAGTGAATTATTTGATACTAGCGGCAGTTTTAAAACTAAAAATAGTCCAGCCATTACCGATGCAACCGCCGAGTGCCAAAAGCTATTTACGACTCGTTATACAGAGTTTTTCAAAGATGTGAATTTGGGATCGTATAAAGTTTTATTTTATGAACATTCGTCGGTGGCTCGTGATCTGGCTCCCGCTATTTTAGAGCAGTTAGGTGCGAAGATTGTTCGTTTAGGTCGTAGTGATGTGTTTATTCCTGTGGATACAGAAGCCGTGGATTCGTTAGTGCAATTTCAAAAATGGATGGAAGAACACAAGGGTGATGTTCTGGTCAGTACCGATGGCGATGGCGATCGTCCATTAGTGGTAGACAATCACGGACAGATTATTCAAGGCGATAAACTGGGCATGATCACAAGTCTATACTTACGAGTTCAAGCGGTGGCTTTGCCCATCAGCTGCAATTCGGGTATCTCGGAAATGAAAGAATTAAAAGAAGCAGTGTTTACTAAAATTGGATCTCCGTTTGTTGTGGCGGCACTGGATGAGCTGGCGAAAAAATATGACCAGGTAGCTGGCTTTGAAGCTAACGGTGGGTATATTTTAAAATCTAATATTTCTAAAAAAGATTCCGTATTGAAATCGCTTCCCACGCGTGATTCGGTTTTACCGATCGTCGCTTTGTTGGCATTAGCGGCCAGAGAAAAAGTCACACCAGCTGAACTGATCAACCGGCTTCCGCAAAAATATACGTCCAGTGTCTTGGTTAAAAATTGTCCGCTCGAAGTCAGTGCTAAGATTTTAGAAAAAGTAAAAACCTTTAGCAAAGCCGTGATTCAAGATATCTTGGGCGGGTCAGCGACGGTAGATAATACGAATACTTTGGATGGCGTGCGTATCACGACCAGCGATGGCGAGATCGTGCATTTTAGACCGTCTGGAAATGCACCTGAGTTTCGCTGTTATGTAGAATCTGCAACGCAAAAGAAAGCCGATCAAATTGCGACCGCGGCGAAAACATTCATAGTGAGATTGATTGAAAAGCAGCGGTGCTAGCGAACTTGCATTTCTTTGATGAGCTTGCGGTTGGTAAAAACAAAACTCAAAGCTTAAAAAAGTTACTTAACAAACACATCATCCGAAGTCAGCCGTGCAATGTATTTATAGCCCTGTTCTTTTAGAAAGTTATGAATGATCGGATCGCCTTCAGGCAGAATGTCGTTTTCTATGACAATGCACTTGATTGAATGGCGTTTAAAATCGATTCCCGAAAGAACTTCAAGTTCATGACCTTCTACATCGATGGATAAAAAATCTACCTCTTTAATTCCATTTTGATCTAAGGCTTTTGAAATTGATATGGTCGGTACACTTATGGAACTGCGATAGGCACCATCAGGAAGCTGATTCATTTTTTCATTGGCAATGCTTGATTTTAAGCCAGACCAAGCATTGTAATTCATTACGTCTGGGTGGTTAACGACGACAAATTCTGCAGTCCCATCACTGCGGCTAGCCGCAGCGTGAACAATCGGAGACTTTCTAAGTAAGCGCCACTTATCTACGTGGGCTAATTGGGGTTCAATGGCCAAACCCGTCCAATTTCTGTATTTTTCAAAAAAAATCGTAGCATTGTCAAATTCTGGCTCAAACGTCCCGACGTCGACAAAAACGCCTTTGGTTTTCTGATGAAATATCTTTTGATCCAGAAAATAGTCTTGGCCATTTTGAGAGAGGTATCCGTATCGGCGGGAAAAACGACCCAAGCAATGATGATGATCCTGAAAAAAACCTAATCCATGACGCCATTTCTGGGCCCATTTCAGCTTAAATTGAAAGCGAGGATAAAATTTAAAAACTTGATAGATATACCTAAGACAATGCATGATTTGGTCTCCTAACGGAAAAGTTAGTGAGATAGTAATGCAACGAACATTTTTTAATCAAAACATTTTTTAGTATGCTCGCACTTAAAGCTTAAATTCCTTGGATTAGCTTTACACTTGTCGGATTCCAAAAATCCTGGTTATCCCAGTGGGATGCCTGAAGAACCTATCGACTTTCGTGAAAGAATCTATAAATCCTATGGTACTTTTAAGGGCTGGGAAAGCCGATCGCTACCAGATTCCGTATTGAAATCGCTTTCCACGCGAGATTCGGTTTTACCGATCGTCGCTTTGTTGGCATTAGCGGCCAGAGAAAAAGTCACACCAGCTGAACTGATCAACCGGCTTCCGCAAAAATATACGTCCAGTGTCTTGGTTAAAAATTGTCCGCTCGAAGTCAGTGCTAAGATTTTAGAAAAAGTAAAAACCTTTAGCAAAGCCGTGATTCAAGATATCTTGGGCGGGTCAGCGACGGTAGATAATACGAATACTTTGGATGGCGTGCGTATCACGACCAGCGATGGCGAGATCGTGCATTTTAGACCGTCTGGAAATGCACCTGAGTTTCGCTGTTATGTAGAATCTGCAACGCAAAAGAAAGCCGATCAAATTGCGACCGCGGCGAAAACATTCATAGTGAGATTGATTGAAAAGCAGCAGTACTAGCGAACTAGCATTTCTTTGATGAGCTTTGCAATCTCTTTTAGTAGAGACTTGGCCACCAAGCTAGGACGATTAGTACATTTATTAGCCAAGCGTATAGCTGAGGAATTTCGGGATATTTCCATTTTAAATATCCGTAAAAAACAAAAGCATCTAAAACAAATCTTGAAGCCCAGAGTTGAATCATTTGGTCAGCCGAAGAGGGCTGAATAATTTTAAAAGCCGTGAAGTAAACGAGCCCTGAAAACAACTGAATATAAAATAGAATTTTAAATTCTTTCCGTGCTTGCAAATGGTTAAATGCGACCCAAGAAATTGAATTTATAGCAATTCCTAGGCTTAGCCATGGAATGAAGCGGAAAACCTTAGCTCCGAATTCCGGAGATAGCCAAAGTTGAATTATGGGGCCACCGAAATAATTTAATAACAAAAGTGGAAATACAACTAAAGCTGCCATGGCCGAGAAGTAAAAGTTTGTAGTTTTGGGCATCTCAATTTGCGAATGGCGATTTTGTGTGAATACAGGAAGCATAAGACGACTCAGAGCCTGTGGAACTATTAAGGCCCTTAGCACTAAATCAATAGCGGTTGTATAAGGGGCAAGGTTTTCCAAAGTGAATTTTCCTACTAAAATAAAACGGTCGGAATACAATAGTGCTGAAGAAAGAATAGCAGACAAACTAATCCACAAGCTGCTGATCAAGACAGTACGACTAGTTTTCATTTGCAATGAAAACTGAAGTTTAAACGTCTTTCCCAGGTTAGATTTGCAATATAAAAATAAAAGAATTCGTAAACAAAATAAACAAATGAATGGCCAAGTTAAATCTTGTGTAAAAAACGAGAATGCCAAAGGAGTTAAAAATATTAAGGACGAGCTAATGGTTTGTATTCGGTTAGCCACTGTAAATTCATGCAAACCTTCGAGTGCCCCTTTCATTATGGCCGAAAGGACAATAAATGGGACTGACATTAGAGTCCAAAACAATGGTGGTTTAAGTCTTTCCCAATCGTCGGTGTTTAAATTCCAGGGATTCTGATGGCCCAGTGTGATAAAAAGAAGGCCAAGGAGAGTTACCGCAACCGATATGACGAACGCGAAAGTGATCGAGCTGTTGATATCATGATCTAAGACGACTGAATTTTTTTGGTTTGAAAGGTTATACTTCTCGGCGGTTGATTGAGAAAGAATGCGACCCATTCCTAAATCTAAAACGCTACAAAATGACAGAGTAGCAAGTAGGATATTAAATACGCCAAACAGTGATTCTCCGTAGTTCTTAAGGATAAAATGTACGGATAAAAGCCCTATAGCTATCGGTATGATCTGAGAAACTAGAACCTTAACGTTTTTATTGATTTGATTCATGCTTGGTCAAAACTAAAGCTATTACAGCTTCTGCGGCAGCAAGATGATCAGTTTTCTCACCGGAATGAACATTATAGTAATTTGCCGTTGAGGCTTTGGCTCGAGTCGATTTCGCCCAACCGGTTTCGTTATGTATAAACACGGTCTCGTCTACATTAGATGGCGAAAATGTGGAAATAACTTGATCAATGCCCTGACTATTGAAAACTTGCAGCCATCCCAGTTTTTGTGATTTTCCAAATGGAACTGTAAGATAAAGCTTTCCACCCGGTTTTAACACTCTATGCATTTCTGAGACAGCAACTAAGTGGGAATCGACTTTATCTGTTTTAACAAGCTCGGTAGTGTTTTCAACTTCGCCGATCTCGGTTTGAAAATAAATTTTGTTATCAAGACCGATATGTTCCAAAGTGGAAATACAAACGATTTCATCGAACGTGTGGTTTTTAAAAGGTAAGTCCCGGAGGTCATCAAATGTATAGCTAATTCCATCTTTCCAATAACAATGGCGTTCTGGTGCCAACGTGGTGATACAAATGCGTTTATTTTTAATTTTCTTTTGCTGCAGAATGAAATCAAAATTTAATATGGACCCGGCATCTAGTAAACGGCTAGGCTTGTCGCTTAGCTTTGAAACCAGCCAGGGATATTCTACGACCCGTTCATCAAACCCAAATCCATAAGTAGGTTCTGGGATAAATTGGTTTTCCAAATTGCTAAGGACACTTTCAATAAATTGGTTGCGTGTGGCAAAATAGCCTAATGACCAAGGATGCTTTCCGTTTAGACTATATACAGATTTTTTTATTTGCGTTGTGATTTTTTTAAGCATTTTGAAATCCTGATCGGAGTAGTTCTCGTTGCACCGAGGTAGGCTATCAAAGTTCATGCTACAAGAACAGTTCTTTTAAGCGTTCGCATAGTTTTCCAAGATTGACTTACTTATGTGCAGGCTAATATATCTGATGCAGGTAGTAAAAATGAAAGTTTATTTCGATTGTACATTCACATATCACAGCGGTTTGAATACGGGCATCCAAAGAGTTGTTCGCAATATTATTTCTAGGGATCATTTTTATACAGTAAAATATGGTGTTGATACGGCGTCGGTGATCAGTTTCAATAACCATTACTATGAAATTGACCGCGCATTTGTATTGAATTCAAAACCGGTGACAGCGTCGATCGGCCAAAGAATTAAAACGGGATTTGATCGAGTTCGCCAAGGAACTTTGAAGCTGTTTAGTCCTGAGGGTGTGTTTTTCGACGGAGTTGTCCAGTCATTTGATGCCGTTGAGTGGTGTCTAAAGAAACTATTTTGGGTGATTAAAACGCTTCGAGTTTTTAGAACAATTCGCGTATCCGGAAACAAACGAGTCCATTTTGACAAAGACGACAAGCTAATTTTGGTGGATGCCTTTTGGACCTACGACATTGCAAAATCGCTAAACAATACAAAACTACCGCGTGAGCAAATTTATTCTTTGATTTACGATCTAATCCCAGTGAACCATCCCGAATTTGTTGAGGAGTTAACTCAACCATTGTTTATGAAACGCTTGCCAGAGTTGGCCTCACGAGTGAAGAATTTTATTGGAATTTCAAATTCAGTCGCCACTGAACTTAAAGAGTATCTTGATACAGTTCTTCCCGATGGAAATTTTAATTTAGATTATTTCCTTTTGGGATCGGATTTTAGACCGCCTAAACAAAGCGAAACGATTCCAAAACGGGAGGGTTATGAGGCTATTTTTGAAGGAGCTCCCGTTTGGCTTGTGGTAGGAACCATTGAGCCGCGAAAAAATCATGCATTTATTTTGGATGTTTTCGATAGGGTTTGGCGTCAGGGACGTCAAGACAAGCTAGTCATAATAGGGCGCATCGGTTGGAAGTGTGATCACGTTATTGCAAGAATGCAACACCACCCAGAGCTGAATAAGAAGCTATTTTTCTTTGCCGACGCGTCAGACGAAGAACTTTTGTTTGCGTACAAAAATGCCCAAGGTTTGATTTTTGCTTCCTACGTCGAAGGCTTCGGATTGCCTATAGTAGAGGCTATGGCTAGCGGATTAAGGGTTTTTTGTAGTGAAATCCCTGTATTTAGGGAAGTGGGAGGGGATTATCCTCAGTATTTCCCTTTGGGAGATACCAACCCATTATTGGATTTAATCTCGAAAAATCAGAAAGATATCCCTCCAAAACCAAAAAAGTGGATGACATGGGACGAATCAGCCGATATTTTTTTCGGAAAGTTAAACAGTACACAACAGGAAAATAAATGAAGAAAGCTTTAATTACAGGCATCACTGGCCAAGATGGTTCATACTTAGCAGAATTATTATTAAAGAAGGGCTATAAAGTTTATGGTCTTACTCGACGTTCAAGTACAAGCGTTACATCTCGTATTAATCACATGTTGGGTGAAATCGAATTATTGCCTGGCGATCTTTTAGATCAATCGTCTTTGATCGAAGCTGTTGAACAATCTAGTCCTGACGAAGTTTATAATTTAGGCGCACAAAGTTTCGTTCAAACATCTTGGAACCAACCCGTATTAACTTCTGAGTTTACGGCTACAGGCGTGACACGAATGCTAGAAGCTGTGAAAAAAGTAAAACCTAAGGCTCGTTTTTACCAAGCAAGTTCAAGTGAAATGTTCGGTAAAGTTCAAGCTGTTCCTCAAAAAGAAGATACATCATTCTATCCACGTTCACCGTATGGCGTTGCTAAGCTCTATGGCCACTGGATGACAATCAATTACCGCGAATCGTTCAATATGCACGCATCTAGCGGTATTTTATTTAATCACGAATCGCCACGCCGTGGACTTGAATTCGTAACTCGAAAAATTACCTATCATGTAGCCATGATTAAACATGGTTTAGCAACTGAACTTAGACTTGGAAACCTGGATGCAAAACGCGATTGGGGTTTTGCAGGAGATTACGTTGAAGCTATGTGGATGATGTTACAGCAAGACCAACCTGATGATTTCGTTATTTCCACTAATGAAACTCACACAGTAAAAGAATTTGTTGAATTGGCATTTGGACACGCGGACTTAGACTGGAAGAAGTACGTTAAGAACGACGAACGTTTCCACCGTCCAGCTGAAGTTGATTTGCTAATCGGTGACTACTCTAAAGCTAAAAAAGTATTAGGCTGGGAGCCAAAAACTAGCTTTAAAGATTTAGTAAAAATGATGGTGGATTCAGATTTAGCCTTCATTAAGTCGCAAAAACACCAAATCTAAGGTGCAATGAAAAAGATTTTCTTTACCGGAGCTAACGGCTTTATAGGAACTAATCTATCGTCTTATTTGCGTGAGCAAGATAAGGATATAGAAATCCACGAGTACTCCGGTAAAATTGAAAGCTTTGAGGAACTTAAAACTGCATTTCAAAAAGAAAAATGGGACTATATATTTCATTTTGCAGGGATGAGTCATGTGGCGGATTGTGAGGCTGACCCGCAAAAGGCTTATGAAGTTAATGTGCTGGGGACATTGTTCTTGGCGCAATTGATATCCGAATCTAATTTTTCAGGTAAGTTGTTTTTTACAAGCACAGCGTTGGTCTATGATGTAAAGCCGTCGATGGAAAAGGTCGAAATTAATGAATCATTTCCAATAAGCCCGAAAAACACATACAGCCGTACTAAATATTTTTCAGAAAATATTTTAAAAACGTTGGCTGAAAGTTCATCTTGTTCGGTGTTTGTCCTAAGGCTGTTTAATCATACACATAAAACGCAGTCGGTTAAATTTTTCCTTCCCTCTGTATATCGACAAATTTCCGAAAGTGAAAATGGCGGGACGATTAAAGTCGGTAACATCGATTTGGTCAGAGATTTTAGCTTAATTACTGATTTCACCAAAAAATTTTGGAACCTAATGAATGAAAAGGCGAATAATCGGTTTCAAATTGTGAATTTATCTAGCGGCATTCCTCGCCGTCTACGTGATATTGTCGAAATAATGATCAAAAAGTCAGGGAAGCATTTGCAAATTGTTGTGGACCCGATGCTTGTTCGTAAAAATGATCCAGGTTATGTCGTTGGAAAATTTAGTACTAGTTATCAGTCGACTGTTTCTGATGAACAATTCGTTGTCGAATTTATTAGTTTATAGCGGTATTTAGGTCTTTTTTATTTGCTAATTCCCTTCCTAAAATGCTAATTTTCTAGTCTAAATTAATATTTAACTGACCTAATATTTTTGGGGGCTTCATGTATAAATATCCTGTATATCAACCGTTTTTAACTGGTAAAGAAAAAGAGTACGTAAACGATTGTATCGATACGACTTGGATTTCGTCTAAAGGTAAATATCTTGCCCAATTTGAAAATCAATTTTCACAATTTACAGGTGTTAAATATTCAACGGCCGTATCGAACGGTACCGTAGCTATCCATCTAGCATTAGTGGCATTAGGTATTGGCCCAGACGACGAAGTGATAGTTCCAACTTATACATACATAGCTTCAGTAAATGCGATTGCCTATACTGGTGCCAAACCAGTTTTTGTAGACTCTTTGAAAACAACTTGGCAGATGGATCCAGAAGATGTGGCCAAAAAAGTAACTCCAAAAACAAAAGCTATCATGGCCGTTCATTTATACGGATACCCATGTGACATGGATAAACTTCAGGCGATTTGTAAGGAAAAAGGTTTATTATTAATTGAAGACTGTGCAGAAGCATTCGGCTCATACTACAAAGGTAAGCACGTTGGTACTTTTGGTGACGTATCGACGTTTAGCTTTTTTGGAAACAAAACAATTACAACTGGCGAAGGCGGAATGGTTGTAACTAACGATCAAACTTTATATGATCGTCTAGTGCATTTCAAAGGTCAGGGCTTAGCAAAGAATCGACAGTACTGGCATGATGTTATTGGTTACAATTATCGTATGACAAATATTTGCGCGGCGATTGGCTTAGCTCAATTAGAAAGTGCAAAACAAATTATCGAGAAAAAACGAGTCATTGCGGAAACCTACCGCGCTAACTTAGAAGGCACGCCTTTAAAAGTTTTATGGCAAGATGCGGACACAGTAAACTCGTTCTGGATGGTGACTGTCGGTTTAGAAGATTCATCTCTAAGAGATAACCTACGAGAGCATTTAGATAAAAATCAGATTGAAACTCGACCTACTTTTTATCCAGTTCACACGATGCCTATGTATTTCAAAAAATTGGAAAAACATCCCGTGGCCGAACAATTGGGTTGGGCTGGTATGAATTTACCAAGTTATCCCGCTTTAACAACAGCCGATATTCAATTTATCTGCGCGAAAGTGAAAGAGTTCTACGCTGGGTTAAAAAAGTAAGAATGAAAATCGGGGTCTTCATACCTATTCATTTTCCAGGTGGGACCCTAAGATTAGGTAA